>NZ_JBWLUZ010000032.1:0-57138 GCF_057784325.1 Mesorhizobium sp. CNPSo 4689
GAACGCTTCAAAGCCTTCTATGCTGCACTCGCGGCTCGCTCCGGATCAAAGAAACTCGCCATCGTCGCTGTCGCCAGAAAACTTCTGATCACTCTCAACGCCATCATTCGAGACAAAACCGCATTCGCATGAACACAGTTGCCATGCCGCGACATCAGCCGGAGGACGCAGCGGAGCAAACTTCCACCGCTGCAGTGCTCGAAGGTAGATCCCACGGTCTCCGCGACGTCGCTTCGCTCCTGCTTCGCCCCCTCTATCGCCGCTGCAACAACCGTTCCAGTTCATCCGGATCCGTAACCACCGGCAAACAAACCTGCCCGGTGCACAGCCAGGCGCCGGGCTTGTCGGTTGGTGGGAGCACCCCACCCGGCAATGTTGGTCGATTCGCTTCCGTGCCGACCTGAACAACAATATCAACCCGCCTCGGATCGGGGTTTCGATTCGCAACCGGAACGAGGCTTGGACTCTCTATTGGATCGATGACGACCAGCTTCAGCGGCTCCAGCGCCAGGGCGCAGGCGTTGACGATGCCGGCCTGGCCATAGGCCTGTTGCGCCGCCCGGCCCATCGTGTGCTCGGCTGCTGCCCAGGCTTTTTCCCCAAGGTCGAGGTCGCCCGTGACCGATGAAAGCCGCACCAGGGCTTCGATGATCTGGCTGGAGGCTGAGGGGATTGCCTCGTCCACATCGCCGCGGATGCGGATCGGCACGTCGCCGCTGTCCGAAGCGGTCAAGTAATAGCCGGTGCTTTCACTGTCCTGGTGCCAATGGTCGAGCTGCGCGATGAAATGCCTGGCTTGCTCGACATAGTTCGGATCGCCGGTGGTCTCGAACAGCGAAATCGCCGCATTGGCCATCGCGGCATAGTCGCTGGACAACGCCGGGAACAGCTTTTTCCCGCCGAGCATGGAATGCGGCAAACGGCCTTCGTGGCTCGCTCCGGCTATATGGGAGAAAGCCTGCGCCGCCGCGTCGATCCAGTCGCTGCGGGTCAGGGCGCGGCCTGCCTCGGCCAATGCCGCGATCATCAGGCCGTTCCAGTCGGTCAGCGCCTTGCCGTCGCGACCAGGCCTGACGCGTTGTTCCCTGGCGGCGAGCAATATTTGCTTGAGCGAGGCCAGCTGGTCGTGGTCGGCGATGCTTAGGCTTTGCTGGGCCTCTGTCTGGTGGATGATCGGCTTGCCTTCCCAGCCATGCGGGACGGAAAGCGTGAAGTGGTTGAAAAACAAAGCAGAATCGTCACCGAGCACGGAATCGATGTCGTCCTTGCTCCAGGTGTAGAAAAGCCCCTCCTCGCCATCGCTGTCGGCGTCGAGGCTGGCGGCAAAGGCGCCGCCATCGACGCGCATTTCGCGCAGCAGCCAATCGACCGTGTCTTCGATTCGTAGCCGGAACAAATTATTGCCGGTTGCGGCATAGGCCCAGTTGCACATGCGGATGAGCTGGGCGTTGTCATAGAGCATCTTTTCGAAATGCGGCACCAGCCACTCGGCATCGGTCGAATAGCGGCTCAAGCCGCCGCCGACATGGTCGTAGATGCCGCCGGCGAGCATCTTTTCGAGGCTGAGCAGCACGGCATCACGATGCGACGCGGTGCCGTCGCGAAGCCAGGACAGCCAGAGCGTATGCATGAACGGTGCGTTGGGGAATTTCGGCGCACCGCGCAGCCCGCCCAATTCCCTGTCGATCATGCCGTCGATGCGGCCGGCGAGGTCGCTGAGCGTGTCGCGGTCGAGCACGGCCTTGCCGTGGGCGCCTGCCAGCCGCGCCTCGACATGGCTGGTCAGGCCGTCGGCGCTTTGAGCGAGGCTCTCTCGCTTTTCCCGCCAGGCCTTGTCGACTGCCTCCATCACCTGGATGAAGCCCGGGCGGCCATAGCGGGCATCGCGCGGAAAATAGGTGCCGCCCCAGAACGGCTTGCCGTCGGGCGTCAGGAACATGGTCAGCGGCCACCCACCCTGCTCGCCCATCGCATGCAGCGCCGCCATATAGATCTGGTCGATGTCGGGCCGCTCTTCGCGATCGACCTTGATATTGACGAACAGCCGGTTCATGACGGCGGCCACAGTGTCGTTCTCGAAGCTTTCATGCGCCATGACATGGCACCAGTGGCAGGCGGCGTAGCCGATCGACAGCAGGATCGGCCGCTCGAGGGCCTTGGCTTCGGCGAGTGCCGCAGGCGACCAGGCCCGCCAATGCACCGGATTGCCGCTATGCTGCTGCAGATAGGGGCTGGCCTCTTCGGCCAGCAGGTTTTTGGCAGGCAAGGTCAACGGGCAAGCTCGGTTGCTGGGAAGCCGGGGCGGTTCATCGAAAGTTAGGGCGGTTCAGTAGAGCGGGCAAATGATTTCAGCTCAGTCCATTGTTGCGCTTTCCAGCGGACGCCTGCCCGCCGGCATCGCCGTGATCCGCATTTCCGGTCCGCAGACTCGATTCGTGGTCGAAACGATTGCTGGCGGTAAGGTTAAGGACCGCGTCGCGGTCCTGCGCAGATTCCGGGCGAACGACGGATCGGTGATCGACAACGGCCTGGTTCTACTTTTCCCGGGTCCTGGAAGCTTCACCGGCGAAGATGTCGCCGAATTCCATGTTCATGGCGGTCGCGCCGTGGCCATGAAAATGCTGGAGACGATCGCCGGCTTCGACGGCGTTCGGCATGCCGAGCCCGGCGAGTTCACACGCCGCGCCTTTCTCAACGGCAAACTCGATCTGGTCGAGACGGAGGCGCTGGCCGACCTCGTCAATGCCGAGACCGAAGCTCAGCGGCGCTTTGCCGTGCAGAACGCCGAGGGCGCGCAGAGCGAGCTCTACTCAGGCTGGCGCCGGCGGCTGATCCATGCGCGCGCCATGATCGAGGCCGAGATCGACTTTGCCGACGAGGACGACGTGCCCGGCTCTGTTTCGGATGCGGTCTGGTCGGATGTCCGCACGATGGTCGGTGAGATCGGTCATCACATCGACGGTTTTCACGCCGCAGAGATCATCCGCGACGGGTTCGAGGTCGTCATCCTCGGTGCGCCGAATGCCGGCAAGTCCAGCCTGTTCAACGCACTGGCCCGGCGCGAGGCGGCGATCGTGACGGATGAACCCGGTACGACGCGCGACCTGCTTGAAGTGGTTCTGGACCTGAAGGGAATGCGGGTCAGGATCACGGATACGGCGGGATTGCGTGCGGCGCCCGGCAAGGTGGAGGCGATCGGCATCGAAAAAGCTCGGGCAAAGGCGCGCGGCGCGGATTTGCTGCTGTTGCTCGAGGATATGGTCGATCCAGTCGACGCGGGGGCGGTGCCATCCGACGCGCCGATGCTAAGGATCGGAACGAAGGCCGATTTGGTCGGGGCCCACCATCTGGCAAGTCGGTCGAAGGACTACGATGCGGCCATCTCGACCAGGGTCGGCGCCGGGTTGGCGGATTTGCTGGACGAGATCGGCCGCCGCGCGGCTGCGGAAATCGGCAACGCCGGCGATATCCTGCCGTCGCGATTGAGGCACGTGGAGTTGCTAAATGAGACAAGGGGGTTCTTGACCTCAGCCCTGTCAGGGCACGGACAAGAGTTGCGAGCGGAAGAGCTGCGCCTGGCTGCGGATCGGCTCGGCCGGATCGTCGGCGCCGTGGATGTCGAGGATTTGCTCGATGTCATCTTCTCGCAGTTCTGTATCGGTAAATGACTCACGTGAAACATTGCGGCACAGTTTGCGGGCGGGTGATTCACGTGAAACACGGGCGTGCCCTTGTCGTTCGTCATCCTCGGGCTCGACCCGAGGATTCATGGCCGTTACTTCAGGCGAAGGATGCAGCGGCGGAGGGATGGGAGCTATGTGTCCTTCACCGGTTTGGCGCTCGGATGTTACGGCATGGCAACTGTGTTCATGCGAATGCGGTTTTGTCTCGAATGATGGCGTTGAGAGTGATCAGAAGTTTTCTGGCGACAGCGACGATGGCGAGTTTCTTTGATCCGGAGCGAGCCGCGAGTGCAGCATAGAAGGCTTTGAAGCGTTGGTGATCTTGGAGACACCGGGAAGGGGCCGAGCCATGCCGCGGCCTGTCCCAACAGGGACGACCAGGATCCTCTCGGCCTCCTTCCCACCTCAAACATAGCACTGAACGAACACACAGGATCCTAGGGTCTGCGCCGCGTCGCTTCGCTCCTTGCTTCGCCCCTAGGATGACGAAGCTAACCTATCCTCCATTGTTTCACGTGAAACGAAGTCGCCTTGCAACCTTGACAGCGGAGGCTCTCGGGGACATGTCTCCGGCAACTTCAGAATCTGGAATCATAAAATGAACGATCACTATGATGTGGTTGTGGTGGGCGGCGGCCATGCCGGTTGCGAGGCGGCCAGTGCGGCTGCGCGCGCCGGTGCCAGGACGGCGCTGGTGACGCTGCGTTTCGACACGATCGGCGTCATGTCCTGCAACCCTGCCATCGGCGGCCTCGGCAAGGGGCATCTGGTGCGCGAGATCGATGCCATGGACGGGCTGATGGGCCGCATCGCTGATGCAGCCGGCATTCAGTTCCGCTTGCTCAACCGCCGCAAGGGGCCCGCCGTGCGCGGCCCGCGCACCCAGGCCGACCGCAAGCTCTATCGGCTGGCGATGCAGGCGGCGATCCGCGAGCAGGCCAATCTCGAGGTGATCGAAGGCGAGGTCCTCGATTTCGAGATTGCCAAAGAAGCTGTATCGGCCGTCCTGTTGGCCGATGGAAGCAGGCTGGGCTGCGGCGCGGTGGTGTTGACCACCGGCACCTTCCTACGCGGGCTGATCCATATCGGCGAGAGGAAAATCGTTGCCGGCCGCATGAACGAGCAGGCCAGCATGGGCCTGTCGGCGACGATGAGCCGCGCGGGCTTCCAGTTGGGGCGGCTGAAGACCGGGACGCCGCCGCGCCTGGATGGCCGGACCATCGACTGGGCGTCGCTCGAAAGCCAGGCCGCGGATGAAGACCCGGTCCCGTTCTCGCTGATGACCGAGGCTATCCAGAACCCGCCGATCCATTGCGGCATCACGCGCACGACACCTGCGACGCATGAGTTGATTCGCCTCAACCTGCACCGTTCCGCGATGTATTCAGGCTCGATCGAAGGCGTGGGGCCGCGCTATTGTCCCTCGATCGAGGACAAGATCGTCAAGTTCGGCGATCGCGAAGGACACCAGATCTTCCTCGAGCCCGAGGGCCTCGACGACGACACCGTCTATCCGAATGGCATCTCGACCTCGCTGCCGGAAGACGTGCAGCTCGATATTCTGAAGACCATTCCTGGGCTGGAGCGGGCGACAATGCTGCAGCCCGGCTATGCGATTGAATACGACCATGTCGATCCGCGCGAATTGCAGCCGACGTTGGAAACCAAGCGCATCGGCGGCCTGTTCCTTGCCGGGCAGATTAATGGCACCACCGGCTATGAAGAAGCCGGCGCTCAGGGGCTGCTCGCCGGCCTCAACGCGGCGCGCAAGGCGTCCGCCGGCGCTCCGGTCGTGCTCAGCCGCACCGAAGCCTATATCGGCGTGATGGTCGACGATCTGACCAGCCGCGGCATCGCCGAGCCCTATCGCATGTTCACTTCGCGGGCCGAGTTCCGGCTGTCGCTCAGGGCAGACAATGCCGATGAGCGGCTGACGCCGCTCGCTGAGAGGCTGGGGATCGCGTCGCCAGAGCGGATGCATCGCTTTAACGACATCATGCTGGACCTTAAGAAGGCCCGCGAGCTGGTGCTAGGCGTTAGCTTCACGCCCACCGAAGCGGCTCGACACGGACTTGAGATTAACAGGGACGGCGTCCGCCGCACCGCCTATGAATTGCTGGCCTATCCCGGCGTCGACATCGCCTGGCTGGCTCGGATCGAACCCAGCTTCGCCGCAATCGACGTCAAGACCGCCGAGCGTCTCGAAACGGAAGCGAAATATTCTGTCTATCTCGACCGCCAGCGAGCGGATGTCGCCCAGATACGACACGAGGAGAGCCGGCTGATCCCGGCCTCGATCGATTTCGCCAATGTGCCCGGTCTCTCCAATGAGTTGAAGCAGAAGATGCTGGTGCGTCAGCCGCGCTCGATTGCGGATGCCCAGCGGATGGAGGGCATGACGCCGGCGGCGCTGGCGATCATCGTTGCCCATGTCCGCAATGCCGAGGCCGCCGCGCAGAGAGATGTCGCGTGAGCGCTGCCTCATGGACAAGCCTGCAAGAGGCCGCGGGTCCGGTTTCACGTGAAACATTCGATCGCCTGGTCGCGTTCGAACAGCTCTTCCTGAAATGGAACCGAAGCATCAACCTTGCGGCGCCATCGACGCTGGACGATGTCTGGGGCCGCCACATCCTCGACAGCGCGCAACTAGGCCGAATCGCACCCCAGGCGAAGCGTTGGGTCGACCTCGGTTCGGGCGGCGGTTTTCCTGGCCTGGTGCTGGCGTTTCTGCTTGTCGAACGCGAAGGGGCTTCGATCGACCTGGTTGAAAGCAATCGCAAGAAAGCGTCGTTCCTGCAGGCGGTCATCGGCCAGTTCGGTTTGCCGGCGCGGGTCATCGCGCGGCGCATCGATGACAGCTATCCGCTTGTTTCCGCACCGGAAATCGTTACGGCGCGAGCGCTGGCCTCATTGCCGGACCTGCTTGATCTCTCGGCACCCTGGCTGACCAAGGGGGCTTGCGCGCTGTTCCACAAAGGCCGGGATTACCGAGCCGAGGTGGAAGAAAGCACTCACCGATGGGCATTCGATCTGGTAGAACATCCGAGCATGACCGACCCGCACGGGGTCGTCCTCGAACTGTCAAATCTGCGCCCGGCGATCCGCAATGAATTACTGGCATAGACCCATGAAAACTGGACCGCGTATCATCACCGTCGCCAACCAGAAGGGCGGTGTCGGCAAGACCACCACCGCCATCAATCTGGCCACGGCGCTGGCGGCTATCGGCGAACAGGTGCTGATCGTCGACCTCGACCCGCAAGGCAATGCCAGCACCGGCCTCGGCATCGACCGCAAGGATCGCACCGTCTCGTCCTACGACGTGCTGACCGGCGAGCTCGATCTGGAGGCGGCGGCGATACCGACGGCGGTGCCAGGCCTGTCGATCGTGCCGTCGACGCTCGACCTGCTCGGCATCGAGATGGAGATCGCCTCGGCGCCGGACCGGGTGCTCAGGCTGCGCAACGCGCTGCGCGCCGCTGCCGAGCGCGCGGCGCCTTTCGGCTATGTGCTGATCGATTGCCCGCCGTCGCTCAACCTTTTGACGCTGAACTCGATGGCTGCGGCCGATTCGGTGCTGGTGCCGCTGCAATGCGAGTTCTTCGCGCTCGAAGGATTGAGCCAGCTGCTCGAGACGGTCGAGCAGGTGCGCCGCTCGATCAATCCGGATCTCACCATCCAGGGCATCGTGCTGACCATGTATGACGGCCGCAACAACCTCGCCAACCAGGTGGTGCAGGATGTGCGGCAGCATATGGGCGACAAGGTCTACGAGACCATCATTCCGCGCAATGTCCGCGTTTCCGAGGCGCCGTCCTACGGCAAGCCGGCGATCCTCTACGACCTCAAATGCTCGGGCAGCCAGGCCTATCTGCAGCTTGCTTCCGAAGTGATCCGCCGCGAGCGCAAATTGCGCGCCGCCTGACACCGATCCCATTTTGACGCCGATTCGATACCGTAACGATCTGGACAGATTATGACTGAAGACCTTTCGAGAAAAAGACTGGGCCGTGGCCTGGCGGCGCTGATCGGCGAAATCGATCGTCCGGCGATCCCGGAAAAGCAGAGCCCGGCGGCCGACGGCAAGGTGCCGATCGAATTCGTCAGCCCCAACCCGAAGAATCCGCGCCGCCATTTCGGTGAGGCCGAACTTACCGACCTTGCCCAGTCGATTCGCGAACATGGCGTGGTGCAGCCGGTGGTGACGCGACCGTCGCCGACTCAAGCCGGCCGCTATGAGATCATCGCCGGTGAGCGGCGCTGGCGCGCGGCGCAACGCGCCGGCCTGACCGAGATCCCGATCATCGTACGCGACGTCAACGACCGCACAGCGCTCGAACTGGCGATCATTGAAAACGTCCAGCGCACCGACCTCAACCCGGTCGAGGAGGCGCAGGGCTATCAGCAATTGATCGACGAGCATGGCTATACCCAGGCCGATCTTGGCCAGGTGATCGGCAAGAGCCGCAGCCATGTCGCCAACACGCTGCGGCTCTTGAAGCTGCCCGACGTGATCCGCGACATGCTGGTCGATGGCGAACTGTCGGCGGGGCATGCCCGCACGCTGGTGACGGCCGAGGATCCGGCCGGACTCGCCAAGCGCATCGTTGACGGAGGGCTGTCGGTGCGCCAGGCCGAGGCGCTGGCGCAGATGCCGGCCGGGCCTACGCCGCCCAAGGCCAAGCCGGCACCGAGCGCGCCGGAAAAGGATCCCGACACGCTGGCGCTGGAAAAGCTGATGACCGACACCATCGGCATGATCGTTTCCATCGAGCACAAGGAACGCGGCGGCGTGCTGCGGGTGAATTATCGGACGCTGGACCAGCTTGATGAGCTCTGCCGGCGGCTGAAGCAGGAGCGATAGGCGCCTGAGGCAGCAATGTATTTAGCCGGCAAATTATCTTTTGGCTTAAGATTAAATCGGACCCAATGAAGCTGTTCGGCATTCGCATGAGAGCACGATAGAGGGCTGGCTTGCTGCCGGCCCTTCTGCTTTTGCCGCGCTGGCGGCAGGCGAAAACGGTCGAGCTGCCAATCTCCCCAAAAGCACCCAAAGGGCGAGAATGCCCGGCACCATCGCTTTCGCCTGTCGCCAGCCCTGGCGCTCGCGGCTTGACAGTGCCGTGCAACGGCGTAGCCTGAATTAGATATGGCTTAAATTATCTGCCCTAGCGTGCCGGCCAGCCGCGGCGAGGGCTATTTGCCATTCCTACAATAGTCGTGAAATGGCATTGCCTCGCCAAAGCGATATGCCGACGCGCCTGACGCAAGTGGGAGGTGCAAATGGCAGTCCGTTGGCAATTGTCCGGAAGCTACTTCGAAAATTGTAGCTGCGATGTCGTATGTCCTTGCCTGCTGTCCACCAACGCGCAGCTGACATCGAAGCCGACGAGAGGCGTTTGCGACGTCGGCTTGGTCTTTCATATCGATACGGGCAATTACGGCGACGTTCGATTGGATGGGCTCAGTGTCGCGATGGTTGCTCACACGCCGGGTCCGATGGCGAACGGCAATTGGACGGCCGCCGCCTATATCGACGAACGGGCCGATGACAGGCAAACAGAGGCGCTAGGTGCCATCTTCGCTGGCACCGCGGGTGGCCCTATGGCGGTGTTGGCACCCATGATTGGCACGAATCTCGGCGCCAAGAAGGTGCCGATAAGCTATCGGATAGACGGCAAGAAGCGGTCGGCGGAGATTGCGGGCGTCATGCAGATGGCGGTCGAGCCGCTGCCGACAATGCGCGAGGACGGGCAGATGTGGGCGGCCACCGGCCATCCTATCAATCCCGACTGGCTCGCCCTGGCAATGGGGGCGGAAGGCAGTACATTCAGCGACCATGGCATGAGCTGGGACAATTCCCGCCGAAACGGACATTACGCCCCGATCAATTGGTCCGGCCAGCAGTAGCCGTTGGCCGCACAGTACGGAGCGTACTCGTCCATGGCGTCGACGTTGCAGCGAAACATCATTCTCGCACTGCTGATCGCTATCGCTGCGGCGGCGTGGACCCTGCTCATCTGGCAGCAGATGGGCATGGACGCGGACATGCGCATGGAAATGTACTCACTCACCATGGGCATGCAGGCGCCGCTGTTTCTTGCCGTCTGGATGATCATGATGATTGCCATGATGTTTCCGACGGCCGCACCCATGATCCTGACGTTTCACCAGGTCCAGGCCGGCAAACAGGGCCGGGGCGAGACCTTTGTCTCGAGCTGGGTGTTCGTGGCCGGGTACATGCTCGTTTGGAGCGTGATGGGCGTTGTGGCCTTTGCCGGTGCGGCGGGTGCGGAGATGCTTGCCCGGCATGTGGGATTGTCCACGGCGACGGCCGCGCGTATCGGCGGCGCGCTGCTGATGATTGGCGGCGCCTATCAACTCTCCCCACTGAAAGATCTGTGTCTGGCCAAATGCCGCACGCCGATTGGCTTCATTCTGACCTCATGGCGCGATGGTTACTGGGGCGCGGTTCGCATGGGCCTGGAGCATGGACTTTTTTGCCTGGGCTGCTGCTGGCTTTTGTTTCTCGCCCTCTTTCCTCTCGGGATCATGAACGTCGCCGCAATGGCCGTGGTCACCTTGCTAATCTTTGCGGAAAAGACCCTCCCGTCAGGAGATGGGATCGCAAAGGTGTCGGGTGTCGCTCTGCTCCTTTATGGCGCGGCGGTGCTGGTCTTTCCACAGGCGCTGCCAACCTTCCAGCCGGTGGGCGCCATGATAATGAATTAACCAATGGAGGCAGCGCTCGGCGCCGAAAAGGGAGGATCGCTCTCCTACCGCTGCGCCAGCCTCGCGCTCTCGACCGCGATACCAAGGAGCGCCTGCCGCGCCAGCGCAACGGACAGGTCCGGCCTCCTGCGCGTCTGCAGCACGGCAGCCTGCAGGCGGTTCAGTGCCCGGCCCAGCGCATCGACGCTCCAGCGCTCCAGTGCCTTTTCCACCAGCTTGCGTCGCGAGAAAAACACCGGCGGACGGGCGCTGGCCACGACCGATGCCGCGTTGCGGCCGCCTGCCTCCATCTGGCCACGCATGGATTGCATTGCCTGCAATTGCCGCATCGCCGACGACAGCACCAGAAAGGGCTGGCCGCCGGACTGGCAATGGCGGGTGAAGGCGGTGTCGAAGTCGCCGATCTTGCCCTCAAGCAGAGCATCGACGGCGTCGTCGAAGGAGGCGCCGGAGACGTCGCCGGACATCGCCCTCACATCATCTAGGCCGATCTCCTTCTGGCCATGGGCGTAGAGCACGAGTTTCTCGATCTCGCCGCGCGAGGCCAGCCGGTCGCCGCCGAGATTGCGGCGCAGCGCCTGTCTGGCCTCCATCGTCATCGACATGCCGGCCTTGCGCAATTCGTCGTCGATGACGGTATCGATGTCCCTGGCCTCGTCGGCGTAGCAGGGCAGGGCCATGGCATTGTCCGCCGCCTCGACCACGGCGCGCAGGCCGACGCCTTTTTTCAGATCGCCCGCCTCGATGAGAATGATCGCATCCGGCGCGGGCTCCGATGTCAGCGCCTTGACGTCATCGGCCAGCGCCTTCTGGCCACTGGCGTTGCGGACCCAGAGCAGGCGCCGATCCGAAAACATCGGCACGGTGCGGGCCTCGTCGAGCAGTCGGCCTTCGTCGCGGTCGACCTCGGAGCCATCCAGCCTGACCACCGAGAACGGATCGTCGAGCGGCAGGCCGGTCTTGACCGCAAAGGCCTTCGCGCGCTCGGCGACCAGACCGCGATCGGGACCGTAGAGCAGGACGATCGAGATACGGGCGTCGGGGCGCGCCAGCCAGGAATCGACCTCGTATGCTTTCTTCTGTGTCATGGGGTTTGGTTAGCATGGTGTGGGCGTTGGGTGAACGCCCGCTCTTTCCTTCTCCCCTTGTGGGAGAAGGTGGATTGGCGCGTTAGCGCCGAGACGGATGAGGGGTGTTCCAG
Source organism: Mesorhizobium sp. CNPSo 4689 (assembly GCF_057784325.1). Lineage (NCBI taxonomy): Bacteria > Pseudomonadati > Pseudomonadota > Alphaproteobacteria > Hyphomicrobiales > Phyllobacteriaceae > Mesorhizobium > Mesorhizobium sp. CNPSo 4689. The sequence continues at coordinate 11,617 of NZ_JBWLUZ010000032.1, forward strand.
CGGAGTGAGACGCTGGCGTTCCCTGGAACACCCCTCATCCGTCGCCTTCGGCGACACCTTCTCCCACAAGGGGAGAAGGGAGGCCGCGCGAGGCCTCCTCGATCCGCGACTTATCGTATCTGGCGGGAAACCCGGCGCAACCTTGCCCCAAATTGCGCATCGCGGCCGAAGTTAGATAGGAAATTTCGGCTGCTTGTCGTCATTTTACGCCGCAGCGAGGGGGCGTCGCCTGGCTGAGGCCAGGTGGCAGCAGGCCAATCAAAAAACGTACCCGACGAATTGGCACTGGTCTGGCGGCGAGGATGTGCAAATATCGCGCCGGCAACATTGGAGGACGAAGGTCATGGCCGATGCTGGAATGTTGCGCTTCCATGTTCCCGAACCGGAGGTGCGGCCGGGCGGGACGCCTGACTTCTCCAACGTGCCCATCCCCAAGGCGGGTTCGGCGCCGCGTCCGGAGATCGATGTCGATCCGCGCACGATCCGCGACATGGCGTTTTCGATCATCCGCGTGCTGAACCGCGATGGCGAGGCGGTCGGTCCGTGGGCCGGCCTGCTTTCCGATGAGGAGTTGCTCGAAGGCCTCCGCCACATGATGACATTGCGCAGCTTCGATGCGCGCATGCAGATGGCGCAGCGCCAGGGCAAGACCTCGTTCTACATGCAGCATCTCGGCGAAGAGGCGGTGAGCTGCGCCTTCCGCAAGGCGCTCGCCGCCGGCGACATGAACTTTCCGACCTACAGACAAGCCGGCCTGCTCATCGCCGACGGCTATCCGATGGTCACGATGATGAACCAGATCTATTCCAACGAGGCCGATCCGCTGAAGGGCCGCCAGCTGCCGATCATGTATTCATCGAAGGAGCACGGCTTCTTCTCGATCTCCGGCAATCTGGCGACGCAGTACATCCAGGCCGTCGGCTGGGCGATGGCCTCGGCAATCTCCAATGACTCCAAGATCGCCGCCGCCTGGATCGGCGATGGTTCGACGGCCGAGTCCGATTTTCACTCGGCGCTGGTGTTCGCCTCGACCTACAAGGCGCCGGTCATTCTCAACGTCGTCAACAACCAGTGGGCGATCTCGACTTTTCAGGGCATTGCGCGCGGCGGCTCCGGCACTTTTGCTGCCCGCGGTCTCGGCTTCGGCATTCCGGCGCTGCGCGTCGACGGCAATGACTATCTCGCGGTGCATGCCGTGGCCAAATGGGCGGCGGAGCGGGCCCGCGCCAATCTCGGGCCGACGCTGATCGAATATGTCACCTACCGGGCCGGCGCGCATTCGAGCTCGGACGATCCGTCGGCCTACCGGCCGAAGGCCGAATCCGACGCCTGGCCGCTCGGCGACCCGGTCATCCGGCTGAAGAACCATCTGATCCACAAGGGCGTCTGGTCGGACGAGCGCCACACCCAGGCCGAATCCGAAATCCTCGAAACGGTGATCGCGGCGCAGAAGGAAGCCGAGAGCCACGGCACGCTGCATGCCGGCGGCAAGCCGTCGACGCGCGACATGTTCGAAGGCCTCTATGCCGAGATGCCGCCGCATCTCAGGCGCCAGCGCCAGCAGGCGGGGGTCTGACCATGCCAAGACGGACGATGATCGAGGCCATTCGTGATGCCATGGACGTGTCGATGGCGCGCGACGAACGCGTCATCGTGTTCGGCGAGGATGTCGGCTTCTTCGGCGGCGTCTTCCGCTGCACGCAAGGCCTGCAGGCCAAGTACGGCAAGAGCCGCTGCTTCGATGCGCCGATCAACGAGTCCGGTATTGTCGGCTCTGCCATCGGCATGGCGGCCTACGGCTTGAAGCCCTGCGTCGAGATCCAGTTTGCCGACTACATGTATCCGGCCTACGACCAGCTGACGCAGGAAGCGGCGCGGCTGCGCTACCGCTCGAACGGCGACTTCACCTGTCCGATCGTGGTGCGCATGCCGACCGGCGGCGGCATTTTTGGCGGCCAGACCCACAGCCAGAGCCCGGAAGCGCTGTTCACGCATGTGTCCGGGCTGAAGACGGTGGTGCCGTCGAACCCGCATGATGCCAAGGGGCTTTTGATCGCGGCGATCGAGGATCCCGATCCGGTGATCTTCCTCGAACCGAAGCGACTCTACAACGGCCCGTTCGATGGTCATCACGACCGTCCGGTGACGCCGTGGTCGAAGCATGAACTCGGCGAGGTCGCCGACGGCCACTATACCGTCCCGCTCGGCAAGGCGGTCATCCGTCGGCCGGGCTCTGCCGTTACCGTGCTGGCTTACGGCACCATGGTCTATGTCGCGCAGGCCGCCGCCGAGGAAACCGGCATCGACGCGGAGATCATCGATCTGAGGACACTCTTGCCGCTCGATCTCGACACAATCGTCGCCTCGGTGAAGAAGACAGGGCGCTGCGTGGTCGTGCACGAAGCGACGCTGACCTCCGGCTTTGGCGCCGAACTCTCGGCGCTGGTGCAGGAGAATTGCTTCTATCACCTCGAAGCGCCGGTGGCGCGCGTCGCCGGCTGGGACACGCCCTATCCGCATGCGCAGGAGTGGGATTATTTTCCCGGGCCTGCCCGGGTCGGCCGCGCCTTGATTGAAACCATGGGAGCTTGAGATGGGCGAACATATCATCAAGCTGCCCGATGTCGGCGAAGGTGTCGCCGAGGCCGAACTGGTCGAGTGGCATGTGAAGGTCGGCGACCTCGTGCGCGAGGACACGGTGCTCGCCGCCGTCATGACCGACAAGGCGACGGTGGAAATTCCCTCACCCGTCGATGGCGAGATCCTGTGGCTCGGCGCGGAGATCGGCGACACGGTAGCGATCGGCTCGCCGATCGTGCGGCTGAAAGTGGCCGGCGAGGGCAATGTGAAGCCGGAGAGCAGCCCGCCAGCAGAAACCATCAACGCCGAACCTCCGGCGAAGCTCGCAACGCCGAAGCCCGAGGCTGCGCCGCCCAGCCCGAAGGCATCACCGAAGGCTGACGAGGCGAAAGCGAAACCGGCACCATCGCCGGCCAGTCCGAAAGCAACGGGACGGTTGTCGGTCTCCGGCGCGCCGCGCGCTGAAGGCGAAAAGCCGCTGGCCTCGCCCGCGATACGGCTCAGGGCAAGAGAGGCCGGCATCGATCTGCGCCAGGTCGCCAGCAGTGGTCCGGCCGGCCGCATAAGCCATGAGGACATCGATGCCTTCCTGGCGCGCGGACCGCAGGTCGCGAAGATATCGGGTCTCGCCCGCAACGACAGCGTCGAAGACGTCAAGGTCATCGGGCTCCGGCGCAAGATCGCCGAGAAGATGACGATCGCCAAATCGCGCATCCCGCATATCACCTATGTCGAGGAGATCGACGTCACCGCGCTCGAGGACTTGCGCGCCGCGCTCAACAAGGAGAAGCGTGCTGATCGGCCGAAGCTGACACTGCTGCCGTTCCTGATGCGGGCGATGGTCAAGGCGATCGCCGACCAGCCCAATCTCAACGCGCTGTTCGACGACGAGGCCGGCATCATCCACCAGCATGGCGGCGTGCATATCGGCATCGCGGCGCAAACGCCGTCGGGGCTGGTGGTGCCGGTGGTCAAGCATGCCGAGGCGCGCGACATCTGGGACTGTGGCGCCGAGGTCCACCGACTGGCCGAGGCGGCGAAGTCGGGCACGGCGACGCGTGACGAGCTGTCCGGCTCGACCATCACCATCACCTCGCTCGGCGCCATGGGCGGGGTGGCGACGACGCCGGTCATCAACCATCCGGAAGTGGCGATCATCGGCGTCAACAAGATGATGGTGCGGCCGGTATGGGACGGCACCCAGTTCATGCCGCGCAAGATGATGAACCTGTCGTCCAGCTTCGACCACCGCGTCATCGACGGCTGGGACGCCGCCGTGTTCGTCCAGCGCATCAAGACGCTGCTGGAGACGCCGGCGCTGATTTTTGTGGATTGAGGGGATCTACTGAGATGCCGGCGGGACAGCACCCCCCTCTGCCTTACCAAGCATCTCCCCCTCAAGGGGGGAGATTGGCAGCGTCAGCGCCTTGCCCATCCTCGCGACCTTCGAGATTGGCGAAAGCGCGGCAACATCTAATCCTTGAGGGGGAGATGTCCGGCAGGACAGAGGGGGGCGCGAAGGATCGCTACTTAGCGGATTGTCCATCGCGACGACCAACCAAGGTGCCAAGATGAAAGAAATCTCCTGCAACCTGCTCGTCATCGGCGCCGGTCCCGGCGGCTATGTGTGCGCCATCCGCGCCGGCCAACTCGGTGTCGATACGGTGATCGTCGAAGCCGGCAAGCCTGGCGGCACCTGCCTCAATGTCGGTTGCATCCCGTCCAAGGCGCTGATCCACGCTGCGGAAGAGTTCGAGAAGGTCGCGCATATGGCCGGCGGCAAAAGCCCGCTCGGCATTTCGGTTGGCGCGCCGAAGCTCGACCTGACAAGGACCGTCGCCTGGAAGGACGGCATCGTTAGCCGGCTGAACAGTGGCGTTGCCGGCCTGCTCAAGAAGGCCAAGGTCAAGACCGTGCAAGGGTGGGCGACGTTTCGCGACGGCAAGACTGTCGCGGTCGAGACCGAGATGGGGACGCAGGTGATCCGGGCAGAGGCGGTGGTGATCGCCACCGGCTCGGCGCCGGTCGAGCTGCCGTTCCTGCCGTTCGGCGGGCCGGTGATTTCGTCCACGGAAGCGCTGGCGCTGGGCGAGGTGCCGAAGAAGCTCGCCGTGGTCGGCGGCGGCTATATCGGGCTGGAGCTCGGCACCGCCTTCGCCAAGATGGGTGCCGCGGTGACCGTGGTCGAAGCCCTGCCGCGCGTGCTGGCGCAGTATGATGCCGAGCTGACCCGGCCGGTGGTGAAGCGGCTCGCCGAACTCGGCATCGAGGTGATGACGGGCGCCAAGGCCAAGGGGCTGTCGACCAAGGGCGATGCGCTGCTGGTCGAGACATCAGACGGCAAGAATGCCAAAATCGCCGCCGACACCATCCTGGTCACGGTCGGCCGCAAGCCGGTGACCGAAGGCTGGGGCCTCGAGCAGATCGATCTCGATATGTCAGGCAAATTCATCCGCATCGACGACCAGTGCCGCAGCTCGATGCGCGGCATCTTTGCCATCGGCGACGTCACCGGCGAGCCGATGCTGGCGCACCGGGCGATGGCGCAGGGCGAAATGGTCGCCGAGATCGTCGCCGGCCACAAGCGCAGCTGGGACAAGCGGGCGATCCCGGCGATCTGTTTCACCGATCCGGAGCTGCTGACAGCCGGCCTGTCGCCGGAGGAGGCGAAGGCCGTCGGCGGTGAAATCAAGATCGGCCTGTTTCCCTTCGCCGCCAACGGCCGCGCCATGACCAAGCACGGCGAGGATGGATTCGTCCGCGTCGTGGCGCGCGCGGACAACCATCTGGTGCTCGGCATCCAGGCGGTCGGGCAGGGCGTGTCGGAGCTGTCGACGGCCTTTGGCCTGGCGCTGGAAATGGGCGCGCGGCTGGAGGACATCGCCGGCACCATCCACGCCCATCCGACGCAGGGCGAAGGATTCCAGGAAGCGGCGCTGAAGGCGCTCGGCCACGCTCTGCATATCTAGCTGCGGCGGTCGTGCCGCGCTCACGGATTGCGTAACGGGACAGACTGGTGTCTTTCCGTGGCGATGGAACTGAAGAAATACATTGCGATTCGCTACAACGCCCCCACCGGTTTCAAACCGAGCCAGTGGAACGGAGAGGGTCGCGCCAATCTCGATCCTGTTTGGTTGGTCGAGCGGTTGGCGTTGTTTGACGGATATTGCGCGCCTTCTCTCGAGGCACAGTCGCTGAAGGACTTTACCGTCCTGATCGCCTTCGATGCCGAGACGCACGAGAACTACGTCAGGACCGTCTGCAATTGCGTGGCCGGCATCGACGTCAGGCCGGTCCGCGTCGAAGCGCATGAGACCTACAGTCTTCGCTTCAACGCGTTCGTCCAAGGCGATACGGATGCCGAGTTCGTGTCACTGACGCGGCTCGACAGCGATGACGCGCTGGCGCCGGGCTTCATGGAGCGGATCGACTATTACGCGCGCCGGGAGATCGAAAAAGGCGCGGTTAGCCAGCAGCCGCTCTACATCGCCTTTCCGGACGGCCAGAATTTCGACACGGCGACCGGCCGCTATACGCACCACGAATATGTCACGTCGGCGTTCGGCACCCTGGTCGAGAAGCGATCAGCCGAAATGAAAGGTGTCTATAGCGACCATCACGCCAAGATGGCGACGCGCTTCAACACCGTCGTGGCGGCATCGAAGGGCGCGCAATGGTGCATCGTGATACATGACAACAATGCCGCCAATGTGCTCAGGGGCAAGCCGGTCGCGGAGCCGTCCTTCACGGTGGGTCGACATGGCATCGAGATCGAAAGGCGGGAGCCCGTGCGAAAGGAGAGGCCGCCGCAACTGTCTCACACTTCAGCCAAGGCCTCGCGAACAGTGGGAAACTTTGTCCGGTTTCTGCTCGGGCGGCCGATGATCCTGCGCAAATAGGGAGGTGGACGTGCCGCGGGCGTCGGCCACCTCCGGGAAGCGGCGCTGAAGGCGCCGGGCAGGCGCTGCATATTTGGAGCGGTGGCTCCCCTTCTCCCACAAGGGGAGAAGGGAAAGGGTGCCAACTCAACTCGCCAGCCGGCTAACCATTTCGTGCTGTACATAGGCGCGACCAAAACGGTTGGCGAGGAAAACGTCGAGCGCGATGTCCTCCTGCTTGACGAAACCTGTCGCCGGCAGGCTGCCGTCGGCCAGCATGTCGAGCACGGCGCAGATGCCGGACGCCGTGGTGATCTGGATGGCGCTGCGCACCGTCTGGCCGACGCGTTGGCTGTAGATCTTGTTGGCATAGGTCTCCTGCAGCAGGCGGCCGTTTTTGAGCCCGCTGACAGTGACGAAGACGATGACCACGTCCTGCAGCGTCGCCGGCAGGGCGCTTTCAAAGATGTCCTTCAACACGTCGCGGCGGTGGCGCAGGCCAAGATCGTTGAGCAGCGCCTTCATGATCGCGGCGTGGCCGGGATAGCGGATGGTGCGATAGTTCAGCGTGCGCACCTTGCCCTTCAGGGTCTCGGCCAAGGTGCCCAGCCCGCCCGAGGTGTTGAACGCCTCATAGGTGACGCCGTCGAGCGAGAATTCCTCGCGCTCTTCTAGCGGTGGCACCTCGATCAACTCGCCTTCGACGATCGCCTCGCAAGGCTCGCAATACTCGTTGATGACGCCGTCGGTGCTCCAGGTCAGATTGTAGTTCAGCGCATTCGACGGATATTGCGGCAGGGCGCCGACGCGCATGCGCACGCTCTCCAGCGTGTCGAAGCGGCTGGCGAGATCGTTGGCGACGATCGAGATGAAGCCCGGCGCCAGGCCGCATTGCGGGATGAAGGCGCTCTTGCCGGAGCGAGCCAGTTCCTTGACCCGCCTGGTGCTGGCGACATCCTCGGTGAGGTCGAGATAGTGCACGCCGGCGCTGGCCGCCGCCTCGGCGATGCGGGTGGTCAGATGGAAGGGGGCAGCACTCAGCACCGCGAATGTGCCGACCAGGGCCGCTTCGAGGGCGCCCGGGGCGGCGATGTCGAGCTCCAGCGTCGCAACCGTGGCCGGCAGTTCGGCCGCGGTTAGCTGTGCTGCCGCGCGGTCGACGAGGGTGACGTGATAGTCACCGGTCGCGGCGAGCATCTCGGCAATGGTCGAGCCGATCTTTCCGGCGCCGACGACAACAATTTTCTTCATGACCGGTTCCCTCGCCCGAATGTCAACTACGAGCCGTAGAATCGCAGCTTGCCTGTCGAAAGGAAGCGTGAAATTGTTCGGAACGAAACCACTCTTTGAACAATATGCCGAAGGAAATCGTCGAAATGATCAGTGATGCCGAACAGGCCCTGCTTTCCCTGCTGCGTGCCAACGTGCGCGCATCGACCGCCGAACTGGCGCGCCAGCTCGGTGTGTCGCGCACCACCGTGCAGAGCCGAATCGAGCGGCTGGAGCAGCGCGGCATCATTGCCGGCTATGGTGTCAGGCTGTCACCGGACTATGAGCAAGGCCTGGTGCGGGCGCATGTGCTGCTCACCGTGACGCCCAAGCTCGCCGACAAGGTGGTGCGCAGCCTGCAGGCTTTGCCGCCGGTCAGGACGCTGCATTCGGTGAGCGGCAATTTCGACATGATCGTCATCGTCGACGCCCCGTCGATCCGGGATCTGGATTCCCTGCTCGACCAGATCGGCGCCATGGACGGGGTGGAGCGGACTTCGTCGTCGATTATTTTGTCGACTAGGATCGATCGGTGAGGGCGGCGCTCGGAGGCTTGAGACGTCGGCGGGACAGCGCCCCTCTCTGTCCTGCCGGACATCTCCCCCACGAGGGGGGAGATTGGCAGCTTCGGCGCCGGCTCTCCTTTTGCAACCTTGGAGATTGGCGAAAGCCGGCGTGACATCCGATCTCCCTCCTTGTGGGGGAGATGGCCGGCAGGCCAGAGGGGGGCGCGAAGGAATGAGGCGTTTGTTGCCTCGCCTGATTGACTGCTACGCCCTGCGCCTTTCCGGCCCACTGTCCAGCCACGCCACATCCTCCGCCGACAGCTTGATATCCAGCGCCTGCAAACTGTCCTCCAGTTCGTCCAGCGTGCGCGGGCCGATCAGCGGGACGGACGGAAAGGGCTGCGCCAGCACATAGGCGAGCGCGACATGGATCGGGCTCTTGCCCAATCTGTTCGCCAGTTCGATGGCGCGGTCGCGGCGGCCGAAATTCCGGTCCGAATACCAGACCCGCACCAGTTCCTCATTGTCGCGCTTGTCGCGCCCGGCACGGTCGGTGAAGAAGCCGCGGCCCTGGCTCGACCAGGCGAAGTTCGGCATCTGGCGGGCGGTCAGCCAGGCCTTCCACTGGTCTGTCGAGGAGGTGACGCAGCCGGCCCAGATCGGCTCCAGCATCTCGGCCAGCGAGAAATTGTTGGAGAGCGCGCCGGGCTTCTGCTTGCCGGTCCGCTCGGCATAGGCAATCGCCTCGTTCATGCGCGCCATCGTCCAGTTCGAACCGCCGAACGGACCGCGGATGCGGCCGGCCTTGACCTCCGCGTCCATGGCGTCGACGAACTCGCCGACCGGCACGTCCGGATTGTCGCGGTGCATGAAATAGATGTCGACATGATCGGTCTGCAGCCGGTCGAGCGTCTGGGCAAGCTGCTTGCCGATGACATCGGGATAGCAGAGCGGCGAATGCGCGCCCTTGCCGATGACGACCGACTGCTCGCGTACGCCGCGGCTCCTCAGCCATTGACCGAGCAGCGCCTCGGTGTAGCCGCCGCCATAGACATAGCCGGTGTCGAACAGATTGCCGCCGGCCTCGAAGAAGGCATCGAGCAGGATCGAGCCCGAGGAAAACGTACGGAAATCCTCGAAGCCGAGCGCCAGGCACGAGGCCGGTCGCGGCAGACCGGGGATCTGGCGCTTCGGGATGCTGGTGCCATCGGTGCGTAGCGGCCGGCCCGAAATCGTGTTGATGCGTTTTGCCGGCTTTTCGATCTCGTATTCGATGCCCACAGCCGCCCGCCATCTGTCGAGCACGCGCAGCGTGCCGAGGCTGTCGGACCAGCCCATGCCCGGCCAGGCGAATTCCTGGTTGCCGGCAAGGATCGCGTCGCCGGCACCGTCGACCTCGAAGGAGTAGACATGGCGGGTTTCGTTGACGCTGATGGTTTCGCGGGTCCCGTCGGGCCGGATCAGGTCGATCCTGCCCGGCCCGACGTCGCGGTTGCCACCGGCGAACCAGAAATCCGGCACCTCGATATGGCCTTTGGTGCCGAAGATACGCAGCACATTGTCCTGCGCCAGCGAGATGCTGCAGGAGATCTCGGCGACGATGCCGCCGGGGAAATGCAGCAGCGCCGAGGCCCATTCGTCGACACCGGACTGGCCGAGATGCGCGGCGCCCGTCACCTTGTCGGGTTCGGCAAAGGGTTTTCCGGATGCCGCGCCGGCAATCAGCCTTGCCATGGAGGCGGGATAGCCGCCGACATCCAGTATGCCGCCGCCGGCGAGGTCGTTGGCGTAGAGCCGGTGCTCCGGCATGAAGCCGGGCATGGCGAAGCCGAAGCTGGACTTGATCATGCGGACGTCGCCGATCGCACCCGACTTGATCAATTCCACCAGCTGCAGCGTCTGCGGATGCAGCCGGTACATGAAGGCTTCGCCGAGGAACGTGCCGGCCTTTCGCGCCGCATGGATCATCGCGTCGGCCTCGAAGGCGGTCAGCGCCAGCGGCTTTTCGCACAGCACATGTTTGCCGGCTTCGGCGGCCTTGATCGCCCATTCGGCATGACCGGGGTGCGGTATCGAAATGTAGACGGCGTCGACCTCCGCGTCATTGAGCAGCGCATCATAGCCGTCGAGGATGCGGGCACCGGGGAAGGTCTCGGCAAGGCCCGCTTTGCCGGGGTTGCGGGCGCCGAGCGCAACAACCGTACCGGTGCGCGATTGCGCCACGCCGCCGGCAAAGGATTTTGCGATGCTGCCGGGCCCAAGAATGCCCCAACGAATTTTTCTGGCTTCGGAACTCATTTCAAATCTCCTTGGGGTCGCCTCGACGCGTCGGGTCAGGCAAAGAAAGGTCCTGGCGCCTAGCGAATGCGTGCGCCCTTGGTGTCGAAGAGCAGCGCCTTGCCGGCCCTGATCGACACCACCAGATGGTCGCCGCTCGCCCGATGCCGCGATGCCTCCCGCTCGATGATCAGTTCCGTGTCCCCGGCATCGGCGTAGACGTAGCTCACCGATCCCAGGTGCTCGGCGACATCGGCCTTGACGGCGATGTCGCAATCGCCTTGCCCGGCATCGAAGAAATGCTCCGGTCGGACGCCAAGCACGACATCGGCGCCGACGGCGGGCGGTGTGGTCTGGAGCGATTTTTTGAGCCGCGCGCCGGCATGGTTGACGAGTTCGATCGTTGCCGCGCCATCGCCGGTCTCGACCACCTTCGCGGCCAGGAAATTCATCTTCGGCGAGCCGATGAAGCCGGCGACGAAGCGGTTGGCCGGGTCGTCATAGAGGTCGAGCGGCGCGCCGATCTGCTCGACATTGCCGGCCTTGAGCACGACGATCCGGTCGGCCAGCGTCATCGCTTCGGTCTGGTCGTGCGTCACATAGATCATGGTGACGCCGAGCTCCTTGTGCAGCCTGGAGATCTCGACCCGCATCTGCACCCTGAGTTCGGCGTCGAGATTGCTCAGCGGTTCGTCGAACAGGAACACCTGCGGCTCGCGCACGATGGCGCGGCCGATGGCGACGCGCTGGCGCTGGCCGCCCGACAATTGCTTCGGTCGCCGCTGCATCAGTTCGTCGATGCAGAGGATCTCGGCGGCCCGTTTCACCCGCCGCTCGGTGTCGGCCTTCGGGTTGCCGTTCATCCTGAGGCCGAAGCTCAGATTCTGCTCGACTGTCATGTGCGGATAGAGCGCGTAGGACTGGAACACCATGGCGATACCGCGCTCGGCCGCCTCGACGTCGTTCATCACCTTGCCGCCGATGGCGATCTCGCCGCCGCTGATGTCCTCCAGCCCGGCGACCATCCGAAGCAGCGTGGACTTGCCGCAGCCGGAAGGGCCGACGAAGACGACGAACTCGCCATCGGCGATGTCGATGTTGGCGCCATGAATGATCTCATAGACGCCGAAGCGCTTGACGACATTGCTAAGCGTGACGGCGGCCATCTCGTCCTATCCTATTTGATGGCGCCGGCGGCGATGCCGGCGATGAAATGACGCTGCAGCAGCACGAAGACGACGAGCATCGGCACGGTCAGCATCACGGCGCCGGCCATGATGCCGCCCCATGACACTTTGGTCAGGCCGATCAGCGTGCCAAGCGCCACCGGCGCCGTCATCGCGCCGGGCTGGCTGTTGATCAAAAGCGGCCAGAGGTAATTATTCCAGGAGGCAAGGAAGAGGATGATGGCAAGCGCCGCCAGCATCGGCCGCGCCAAAGGCAGCGCGACGAACAGGAAGATGCGCCATTCCTTGACGCCCTCGACTCTTGCGGCGTCGAACAGGTCGCCCGGCATCATCGAAAAACTCTGGCGCATGAACAGCACGCCGAGCGAATTGAACAGCGGCGGCACGATCAGCGCCACCCAGGTGTTGGCGAGCTGGAAGTCGCGCGCCACCATGATGAATTGCGGGATCAGCACCACCGCATAAGGCAGCGTGATGGTGCCGAGGATGATGGCGACGACCACGCCCTTGCCGACGAAATTGTAGCGGGCGAGTGCCCAGCCGGCCATCGAGGTAAGCAGCACCGACAGGAAGGTGTAGGTCACCGCCACCGAAACCGAGATGCCGATGGCGCCGACGAAGTTGGTGTCGCGCTGCAGATTGTTGAAATTGTCGATGAAATTGTCGTGCGGCAGAAGCTCGATGCCGGGGCTGAAGATGCCGTTGTCGGGCATGGTCGAAAACACCACCATCATCCACAGCGGAAACAGCCAGATCAGCGCCAGCGGCGTCAGGAAGAGATGCAGCGCGATGCTGCGGCCGAGCCTTGCCTGCGAACGCGAGCTCATTTCGGCTCCTTCGTCAGCCAGAGCTGCACCAGCGTGATGGCGATCGCCAACCCCGCCATGGTGTAGGCGACGGCCGAGGCATAGCCGAAATTGAGCGAACGAAAACCCTGGCGGTAGAGCAACAGGCCGAGCGTCTCGGTGCCGCCGCCCGGGCCGCCGCGCTCGGTGATCAGGAAGGGCTCGGTGAACAGCTGCATCGTGCCGATGATCGACAGCACGGCGCAAAAGACGATGATCGGCTTCAAGAGCGGCAGGGTGATGTAGAAGAACTGCTTGACCTTGCTGACGCGATCCAGCGTCGCCGCCTCATAGACGTCATCCGGGATCGATTGCAGGCCGGCGAGCAGGATGATGGCGTTGTAGCCGGCCCAGCGCCAGGTCACCGCGATCATGATCAGCGCCATCGCCGGCGTGACGTTGGAGAACCAGTCGATGCTGGGCAGGCCGACGCTGTTCAGCAGCTTGTTGATGATGCCGAAATTGAGGTTGAACATCAGCCGGAACACCGCCGAATACGCGACCTCGCCGACCACGACCGGGGCGAAGAAGGCAAAGCGGTAGAGGCCGCGCGCCTTGAGCAATGGCGAATTCAGGAGCACCGCCATCACGATCGCCAGCGAGATCATCACCGGCACCTGGATGACGAGGATGAGCAGCGTGTTCTTCAGCGCATTGAAGAAGGCCGGGTCGCCGATGAGCCGGCCCCAGTTGAAGGTCGGCGCCCAGCGCCAAGGCACGGTGCGGGTCGCCTGGAAGGAGATCAGGAACGAGCTGATGATCGGCCAGACCCAGAAGACCGAGAAGATCAGCAGATAGGGCGCCAGGAAACGATAGGCCGTGGCGTTCTGATAGCGCATCGTTTCCTCCTTTTTGCTTCTGTGTCACGCCCGATAGGTGGCGTTACTGGTATTCAATCGTCGATGTTTGCGCGGCCCCTCACCTGCCTGCCGGCATCCTCTCCCCGTATAGTGACGGGGAGAGGGGCGCTGTCATCGGTGGTTTCGCCAATCACCGCCGTCGCAGGAAGGCGGCGTCGTTGCGGCCATCTCCCTTCTCCCCGTCACTATACGGGGAGAAGGTCCCGGCAGGGGATGAGGGGCAGCGCCGACATTCCTTCAGGACGCATCACTCAGCTCGCCGTCTCGTCACTTGATCGGCAGGCCGGTCGCCGAGGCGATCTGGCTTGCGGCATCGTCGAGCGCCGCCTTGGCGTCGGGATAGCCGCCGGCCAGATATTTGGTCTGCACGGCGCGCATGATGATCTCGGCGTCGCTCTGGAACGGCGTGCCGCGGCTCGGCACGACCTTGGGCAGAGTGGCGAGGATGTCCTTCCACACGGCCTGGCCGCCCCAGTAAGGCAGGCCTTGCGAGACGTAGGGGTCGTCGAGCGCCGAGATCAGCGACGGCACCAGGCCGAAATCCCTGAGCATGGTGATCTGGCCCTCATTGGTCGCCAGCGTGTATTTCAGGTAGGCGTAGGCGGCTTCCTTGTTCTTGCTGGCTGACGTGATGGCCAGCGAGGAGCCGCCGAGATTGGCGGCGCGCGGGCCGTCGGCGGTCAGGCTCGGCATAAGATAGACGCCCCATTTGCCGTTTTCACCGGCCGATTCGGTACGGATGGTGCCTTCATACCAGCCGCCATAGACCTGGGTGGCGACGGTGCCGGCGGTGTTGTTGGTGATCTTGGTGCCCCAGTCGGCCGACGCCATGATGCCGGCGTCCTTCATTTCCTTGATCTTGGTCAGGGTATCGACGCATTTGGGCTGGTTGACCGTGATCGACTGCCCGTCGGCGGCGAAATAGGCGCAGCCCTGTTCGTTGGCGATCATGCGGAAGAATTCGGTGTCGCCGTTGAAATCGGCGTTGGTCATGGTCACGCCCGGATTGGCGGCCTGGATCTTCTTGCCGGCGGAGATGAAATCGTCCCAGGTCTTGATCGAGGCGGGGTCGACGCCGGCCTTCTCATAGAAGTCGCGGCGGTAGAAGGCGGCGACCGGGCCGGAATCCCACGGCATCGCATAGGCCTTGTCGCCCACTTCGAGCTCGGTGCGCTTGAAATCGGGGAATTTCTTCTGGTCCTCGGCGGTGTAGCCGAGCGTATGCAGGTCGACGAAGCAGTCGGGGAACTGGCTCCAGTAGTTCTCGGCCTCGCCATTCTCGACCGAGACGATATCCGGCAGGCCGACGCCGCCGGCGGCGCAGCCGGCGATCGACTTGTCATAGGTCGGCTGGTTGCCGAGGTCCTCGACGGTCACCTTGATATCGGGGAATTGCTTGTTGAAGCCAGCGACGGTGGCTTTCAGCGACGAAGCCGCGATGTTCCAGCTCCAGATCGTGATTTCGCCCGATTGCGCCATGGCCGGGCCGGAGCCCAGGGCAAGCGCGAGCGCGGCGCAGGTCAGTATGGTGCGCATTGAAATCCTCCCATTTCATTTGCTCTCTTTTGGTGAGCGTGGCTACATTAGGCAGCGCGGAAGGCTTGTCCCCGACAAAGGGAATAAGAAATTGGCGGAAAGTAAGATGCCGGAAAGGCCATTTTATCAGCCTGGCGCCAGCAGCGTGGAGGGCCTGCCGCTGCTGCTGCAGATGTTCCACACAGAACCCCTGGTGATGCTCAAACCGCATTGGCATGCCCAGGTCGAGGTGAATTTCATCGTCCGCGGCAGCGTGCACTACCGCATGAACGACCATGAGATTTCGCTGTCGGCCGGCGAGATGTGCCTGTTCTGGGGCGGCCTGCCGCACCAGATGGACGATCTTAGCGACGATGCCATCTATGCCGGCGCGCATCTGCCGCTGGTGCATTTCTTCCGGCTGCATCTGCCGACCGATGTCCGGCACCGGCTGATGACGGGTGCTACCTTGGTGAGCGATGCGACCGACCGGTCGGACGACGACAATTTCGAGCGCTGGAACCGCTATGTCCGCTCGGGCGATCCGGCAAAGGCCGAGCACGCGGTGAACGAGCTGCTGCTCAGGCTGGAGCGGATGCGGTTCGAGCCCTACCGGCTGGTGCCCGAACACCCAGCCGGGCAGGCCGCCGGCAGCCCCTTCGACCAGCAATCCTCGCGCAATGTCGGGCGCATGTGCGACTTCATCGCCGAAAACTTCCTCTACGAGATCGACTGCGTGAACATCGCCGGGGCGGCGGACATCCATCCGAAATACGCCATGAGCATCTTCAAGAAGTCGACCGGCATGACGCTCAACGAATATGTCAACCTGCTGCGGCTGAGCTACGCCCAGGCGCTGCTGATGCATGAAGACGCCAATGTGCTGCGCGTTGCCATGGACTCGGGCTTCGGTTCGCTGAGCGCCTTCAACAAGTCGTTCCGCAAGCTGGCCGGCATGTCGCCATCGGATTTTAGGCGCGAGCGTGCGAGCGCCGGCTATTCCGTCCTCTAGATGTTCGGATCTCGAGCCGTCGCGCCGGCCAATCTCGTCGCCAATGGCAAGACGCTGTCGAAGCGCGCCCGATCGACTCGGCCATCTCGTGCCGACCGATCCTTGTGTCGGCGTCGCGGCAATCCGCGCACTCTACGAGGCAAACGGCTATGTCTGGCTGAAGGGTTTTCTCAACCGGGCCGATGTCATCGATTTTCGCGGCTGGGTTTTTTCCCACCTCGGCGATGCCGGGCTGATCGAGCCCGGCTCGGAACCTGCCTTGGGCAACGCGGCCGACGGCATGCTCGACAAGGGCCTCGCCGACCGTCGGCTGATGTCACTGGTGCGCTCGGCCACCTATGAAGGTTTTTGCGCCCAGCCGCGCCTTTCCGGCTTCATGGACCAATTCCTCGGCGGTCTGTCCTATCTGCACAAGCGCAAGCTCATGCGGTTCACGCAGCCCGGAACGCCGGCCGCAACCCCGGCGCACTACGATCTGGTCTATCTGCGCGGCGGCACGAGCCGCGTGGTGACCGCCTGGATACCGATCGGCGATACGCCGGTCGAGATGGGCGGCCTTGCCTATCTGGAAGGCTCCCATGCGATCGGGACGGCGATGGAGGCCCGCTTCGAAAAGGACAATGCCGCTCTGGCGCCGCAGGAGCGGATCAGCGCCTTCAATCGCAACATGACCGAGGGCGGCTGGGTGTCCAAGGATCTTCCCGACATGGCCGAGCGCTTCGACACGCGATGGCTGGTCGCCGACTACGAGGCCGGCGACGTGGTTCTGCACTCACCGTTCATGATCCACGCTTCGACGACCAATCGAAGCGCCGACAGGCGCATCCGCCTTTCGACCGATATCCGCTACCAGAATGTCGACGACGAGATCGATGCCCGCTGGAACAATCACTGGAGCCTCGACGACATGCTTTGAGTGATCGGCGCTCGGGGAAAGCGACCGTCGACCGGGATGGCGATCCTCGAGCGTGACAGATGCGCCATGCTGCCGGTGTTTTTCACCCTCTATTGATCAGTGATCATTGGCTTGTGCTCCGCGGCGCGGCGAACGCTGTGCAGCAGGATGGCCAGGCAGCCGACCAGCACCAGGACGCCGACGAGCGGCGGCAAGGCCAGCAGCTTTACCGCCGCGGTGATCGCGGCAATCAGGACCAGCGCCAGCCGCGCCAGACTGCCGTCGTCGACGAACATGCCGACAAAGACGGAGAGTTTCACCGGGCGTCGAGGCAGCCAGGCCGGTTGGGGCCAGTCGCCCCCTGGGCGACCGGATGGTTCAACCCGCGCGGACGCTGTCAATGCTGACGGGATCGATCTTCGTCAGGCGTTCCCTCGCCTCGACCACACGCCTTTGCTCGGACCTTATCCGGCTGCACAACGCGATGTTGATTCCGACGCCGCAATCCTCGTCCAGCAACTCATTCGCGCGCTTCAGAGAGTTCTCGGCTCGTTTCACGCGCTGTCTCGCCTTAGCCAATTCCAAGTTCAAGAGATCAACCATTTTCCCGCACTCGTCGCAGTCCCTTCGATTGTTAACCGGCGTCGATCCCATTTGTTCCGATTTCACCTAAGCATCCACCAAACGGTGGCGGCACACAGCAAAAACACGAGCGCGGCACACGCGATCAATATACCTCTTCGCGTTTGCCACCTTGGCGGTTCAGCCGGCGCAAGCCTGAACTGCCGGGCATGCTCCGTAGCGATTTTCAGCAAGGATGCAGCCGTCTCGCGCGGCGTCCAGCCTTGCGCTTCTGAGGCAGTCACCAGCGCTGCGAATGCCGCTTCCATGGCGACTTCGCAGTTGGCCTCCCGATCTGGGCTACCCTTTGGCAATAAGGGGGGTTCGACGGCTTTGGACATGCACACAAAGCGGCTCGCGCATGAAAGGTTCCTGAGACCGGATGCAAACGGCGCCTGAAGGCCATTCGTTCCGCCTGTGGGCTACGGTCCTATGAGGGTCCGACTGAAGTCTCAGCTTCAGCGGCAAAGGCCTGAGGGTGGAAACCGATGCCTCGCCAAGACATTGGAATGGACTGCCGAGTATGAAGTCCCTTCATCGGCGGTTAACCGCGGTGCCCGCTGTTGTCCCCCGGCGGCGGGCACCGATTTAACGAGGCCGAAGTGTGAACCATATCTCGTCGCGCAATCAAAACGTTGATGCCGCATGCCAACCTGCAAACGACAATCATACCCCTGGCGCCAGTGAGTGCTCCATCCTTGATCTCATCCCAAGTGAGGCTGATTTCGCTGACATCTCCAGGCGAGCGGAGCGCTTGGGCATTGCCGTGGTTATCGGAATGGCCATCTGCTGGTTGCTCGTTGCCCCGGTCGTCTATTTGGTCCTGATCCATGGGGTTCTTCGAGGCTGAGGATCGTGAGGACGTGACCAAATGGCCCAGTGGCCTGTGCCACCGATACCTCCCGGAAATCCTGCGGCGAGGCGTGTCGCAAGCCTTCCTCGCCGCGCAGATGCCTGCGGCCGTTGACGGGTTTACCGCGCCAGACGCAAGCGTTCTGTCTCAACCGGATTTGACTCGGGGTTCATCCGATTTATCGCCTCGGACCATGGCCATTTTGGCAAATTAGCAAAGATGCGCGAAGGGCCTATGGATATGCCAGCCGGCGGCCGTTGGGCCCGTCTTGTCGTTCGTCCGCACGGCCAACATCGTAATCAACCATAGTGCCAGGAAAAAACGGCGACCGACGAAGGTGGCAGAGGCGGCATAGGTATTCAGTTTTCTTCTTCAATGCGGGGAAGGAGGCGACCATTCTCTATGGCGGCAATCCTGAAGCACCTCCTGGCCTCCTGCGGAGTCGCATTGCCAGTCAGGGCGGCGGTGCAAACGCGTGCTGCTCGGTTCCAGTGCGGGCCACGCTCGGTCCATGTCAGGAGTTCCTTGGACGCAGCCTGTACGTCGCTGATCAGAAGTCGGTGACCGGCATTGGTCTTCACAGGGACCTTGGGGCTGAACGAGAGAGCGGACATTAGGGAATGCTAATGGAAGTCGTGAGTATTGGGTAGAGTGGAGATGGGCGCAGGCTGTAGGCTGCTCGTCGGCAGGTCCGTCACTGAGCGCCTCGGTCGTCGCCCGACGTTCGTCTCGAAGTTTGAATTGGGTGGAGCGCCGACTCGATGTGGCCGAGTTCATTTGGATTAGTCGCGCTATTGGCGCGGATCTTCACGAGTTCATGCGAATCGCGGAGGATCAATCCCGCTAATGGGGCCCGCGACAATCCGCGCAGGCCCCGATAGTAACGAGGGTGTCGCCGTCTCAGCCGCACTCATTCAGTGCGAGAAGATTGTCCTTCCAAATCCCGTCCGCGCGTCCTTCACCTGTGCTAAGCAGATCGCGTCCGATGGTGGCGGCGGGCTGTCCATTTTCTTAGTCGTCGCCACAATCACGCCCGATAGGATCCGTTTCGATGAAGCTTCGAAAATGACTTCGAGATGAGCCTTGGCGGCCCCAAAATGGACTCTACCACACCGCGCGAGTCGCCTCCGTCAGAGCTGATTTCACTCGGAATTTCATTTGTCGGCCCAAGACAAGGCCAACAGCCCGCCAAGCCCACCAGTGCAGTATCGTTCCTCTCCGCAGCGCAGAAGTCGCGACGAAAAGAGCATGCTCTAAAGTGGGCTCAGGCGCGTGGTGGGAGATCGGCCAATCCCCACGACAAAGGGTACAATCTCTTTCAGTGGATGTTTCGTTTCCTTGGAAGGGACGTTCCATAGGCCACGCTCCAGTGCAACTGGTCGTCGCGATCACAGAGAACCCTCAAGCGCTAGTGTGGGCGATAGGCCAACAATGCAAGAACGATGCGCGCATCTTGACGTGTCTCCCACACGCTTCAAGCGAGGGCTCTCGGCCGCTGACCGGGCAAGACTTGAGGGTTGGGTTCGTGGTCGCAATACGCCGCAGAAGGTGGTTTGGCGGGCGCGAATCGTACTGTTGACGAGTGAGGGCAAGGGCGCCGTTGCGGTAGGTGCGGTTGGCAACAGCGTGCAATGACGTGCCATCGTCAGACCGAACTCCCGAGAGACATCGTGTACTCGCCAGGAGCGCCCAAGGGCGCAAAATGTGCTACCATCGCCTGAACCTTATTCGGGACGATCATGGAACGCCGTCTCAGTGCTATCTTGGCCGCGGATGTTGTCGGCTACAGCCGCCTCGTTGGCAATGACGAGATCGGGACACTTTCCGCATTGAAAGCGCACAGGACCGAACTCATCGAAGAGAGCGTCGCTCGGCATCTGGGCCGAATATTCAAGCTAACTGGCGACGGCATACTAGTCGAGTTTCCGAGTATAGTGAACGCGCTGACCTGCGCCAGGGAGATTCAGAGCGGCATGCGGCTGCGCAATGTCGGCGCGGCGGCTGACCATCGTCTCGATTTCCGTATTGGCATCAACCTCGGAGACATCCTCGTCGAGGACGGCGACATTTTCGGAGACGGTGTAAACGTAGCCACTCGGATTGAAGGCGTCGCAAGGCCAGGTGGCATCGCCATCTCGGGCACGGTGCGGGACCACGTTGGGAACCGCACCGATGCGACCTTTGAGGACGCGGGAGACATGACCCTTAAGAACATTGAGCGTCCCGTACGTGTTTTCCACGTCGTCGAAACCCCTTTGGCCATTCGGGCCGCATCCGAGACATCGACGACAGGGAACAAGCAGTCTTCGATCGCGGTCCTTCCCTTCGACAACATGAGCGGCGACCCGGAACAGGAATACTTCTCCGATGGCATCACCGAGGACATCATCACTGATCTCTCCAAACTAGCCGGCCTTCGCGTTATCGCACGCAACTCGGTCTTCACGTACAAGAACAAGGCGGTTGATGTGCAGGAGGTGAGCCGCCGCTTTGACGTGGCCGCCGTCCTTGAGGGCAGCGTCCGGAAGGCTGGGGCGCGAGTCCGGATCACCGCCCAGTTGATCGACGGCCGCGACGGAAGCCACCTGTGGGCAGAGCGTTATGACCGCGACCTTACCGATATCTTCGAGATCCAGGATGAAATTGCTCGGAAGATTGTCGAACAGCTCAAGGTGCGCCTTATGCCTCACGAGAAGGGCACGCTCGTCCAGAAACCTACGACCGACCTTGTAGCCTACGACCTCTACCTGCAGGGCCGGAAATCGCTACACATGCGAACCCATCAATCCCTCCGCATGGCCCGGTTTCTGTTCAGTCAGGCCGTCGAGCATGACCCCTTGTTCGCGCGGGCCTTTGCTGGGATCGCTGATTGCGATGTCTATCTGCGGTCTTGGCATGGAGAAGACGTCCTGGTCGCAACGATCTTGGGCGTCTGCGGCTACGCACTCCACCTGGACGAAAGTCTGGCCGAGGCTCATACGGCCCAGGGCTACGCACTCTTCTTCGCCGGTCGGCCAGATGAAGCTGCTGTAGCCTTTGAGCGTGCCCTTGCGATCGATCCGGATTCGCACGAGGTCTGCTTGGCGGTTGCCAGGTTCTCCTTTGCGCGCGGGGCCTATGAGCGGGCCGAAGAGTTGTTCCGACGGTCAGTGACACTCCACCCGGACGACTTCCGATCACCCAACCTCCTCAGGAAGGCCCTCTCGGCTCTGGGCCGTACCGCTGAGGCCAAGGCAGTTGCCCACATCATCGTCGACCGTGCCGGCACCAAACTCGATGAGGACAAGAATAATCCCGCTCCTTTGCAGGTTGGCGCCTGCGGGCTGGCAGCCCTGGGCGTCTCCGACCGGGCCCGCGAATGGATCGAGCGGGCCTTGGCACTCGACCCGGACGACCACAACACGAAGTTCAATGCAGCCTGCACTTATGCTCTGCTCGGAGAAAGCGACAAGGCTGCGCAATTTCTCTCAGACTACCTGCGGCCACTCGGATCGGACGAGTCCGATTGGTGCCGGCTTGACCCCGATCTCGCTACGCTGCGAGATCACCCGGTCCATGCAAAGATACTGGTGGCTGCGCCGCAAGAGTGACGTAGGGCGCACGGCCACCCTTAGAAGGGCAGGAGGAGATGCGATGCCTGTTGCGACGCCCGACGTGATGAAGGCCATGATTCTTACGGGCCACGGGGAAATGGACAAGTTGGTCTATGTCGACAATCATCCAGTTCCCCGACCAGGCGACGATGAAGTGCTGATCAGGGTATCGGCCTGCGCCGTTAACAACACAGATATATGGGTCCGGCAGGCTGCATACGGTTCCGATGCCGACCCAACGGCAGCCTCGTCCTGGCGTCGCGACGGACCCCCGCTGCCGTTCCCCCGCATTCAGGGTTGCGATACAGTAGGCACCATTGTCTCAGTCGGGCCTGACGTGTCTTCCTCGCGTGTCGGAGAGCGGGTGCTCGTCGACTTCAACATGTATGGACCCAATCCCGATTATCTCGGTGACATCGACTATATCGGCCATGGGAGGGATGGCGGCTATGCAGAGTACATGACAGTTCCAGCGCTCAACGCGCGTCAGGTCAATACCCGAATGTCTGATGTCGAATTGTCGACCTTCTGCTGTGCCTATCATACTGGCGAGCATATGCTCGACCGGGCCAGGGTCTCGGCGGGAGAACGAGTACTCGTCACCGGCGCGTCAGGCGGCGTAGGGTCGGCCCTCGTCCAACTCTGCCGTGCACGCGGCGCCGTTCCATACGCAGCCGTCTCGTCCGGCAAAGAGCAAGCCTTACTTGGGCTCGGAGCCGAGGCGGTCATCACTCGGGGATCAGGCGACCTCTTCGAGCAACTCTTGGCGGCGACCGGAGGCGAACTCGTGGACGTCGTTGCCGATGTCGTAGGCGGCGAGTTCTTCACCCTTGCTCTTAGGGCACTTCGACCCCACGGCCGGTACACCACGGCGGGGGCGATCGGAGGGCCGGTGGTCCAATTCGACCTGCGAACCCTCTACATCAAGCATCTCGAACTTCACGGGTCGTCCCAAGGATCGCGGCATGCGTTCGACCGCGTGATTCACTTTATCGAGCAGGGCCGTCTCCGGCCTGTCGTCGCGGCGACCTATCGGTTGTCCAACCTACATCGTGCCCAAGAAGATTTTATGAGGAAGTCTTTCGTCGGAAAGCTCGTCGTGGTGCCCGACGCCATGTGGCATCAAGCACATAGGTCTTGATCAACGAGGCGAACGACCGGGGTGATGCGTCGTTGAATTGCCGCCGGTGTTCGTGAAAGCCCCCTCAGGCGTGATCGTTTTTTCGGTGCAGCAATTCCACTCGCCGCGCTGGCACGACAACAGAACAATCCAAATGGGTAGCCGAGCCGTTTCCAGATTTAGCCAAGAGTTGGTTCGCCGGCGTGTTCCCGCTGAGCAGCCATGTGCTCCCCCCGTGCATTCGGGTAAGCATGTGGAGGTCTCTCAGTTGGCGCAACAAGGCATTGAGGTCGGAGCGTGGAAGCTGCGAAGGCTGATGACGGACAGTGTGTCTTCATGGCATTGGTGGTTCTATCCATTGGTGCTTTCTTGCGCTGCATGGTCTTAGACCCCCGTTGGGGTACGCAGCACACGCCGGGAGTTGTTCTAAGGCGAGCGGGCGCTGCGCTCATACAAGCCCGCCAGGCAGTTTGAAGGGGCCGTTGACCCTGCAAGGCAGCAGCCGAGTAGCGAACGCCCTGTCAGGGCATTTGTCGCTGCCACAGGGCAGCCGAGCCCCCAAGCCTACCTACCATAGCCGGTCAGTTCTTTCTGACCTGTAAGAAAAGAGCATGCTTCAATGCGAGCTTCGGCGCGTGATGTGAGACCGGGCAATCTCCCATGAAGTGAAGGGTACAATCCCTTCCAGTGGATGTTTCTTTTCCTTGGAAGGGAATTTCCAGACGCCCACACGACCAAAAATCGTCGGTGGGTGATGGCGATCTGTGGTGAGCGTCATGTCCTAGGCCGTCGTTCTTAGAAAGTCATCTATCGCGTGTTCGTAGTCGGTCTTAAATTGACTAAGTGTCTGATTAGCAAGGGCATGATAAGGCTTTTTGTGAATCGTGGCTCTCTATTATTAAAGTATGAGCACGATACGGCGCTTCTTGATGATTTTTCCCAGCTGGTAGTCTGAGAAACGGACCTTCGGCTTGGGTCCGTGTTTCGGCCGGTTCGGTAGGCGGGCCTGTTCCTCTGCCTGCAATTCTTTGCTGATCTGCGCCGGGCTTTCCTGACATACCGTTGTTGCCATTCCTCGCCGCCAAGCAGGTCGGCGTCTCGTGCCGCTCGTGTGGACAGGTACAGGTAGCTTGCACGCCGCGACCAGTACTCTTTCGCAGTCACTCCACGTGGCATGTATCGAGAGTCGGGCGGTCGCGCCGCCAAGCGTTTCAGTTTCTCCCCTGGTAACAAAAGTGCACCAAAGCGCGCATGATCAGTTTCCGCAACCACAAGGTTCCGCCGAACGAAGTCCAACAGGTCGGCCTTGATAAGGTCGCTCACCCGCCTTGAGGCGATGCCAAGTTGACGGGTGATGGCCTGACCTTTGAGCGTCCATTCTATCCTGGCGATATGGCCGCCATACTGGTCGCCCAGCCGTTTCACTTCCCGCGAGTAGAGCTTCAGGCAAACACCAGATTTCCCATCTTCGAAGTAGAATGTCGGAAGCGGCAGGCACCCCGGCGGCGGACTTTCCTGATCTTTCTCATATGCCACCCGCATGTGGCGTCGCCGGTGGTGGTGTTTGAATACAAGCCCAACCAGTCGCAGCAAGGTTGAGGCAACCTGTTCGAATGACTCGCAAGCGATATCCAATGCGACCTCGACTTCCTTGGCGGCGTATCTGCTGCCCAGTGCCGACTCGTACAGCTGCAAGACCGACAAACCATCGTGATCCGGGGAACAGGTTAGGTTGATTTCGGACCAGTAGTAAGGGTTCTCCATATGCTGATAGAACTGGAATTGGTGGAATGCCGGACTCAGTTCAGGCAGGGGCAGCGCAGCCGCAAGGTCGTCAAATTTGGTGTCGGTTCCAATCAGCATATGGTCGTAGCCGATTGTCGCTTGCCCGAACCATGGAAGGTCTACGTTTCGGCAATGGCCGCTCATGATGGACGGCCTTTGTGATCAGTTAGTCTAACGCGGCTTCGCTTCGGCGCTTTATTATCGGCCGACGGTTCGCCAACGTTGAGGACGGCCGGCTTGCCCGGCTTTTTCTGATCTTTCTTTCTTTCCAAAGCGCGAAGGTAAAGTTCGGTGAAAAAGGGCGGCAAGTTACGTCTTTTCTTGGGCAACAAGATTTCTCCACAGTTGTTGTGCGGGAAGCTACGAGCGCTCTGCCGAACGCCCGGCCTTTCTGTTTGCGTCAGAATGAGGCGGGCCGCTGTGATCTCTCAGAGAAGCAGAAGTTGAGCTACGCCGATTGGCGCTGAGCCAGGCCTCTATGTCCGCCGGGTCATACACAACCGTGCGGCCGAGCTTGATGTAGTGCGGTCCGCCACCAGTGAGGCGGAGTTTCGTGAGTGTCGAGGCGGACAACCCGGTAATTCGAGCGACGTGCTCGGTACGCAGCATGTGGCGGGTAAGTTGCGTTTGCGATGTCACCATCAGTGTTTCTCCATGACACCGAGGGATAGAAGTACCGATTTCAGATTGTTGGCAACAGCGCGGATAGGAGGATAGTCCTAAAAGAACCTATAACTTCGTCGCTGTAAGATTCACGATATGAATCAATGGCTTGAGTGCGAACATGAACTTTCGTAACAATTCGCAACATTTCGTGAGCTCTCGGCCTAAATCAGTGTCGCGAGTTTGCGGAGGCAAGACGCTGGACAGAATATTGTTCAAAAACAGACATGGTGGCGACATGGTGGCGACACGGGCGCCAAAGTAAAACGGCCGCCTCTCGGCAGCCGCTTTAAACGCTTGATTTCCTGAAGGAAACTGGAGCGGGTGAAGCGATTCGAACGCTCGACCCCAACCTTGGCAAGGTTGTGCTCTACCCCTGAGCTACACCCGCTCGCGCGGCTTTAGGGCCGCAAGCCGCGCCTATATGGCTGAAGAGCGCGGCGATTGCAACAGGGAAATGACGAGCTTTTTGGCCTAGCTCTCAAGTGCGACCGACTCCGTTTTGCGGTACCGAGGATTCGCCGGTCCGTTCCAGGACGGCCTTGCCGGGAGGGTACCATTGGCCGTAAACGGCATGGCCCTGCTGGAGATGAAGAGAAGACCTATGCCGAAGACCGAAGCCGAGCTTTTCACCTTTCTCGCCGACCTCGGCATCACTGTCTCGACGCGGCGGCACCCGCCGCTCTATACGGTCGCCGATTCGCAGGCGCTGCGCGGCGAGATCCCCGGCGGCCACACCAAGAACCTGTTCCTCAAGGACAAGAAGGACAATTTCTTCCTGGTCAGCGTCGGCGAGGAGGCTGTGGTCGACCTCAAGCAGATCCACCAGCTGATCGGCGCCGCCAGCCGGGTCTCCTTCGGCAAGCCTGAGATGCTGATGGAGCTTCTCGGCGTCACGCCGGGCGCGGTCACGGTTTTCGGACTGATCAACGACACCGAGCGGCGGGTCAAGGTGGTGCTCGACCAGGAGCTGATGGGGCATGATGTCATCAATGCCCATCCGATGACCAATGAGGCGACGACCTCGATAGCTGCCGCCGATCTCGTTAAATTCGTCGAGGCAACCGGACACGATGCTGTTATCTTGAAAGTCTCGGCATGATCGCCACATGGATGGCGAAAACTGATCTCTAGGAAGGACGTTGCGTCCCTCCGCTGGTGGGCGGCGCGACCGGAAGGGCGACGACATGAGCGACAACAATCCGTTCGGCGGCCAATTCGGCAGCAATGCCGGCCAGTATGCCACGACCGTGCAATATGGCGGCACTGAAGCAGAGCGCGCGAAAGCCGCGCTTGGCCAGGCGCCGGCGGACGTCATCAAGGATACGACGACGGCCGGCTTTGCCGTAGATGTCGTCCAGGAATCGCGCAGGCAGCCGGTTCTGGTCGATTTCTGGGCGCCCTGGTGCGGCCCGTGCAAGCAGCTGACGCCGCTGCTGGAAAAGGCGGTCAAAGCCGCCGGCGGTGCGGTCAAGCTGGTCAAGATGAACATCGACGAGCACCCCTCGGTCGCCGGCCAGCTCGGCATCCAGTCGATACCGGCAGTCATCGCCTTCAAGGACGGCCAGCCCGTGGACGGCTTCATGGGCGCCATTCCCGAGAGCCAGATCGGCGAGTTCATCAAGAAGATCGGCGGCAAGGCTGGCGGCGCCCCGCAAGTGGCCGAGGCGCTTGCCGCGGCTGCGGAAGCGCGCGAGGCCGGCGACATCCAGACCGCGGCCGATATTTATGATGCTGTGCTGGAGCAGGCGCCGGAGACGATCGAGGCGATCGCCGGGCTGGGGGAGCTTTTGTTCGAGGCCGGCGATGCGGAAGGCGCGGAAGCCATGCTGGCCCGCGCGCCGGAAGCCAAGAAGGATGCGCCGGCGCTTGCCGCGCTGCGCACCAAAATGGCGCTGGCCGCGCAGGCGGCCTCGCTCGGCAATCCGGCCGAGTTCGAACGGCGCCTGGCCGCCAATCCGGACGATCATCAGGCACGGTTCGACCTCGCCATGATCCAGAACGCCAAGGGCGAGCGCACGCAGGCGGCCGACAATCTTTTGGCGATCATCAAGGCCGACCGGACCTGGAACGACGACGGCGCCAAGGCGCAGCTGCTGAAATTCTTCGAAGCCTGGGGCATGACCGACGAGGCGACGCTCGCGGCGCGGCGCAAACTGTCGTCGCTGCTGTTTTCCTGAGGCGCTTTGCCAGCTGTTTTTGCCTGGTGGGCTTGCGGCCGGCGGCCGGCGCGCCAGATTAGAGCAATTCCAGGAAAAGTGCGTAGCGGTTTTCCGTCCGGAATTGCGTGGATAGAGCGGTTCTGCGTTTCCGTGAAACGGTGAACCGCTCTGGGACTGCCGAGGCGAAGGGAGGACTGACGTGCAGGTGGGAAATGCGCACTACCGGCGTGGCGCGGATCTGCCGTCGACGATCCCCGTGTTTCCGCTTGCCGGTGCGCTGCTTCTGCCCGGTGGCCGTATGCCGCTCAACATCTTCGAACCGCGCTATCTGCAGATGGTGGACGAGGCGATCGCCGGATCGCGGCTGATCGGCATCATCCAGCCCAGTCTCGATGGCGCCTTGCGCGACGACGGCGAGCCGGAGCTGTGCAATGTCGGCTGCGCCGGGCGCATCATCTCGCTGGCCGAGAGTGGCGATGGCCGCTACCTGATCTCGCTGCAGGGCGTGTGCCGCTTCCGCATTGCGCATGAAACCGCCGCCAAGACGCCGTTTCGCCAGTGCCGGATCACCCCCTTTCTGACTGATCTCGACGAGGACAAGGTCGGGGGCGAGGTCGACAGGCCGTCGCTGCTCAAGGCGTTTCGCGCCTATCTGCAGGCCAATGATCTGGAGGCCGACTGGGAAAGCGTCAGCCGCGCCGAAAACGCCATGCTGGTCAACGCGCTGTCGATGATGGCGCCCTACGGACCGGCGGAAAAACAGGCGCTGCTCGAGGCGGCGGATTTGAAGACGCGCGCCGAAACGCTGATCGCCATCACCGAGATGGCGCTGGCGCGCGAGAACGAGGACTTTGGCTCCAGTCTTCAGTAGGATGTGCAGATATTCAGGTGATGCCGGCCTGCAAACGGCGGCTTCCTGCGCTTCCGGTGCTCACGTACTTTAGGTACGCTCCGCTCCGGTTCTCGGAAGCCACCATTTTCGACTCGGCCTGACCTGAATCTCAACACATCCTGGGGTCTGCAACTCGCTGGGAAGGGGACACGATGGTGGCGGAAGGGCGTGAGGAAAAGAAGGTCGATCCGAAGCTGCTGGAGCTGCTGGCCTGCCCGCTGACCAAGGGGCCGCTGGCTTGGGATCCGGAGCGCGGCGAATTGATCTCCAGGGTGGCAAAGCTCGCCTATCCGGTTCGCGACGGCATCCCGATCATGCTGCCCTCGGAGGCGCGGACGATTTCCGCCGATGATGTGCTGCCGCCCGCGCCGCCGCGCCTGAGCGGCCCGTCCTGAGCCGCACAGGGTGGAAGCCAGCGAATGTCGACAAGGATGCGGGGCTTTATTCGGCCGCCTCTTCGATTCGCTCCATATCGTCGTCCGACAGGCCGAAATGGTGGCCGATCTCGTGGATCAGCACATGGGTGACGATGTCGCCCAGCGTCTCCTCGTTTTCCGCCCAGTAGTCGAGGATGGCGCGGCGGTAGAGCGTGATGCGGTTCGGGCCCTCGCCGGTCTGCGGGTTCCAGCGCTCGGCGATGCCGCGGCCCTCGAACAGGCCGAGCAGGTCGAACGGCGTCTCCAGCGACAGATCGTCCATGATCTCGTCGGTCGGGAAGTCGGCGATCTGGATGACGATCTCGCCGGTCAGCTTGCGGAATTCCTCCGGCAGATGGGCGTAGGCCTCCAGCGCCAGGAACTCCATCTCCTCCATCGACGGCGAAAGCTGGTCGTGCCAGGTGCGGGTCTTGTAGATGCGGGCCATGCTTTGTCCTTTGATCCCGGCATATAGGCTTTCACGCCGGTCCAGGCAAATGAGCGGCAATTCGTATTTCAGATCCTTTGCTACCGCCGGGGAATCGCGTACGGGTCGGTTCCGGCCATGGATCAGGAGCTCTCATGCCGGACCTTTCCACACTCGGACTTTTCGCCATTGCCTGCCTCGCTTTGACCGCGACGCCGGGGCCGGACATGCTGTTGATCGCATCCCGCAGCGCCAGCCAGGGGCGCGCGGCGGGCCTGGCAACCTATATCGGCATCGCCGCCGGGACATACTGCCATGCGCTGGCCGCCGCCTTCGGCCTGTCGCAGCTGTTCCTTGCTGCTCCCATCGCTTACGACATCGTGCGTTATGTCGGCGCGGCCTACCTCGCCTATCTCGCCTGGAAAGCGTTCCGTGCCGACGGCACGGCGCTGACACCGGTCGCCGGCCTGCCGCGCTACTCGCAAACCCGCATCTTCCGGCAGGGATTGCTGACCAATTTGCTCAATCCGAAGGTGGCGCTGTTCGTGCTGGCGCTTTTTCCGCAGTTCGTGCAGCCGCAGGCGGGTTCGGTGGCTGCGCAGATCCTGGTGCTGGCGACCGTCCTCAATCTGATCGGGCTGATGGTCAATGGCCTGGTCATCCTGACCGCGAGCCGGATCGGTGCGGCACTGTCCAAGCGCACGCGGTTTCAGCGGGCGCCTCAGATCCTGCTGGGAACCGTCTTTGCCGGGCTTGCGGCCCGGCTGGCCTTCGGCGGCCAACGCTAAGCGCGCAATCGCAGAGGAATAAATTCCCCATGACTCTGCTTGACTCTTTTAGCGCCCTCTGGAATCTATAGGAACATAACAGGAACAATGCTGCTGAAAGTTGACCGTCATGGCGATGACCGCCGTGGCGCGGGAGA
Organism: Mesorhizobium sp. CNPSo 4689; assembly: GCF_057784325.1. Taxonomy (NCBI): domain Bacteria; kingdom Pseudomonadati; phylum Pseudomonadota; class Alphaproteobacteria; order Hyphomicrobiales; family Phyllobacteriaceae; genus Mesorhizobium; species Mesorhizobium sp. CNPSo 4689. The sequence goes on from NZ_JBWLUZ010000032.1 coordinate 41,898, forward strand.
CCGTTTTTTCCCTGCGCCGCCAGATCGCAAAGATCGAGGGAACGCTGCCCGAACGCCTGGCGGCGCCGGCCGGCGCGCAGCCTGGCGCATGCGCTGACACCGATGTCAGCGCCGGTATCGCGCCCGAACGCACGCCCGCACTCACAATTCTCCGACGCGGCGTTGCCGCAGCTTTGCCGGATGCGTTCCTGCGTACCCGTGTCGAGCGTCTCGATACAGCGCTCAGCGGCGGCCTGCCGAAGGCGGCACTGAGCGAAATTCATGGGCTGGAAACCCGCGACGCCGGGGCTGTCGCCGGCTTTGCCCTGTCGCTCACCAGCCTGATCCTCTGGCAAGAGCCGCATTTGCCGGTTCTTTGGATCGGCACATCGGAGATTTTTCGCGAGGCCGGCTTTCCCTATGCCAGGGGGCTGCATGGCCTGTTCGGCATCGAACCGGAACAGCTTCTGTTCTCCGAGGCGCCAAAACTCGTCGATGCGCTGTGGATCGCCGAGGAGGCCGCCCGGATGACGGCGCTGGCCGCCGTCATCCTCGAAATCCGCGGCAGCCCGCAGCGGCTCGATCTCACCGCGACAAGGCGTCTGCACGCGCGGGCGCAAAACGCCGGCCGGCCGGTCTTCCTGCTGCGCCAGGCCGGCGAGGCAGAACCCACCGCCGCACCCGTGCGCCTCATCGTGTCGGCCGCACCCTCGGCCAGCCGCGACACCATCGCCGGTCCGCTTGCCGGCTCGATCGGCCGCCCCGCCTTCGCCGTCAGCATCGGCAAGAGCCGCACCGCTCTGCCCGGACAATTCACACTGGAGTGGAACCCCGATGAACACGCTTTTGAGGAAAGAGAACGGGCAACGAATCCTGTCGCTGTGGTTCCCGCATCTGGCCGCCGAACGCATCCTGCGCCAGCGTCTGGGGCGGTCCTGGCGTTCCCGGCCGTCGGATCATTTGCCGCTGGTGATCAGCCATCGCGACCGCAACGCCCAGCGCATATCAGCCCTCGACGAGCGGGCTGAGGCGCTGCGCCTGAAGCGCGGCATGGGCATCGCCGATGCGCGCGCCATGCATCCCTCGATCGACATCGTCGAAGCCGATCCGGAGGCCGACCGCCGCCTGCTCGAAGGCCTCGCCGACTGGTGCGACCGCTACACGCCGCTGGTGGCGATCGACGGCGCCGACGGCCTGTTTCTCGACGTCACCGGCTGCACCCATCTGTTCGGCGGCGAACGCACGATGCTGGACGAGATTCTCACGCGCTTTTTCCATCAGGGTTTTGACGTCCGCGCCGGGCTGGCCGCGACGCCCGGTGCCGCCTGGGCGGCGGCGCGCTTTTGCGGCGACCGCATCGTTGCTGGCGGCGAGGAGGAAGAGCTTCTCGCACCCCTGCCGCTGGCAGCACTTCGCATCGAACCCGAGATCCGCGCCAGCCTGGAAAGCGTCGGCCTGCGCACGGCGGGCGCGGTGATGGCGGCCCCGCGCGCGCCGCTTGCCCGCCGCTTCGGCGCCACGCTGCTGTTGCGCCTCGACCAGGCGCTTGGCCGCCTCGACGAGGCGGTGTCGCCGCGCCTGCCGGTGGCGCCGCTGTCGGTCGAACGCCACCTCTCCGAACCCGTCATGCTGACCGCCGATATAGAACGGCTGGTGGGCCTCTTGGCGCGGGCGCTGAAGAGCGATCTCGAACGCCGTGGCGAGGGCGCCAGGATGCTGGCGCTGCTGCTGTTCCGCGTCGACGGCGCCGTCAGCCGCATTGCTGTCGGCACCTCGCGTCCCCTGCGCGAGCCCGTGCTGATCCAAAAACTGTTCCACGAAAGGCTTGCCGCGCTGGAGCAGGACATCGATGCCGGTTACGGCTTCGACCTGGTGCGCCTCTCGGTGCTGTCGGCCGCCGCCTTCGACATGCAGCAGGCCGACCTTGCCGGCGAGGCGCAGGATAGCGACGCCGACATCGCGCTGTTCGCCGACCGCATCCGCGCCCGCCTTGGCGAAGCCGCGGTGCTGAGGCCGGTCGTCGTCGAGAGCCATCTGCCGGAGCGCGCCGTCACCACCGTCCCCTTTTCGGAAGCGCCGCAAAGGCGCGCACCGCCGAGACAGCGTAACACCCCGCCGGCGACCGTCTTCCCGCCGGAGCGGCCGATCCGGCTGTTCCGTTCGCCCGAGCCGATCGAGGTGCCGGCCACCGAAATGCCGGAGGGACCGCCGATGAATTTTCGCTGGCGGCGCGCGCTCTATCGCGTCGCGCGCGCCGAAGGGCCGGAGCGCATCGCGCCGGAATGGTGGCGCCGGCAGCCCGGCGAGGAAGAGGCGCCGACCCGCGATTATTTCCGCATCGAGGACAGCGACGGCCGCCGCTACTGGCTCTACCGCCAGGGCCTCTACGGCGCTTCCGAGGTGCCGCCGCGCTGGTTCATGCACGGGGTTTTCGCATGAATGCGCTGGCCGCCATCCCCTATGCCGAGTTCGGCATCCAGTCGAATTTCTCCTTCCTGCGCGGCGCCTCGAAGCCGGAGGAACTGGTGGTGGCGGCAAAGTACCTCGGCTTCTCCGCGATCGGGCTGGCCGACCGCAACACGGTAGCCGGCGTCGTGCGTGCCTGGCAGCAGGCCAAGGTCGAAGGCCTTGCCTATCATCCCGGCTGTCGCCTGGTCTTTGGCGACGGCACGCCGGACATCCTCGCCTATCCGCAGGACCGCAAGGGCTGGGGGCATCTGTGCCGCATGCTGACGCAGGCCAATCTGCGCGACGAAAACGAGAAGGGCGCGACGCTGCTCAGCCTAAGCGATCTTCTCGAATGGGGCGACCTCATGTCGCTGGCGATCCTGCCCGACCTGCAGGCCGGTGCCGAAGACGGCCTTGCCTTGATTAGCCGGCTCAAGGATAGGTTCGGCAAGGCATTTCGGTTGGCCGTTGCGCCGGATTATCGTGGCAATGACCGCTTCCGCATCGAGCAGGCTGCGGCGATGGCTGACATGACCGGCGTGCCACTGATGGCGACCAACGATGTTCTCTACCATAGCGCCGAACGCCGCTCGCTGCAGGACGTGCTGACGGCGATCCGCCTCAATACACCCGTCGCCGAAGTCGGGCTGGAATTGACGGCCAATGCCGAGCGCCATCTGAAGCCGCCGCTGGAGATGGCCCGGCTCTTTCGCAGGCATCCGCAGGCGCTGGCGGAAACGCTGCGCTTTGCCGGGGAGCTGAGCTTCTCGCTGAGTGACCTCCAATACAACTATCCCGACGAGCCGACGGAATCGGGTCTTGGGCCGCAGGCCGAGCTCGAACGATTGGCCAGGGAGGGGGCCGCCACGCGCTACCCGGCGGGCGTCCCTGCTTCCGTGACGCAGCGCATCGAGGAAGAGCTCGCCCTGATCGAGCGGCTGAATTACGCGCGCTACTTCTTGACCGTCCACGACATCGTCAAATTCGCCCGCAACCAGCATATCCTCTGCCAGGGTCGCGGCTCCGCCGCCAATTCCATCGTCTGCTTCTGCATCGGCATCACCGAAGTCGGGCCGGACCGCATCGACACGCTGTTCGAACGTTTCATCTCCGAAGAAAGAAACGAGCCGCCCGACATCGACGTCGATTTCGAGCATGAAAGGCGTGACGAAGTCATCGCCTATATCTACGAGAAATACAGCGCCAAGCGCACCGCTTTGGCCGCCGCCGTCATCAGCTATCGCGGCCGCTCGGCGCTGCGCGAGGTCGCCAAGGCCATGGGCCTGTCCGAGGATGTCCGCAGTGCCCTGTCCAGCTCGATCTGGGGCTGGTCGACCTCGGAGCTCGGCGAGAAGGAGGCGAGCGCCGGCGGCATCGACCGCAGCGATCCGTTGGCCAGGCAGGTGATCGAGCATGCCAACGAGATCATGGGCTTTCCCCGCCATCTCTCCCAGCATGTCGGCGGCTTCGTTATCACCAGGGACCGGCTCGATGAGATCGTGCCCATCGTCAAGACGGCGATGGAGGAGCGCAAGATGGTCGAATGGGACAAGGACGACCTTGATGCGGTGAAGATCCTCAAGGTCGACGTGCTGGCGCTCGGCATGCTGACCTGCCTGAAGCGCGCCTTCACCCTGCTCACTGATCACTATCCGGACGCGCGGGACCGGTATGGCCAACCCTATGTGCTGGCCACTCTCCCGCCCGAGCACAAGGACGTCTACGACATGATCTGCCGCGCCGACACGCTCGGCGTCTTCCAGATCGAATCGCGCGCCCAGATGTCGATGCTGCCGCGCCTTCGGCCGAAGAGTTTTTATGACCTCGTCATCGAAGTGGCGATCGTGCGGCCCGGCCCGATCCAGGGCGACATGGTTCATCCCTATCTGCGTCGCCGGCAGGGCAAGGAAAAGCCCGAGTATCCGAAGCCGGAACTGGAGAAGATCCTCGGCAAGACGCTGGGCGTGCCGCTGTTCCAGGAGCAGGCGATGAAGATCGCCATCGTCGCCGGCGGCTTCCGGCCGGGCGAAGCCGACGAATTGCGCCGCGCCATGGCCACCTTCAAGCGCACTGGCACGATCGGTAATTATCGCCAGCGCATGATCGACGGCATGGCCGGCAGGGGCTACCAGAAGGATTTCGCCGAGCGCTGTTTCAAGCAGATCGAGGGCTTTGGCGAATATGGCTTTCCCGAAAGCCATGCCGCATCCTTCGCGCTGCTGGTCTACGCCTCCTGCTGGTTCAAGACCTTCTATCCCGACGTGTTCTGCGCCGCGATCCTGAATTCCCAGCCAATGGGTTTTTACCAGCCGGCCCAGCTCGTCCGCGACGCAAGCGACCATGGCGTCGAGGTTCGCGACGTCGATATCAACTGGTCCGGCTGGGACTGCGCCTTGGAGGAAGCGGCCTTCGATCCCGCCCGCATCCTCGCGCGCCATGTCGAGATGCGCGGCGTCATCCGCACCCACCATGCCGTGCGGCTCGGCTTCCGCCAGATCAAGGGCCTGTCGGAGGATCGCATGAAGCAGTTCGTCGACCGGCGCGGCTCCGGCTACGAAACCGTCAGGGATGTCTGGCTGCGCTCCGGCCTCGATGTCGACGAGATCGAGAAACTGGCACAGGCCGACGCTTTCCGCTCGATCGGCCTCGACCGCCGCGCGGCACTGTGGGCAGTGCGGGCGCTCGACGGCAAGAGTGCGGCCGAAAAACTGCCGCTGTTCGACCAGAAGGATATCCGCCTGCGCGACCTCGAGCCCGAGACGAGGCTGCCGACAATGCCGCTCGGCGAGCATGTCATCCATGATTACCGCTCGCTCGGCCTGTCGCTTAAGGCGCATCCGGTGGCCTTCCTGCGCCAGCGGCTGGACCGCGCCGGCGTCACGCCGAATGCGCGCCTCCCGTCCGTCCGGGATGGCAGGCGGGTGTCCGTCGCCGGCCTCGTCCTGGTGCGTCAGCGCCCCGGCAAGGGCAACGCCATTTTCCTGACGCTGGAGGACGAGCATTCGGTCGCCAACATCATCTTCTGGGAAAGGACCTTCACCCGCTTCCGGCCCATCGTCATGGGCGCACGCTTCATCCGCGTCACCGGCAAGCTGCAGTCGGAATCAGGTGTCATCCATATCGTCGCGGAGAAGGTCGAGGATCTGACGCCCTGGCTGTCGGCGTTGCTGGAGGAGGCTGCTGGCCAACCAGGCTCCGATCCGAAGAGTGACCCGGCGAGACCGGTGCATCCGGATCGCTCCAGCCCGCCCGCTACGCGCAACATGCCGGCCGGACAGGACATCGCAACCTTGTCGGGCAAGGCGGAAAGCGTCATGCCCAAGGGGCGGAATTTTCAGTAGAGCGTGGCGGCGCGCCTTATCCCGTCGTCATCCTGGGCCTCCGCGACGTCGCTTCGCGACTGCTGCGCCCTAGGATGACGAATGTTGAGCGCCTCAGCGACTACCAGTCGCTGAGCTTGGTGTCGGGCCCGTATTCCTGGCCATCGACGTCCTTCACCACCGCCTGGCCGCAACGCATGGTCTTGGTCTTCTTGTCGTAGGCATAGGTCGGCGAGCCGAACAGGTGCCAGCCCTTGTTCAACGCCGCCGTCACCTTGTGGCAGAAGGTGTTGTCGTCCGGAGCGGACAGAAAGCGGTAGAGTTTCATGTTTCAGTTCCTGTCGTGAGTACCTATGGCCCGCGCTCTACGCGGGCATCATGCGCCGATGGCCGCCGCCTTCGCCAGCAGTTCTTCGGCCTGCGCCAGATGCAGCCGCTCGACCATTTTGCCGTTCAGCGCGATCACCCCCTTGCCGGCATTTTCGGCAAGCGCGAAGGCCTCTTTTACCGCGCGGGCCGCGGCCACGGCTTCGGGTGACGGCGCAAAGGCACGGTTGGCGGCTTCGATCTGGGCCGGGTGGATGAGCGACTTGCCGTCGAACCCCATGGCGGCGGCTTCCGCGCATTCGCGCGCCAGGGCATCCAAATCGCGAAAATCATTGGTGACGCCGTCGAGAATATCGAGACCACCGGCGCGCGCGGCCAGCACCATCTGCATCAGCCAGGGCATGAGATAGCGCCGGTCCGGCGTGGCCAGGATGCCGGTTTCCTTGATCAGATCATTCGTTCCGGCAACGAAACAAGCGAGCCGCGAGGCCGGGTCACGGCCCAGTTCGGCTATCGCGCCGATGTTGAGCAAGGCCTTCGGCGTCTCGATCATCGCCCAGATCTTGACCGTATCCGGGGCGAAATTGTCGTCAAGCACGTCGCCGGCCTCGAGGATGTCGCGCGGCCTGACGACCTTGGGCAAGAGGATGCCGTCGGCCTCGACCTTCGCCGCCGCCAGCACATCGTCGAGGCCCCATTCGCTGGACAGCGCATTGACCCGCACGATCATCTCGCAGCGCCGGTTCGGGCGACTGGCAAGGATGCCCGCCAGCTTTTCCCGTGCCGCAAGCTTGTCGGCGGGCGCCACGGCGTCTTCGAGGTCGATGATGATGGCGTCGCAGGCAAGCGAAGCGATCTTGGCCAGCGCCTTGTCGTTCGAGCCGGGGATGTAAAGCACCGAGCGGCGCGGGCGGTAGGTTTCATTCATCCTCGATCTATGCCGTCTGCGGAAGGCTGAGGCAAGCACTCAGGGCAATGGCTGACGAGCTGGGAGACGGGACCAATCGTCGAAGTCGGCGCCGCCCCTCATCGCCCTGCCGGGCACTTCTCCCCGTCTAGACGGGGAGAAGGGGGCTTGCCCAGGCGCCGGCCCGATTTCTGCGACGCCGGTGATTGGCGAAACCGCGGATGACAGCGTCCCTCTCCCCGCCACTATACGGGGAGAGGATGCCGGCAGGCAGGTGAGGGGCAGCGCAAACATTCCGGGAAGAGCGAGGGGCAGCATCAAACCGAAGCAATTGCCTGACCCTGCACGAAAACTGCACGCAATTGCGGAAAACCTCCTCCAATCCGCCGCGTCTCTTCCCTGCCGGCCTGCGAGACAGGCGGCATGCAAGAGCGAACAAAACTCCGTTGGTCCCTGCCTTACCGGCTGCGCAGCGAAGGCTGGTGGCTCGTCGATCCGCCAAAGGTTCGCCCGACGGCGTGCCTGCTGCCCTTCGTCCCGAGATCGCCGCCGCGCTATGCCGGCCGCGCGACACAAGCGAGGACCATCCGCTCATGACGGCATTCTTCGCTCCAAGTTACTGCAGCCGCTTCGGCATCGCCGTGCTGCTGGTCGCGCTGGCGGATTTCCTGTTCTACGGCCAGCCCACAGGCATCAATTTCTTGCTGTTCGCCATCCTGATCGCCGGTGCGATCGTGGCCGTGCATCCTTCGGCCTTCAGCGACGCCAGGCTCTGGCTCAAGCCCGCCGCCCTGCTCGTCGCGCTGCTGCCGCTGGTCGAGAACGTCAGCCCCTTGTCCGTCTCGATCGCTCTTGTGGCCCTGGCGGTGTTCGCGCTTTCGCTTGCCGGACGGCTGCGTTCCAGCCTTGCCCGCATCGCCAGCCAGCTCTCGGTCTTCCTGCTCGCCGCGCCGTTCCGGCTCATTCGCGACTTCTTCCGCTGGCGCAAGGCGGCGCGGCGACTTGGCCGGCGCCGCATCCGGCTGGCGGCCATCGCCGTCTGGGTGATGCCGCTGGCGCTCGGCGCGGTGTTCCTGGCCCTGTTCGGCGCAGCCAACCCAGTCATCGAATACTGGTTCACGCTGATCGACCTGTTCGCGCTGCTCGATCTTATCCAGCTGGCACGGCTGGTCTTCTGGCTGCTGGTGCTTGCCGGTGTCTGGGCCTTTCTGCGCCCCCGCCTGCCGCGCATTCTTCGTCGCCTGCCGCGTTTGGCGCTGACCGTGCCTCCCGTTGCGACGCCGCCGACAAAGGCCGTCACCACGATCGAGGACATCGTCTTCGGCAAGGCCGCGATCCTGCGCGCGCTGATCGTGTTCAACATCCTGTTTGCGATGCAGACCGCGCTCGACGCCACCTATCTCTGGGGCGGCGTCGCCCTCCCCGACGGGCTGACCTACGCCGCCTATGCGCATCGCGGCGCCTATCCCTTGATCGTGACCGCGCTGCTTGCCGCGGGCTTCGTGCTGGCGGCGCTGCGGCCGGGCAGCGAAACGTCCGGGGATCCGCTGATCCGTGGTCTGGTCTATGCCTGGGTGGCGCAGAACATCGTGCTGGTCATTTCTTCGATCCTGCGGCTCGACCTCTATGTCGGCATCTACGCGCTGACCTATCTGCGCATCGCCGCCTTTGTCTGGATGGGGCTGGTGGCTGCGGGCCTGGCGCTGATCATCGCCCGTATCGCACTCGGAAAATCCAGCGAGTGGCTGCTGTCCGCCAATCTTCTGACGTTATCGGCGACGCTTTATGCCTGCTCGTACATCAACTTCGCCGCGCTGATTGCCAACTACAATGTCGACCATTCCTACGAAATGAACGGCCCCGGCACCAGCCTCGATCTCTGGTATGTGCGCTCGCTTGGCCCCAGCGCCCTGCCGGCCCTCGATCGCTTTTTCGACCATCAACAGAAGGTGTTCCTCGCCGACCGCCGCGACGGCGTCGACGCGATGACCGAGGCCCACTATCGCACCATACAGAGAAACTGGCGCGCCTGGAGCTTTCGCGACTGGCGGCTTCTGCGCTATCTCGACAGGAACGGCGTTCTCGCAAATCCCGCCGTTTCTGAACCCTACGTGCCGAGCCGCTGATCGATGCCGCATAACATCCTCGTCGCCGACGACGATCCGCACATCCGCGAGATCATCTGCTTCGCGCTGGAAAAGGCGGGGATGAAGACGGTTTCGGTATCCGACGGCGCCGCCGCCCTGCAGGCGATCGAACGGCGCGCACCCGATCTCGTCGTGCTCGACATCGGCATGCCGGAGATGGACGGGCTGGAGGTCTGCCGGCGGCTCAGGCAACATTCCGACGTGCCGGTGCTGTTCCTGTCGGCGCGGGATGAAGAGATCGACCGCATCCTCGGGCTGGAGATGGGCGGCGACGATTATGTCACCAAGCCGTTCAGCCCGCGTGAGCTGGTGGCGCGGGTCAACGTCATCCTGCGCCGCGCCCGTTCCGCGCCGGCCGAGAGCGACGAGCGGCAATTCTCGCATGGCAGGCTGGTGCTGGTGCCGGCCAGCCATAGCGCCAGCTTCGACGGCAAGGCATTGGCGCTGACGGGTATCGAGTTCGCGATCCTCAGAGGGTTTCTTGCCCGGCCCTCGCATGTGCTTGCCCGCGAGGCGGTGATGGCCAGCGCCTATGCCGCCAACATCCATGTCGCCGGCCGCACCGTCGACAGTCATATCCGCAACATCCGCGCCAAGCTGGCGGCGGCCGGCTGCGCCGACGCAATCGAGACCGTGCATGGCGTCGGCTTCCGGCTCGGCCGGTGCGGCGCGTGACCTCCGACAAATGGCGGCCGCGCCTAGCCACGGTCGTCATTGCCATTTTGGTCGTGGTGATGGCGCTGCCGCTGGTCGGCCTGTTCTTCTTCCGGCTCTATGAGAACCAGCTGATCCGCCAGACCGAGGCGGAGCTCATCGCGCAAGGCGCCGTGCTTGCCGCCATCTATGCGCAGGACGTGCGCGAGGCCGGCATTCCTTTTGAGAAACTCGGAGTGCCGATGCCGCCGTCGGGAAACGACGCTGAGAGCCGGAGCGACGAAGCCGATACATCATACCGACCAATTGAGCCGACCCTCGACCTCGCTTCGGACACTGTTCTTCCAACCCGGCCCGCTGCCATCGCCGCCAATGCTGATCCGGCCTTCGCGGCAATCGGCGCGCGCCTGTCAGGCATCCTTACGCAAACGCAGAAAACGACGCTGGCCGGCTTCCGGCTGCTCGACCCCGGGGGTGTGGTCATTGCCGGGCGCGAAGAGGTCGGGCTGTCGCTTGGCGGGGTCGGGGAGGTGCGTGAGGCGCTCGCCGGCCGCTACGCCAGCGCGCTCAGGCTGCGGATCCCCGAGGAGCCGGCGCCACCGCTCTATTCGGTCAGCCGCGGCACCAAGGTGCGCGTCTTCGTCGCCATGCCGGTCGCCGTCGACGGCAAGGTCGCGGGCGTGGTCTATCTGTCGCGAACGCCGAACACGTCAAGCATCTCTATGGCGAGCGCGGCAAGGTGACGTTGGCGGCCATCGCCATTCTCGGCGGCACGCTGCTGATCGGGCTGGTCTTCCTGCGCACCGTCAGCCGGCCGATCTACGGGCTGATCGAGCGGACAAAGCGCATTGCCGCCGGCGACCGCACCGCGATGCGGCCGCTCGACCACCACGGTACGCGCGAAATGGCCGCGCTTTCCACGGCCTTCCTAGACATGGCCGAGAAGCTGCAGGCGCGCTCCGACAGCATCCAGACCTTTGCCACCCATGTCTCGCATGAGCTGAAATCGCCGCTGACGGCGATCCAGGGCGCAGCGGAGCTTTTGCGCGATTCCGGTTCGGCGATGGACGAGGCCGAGCGGCGGCGGTTTTCCAACAACATCGTCACCGATGCCGGGCGGCTCAATCTGCTGGTGCGCCGCCTGCTCGACCTGGCGCGCGCCGAAAACCTTGCACCCAGCGGCGATACCACCTCGATTGGTGCAGCCCTTGCGCTGCTGCCGGCCGAAAACAGGCTGGTGGTTCGCGTCGAAGCGGGCGGCGACATCGGCCTCAGCATCTCCGGCGAAAACGCGGCCATCGTGCTTGCCAATCTCATCGACAATTCGGCGCGGCACGGCGCCACGGCGGTTTCGCTCTCGGCGACCAGCACGGACGGCAAGGCGACGATCCGTGTCAGCGATGACGGCGCCGGCATTTCGCCGAGCAACCGGACCAAAATCTTCGAGCCGTTCTTCACCACGCGCCGCGAGTCTGGCGGCACCGGCATGGGGCTTGGCATCGTGCTGGCCCTCCTGAAAGCGCATGATGGCACGATCCGGCTGGTTGACTCCGGGCGCGGCACGCGCTTCGAGATCATTTTGCCGGTTGCGTGAAGGTTGCGGGCGGCGGATCGGAGAAAAAAGTGCGCTACGACATCGTCATCATCGGCGGAGCCATCGTCGGTTCCTCGGTTGCCTACTATCTGCGCGAGGAAGGGTTTTCCGGCTCGATCGCGCTGGTCGAGCGCGACCCGCAATTCGCCCATGCGGCGACGACGCTGTCCATGGCCTCGATCCGCCAGCAATTTTCCATCCCGGAAAACATCCGCCTGTCGCAATTCACGCTGAAACTATTCCGGCGGCTGAAGGAGACTTTCGGCACTGATGCCGACATCGGTTTCCGCGAGGGTGGCTATCTCATTCTGGCCGGCGAAAACGGCCTGCCGACCCTCAAAGCAAACTATGATGCTCAGATCGCCGAGGGCGCCGACATCCTGCTCGAGGATGCAGACCAGCTTACGCGCCGCTTCCCCTGGCTGTCGGCCGAAGGCATCACCGCCGGCGCCTATGGCCGCACCGGCGAGGGCTGGTTCGACGCGCATGCATTGCTGATGCTGTTCCGCAAGGCACTGCGCGACAAGAAGATCGATTTCATCACCGCCAATGTCACCGGCATCGCGCGGCAGGGCAACCGCGTGACGGGCGTCAGCCTCGACAATGGCGAGACGCTGGACGCCGGCATCGTCGTCAACGCCGCCGGTCCGAATGCCGGCAAGGTCGCTGCTTTTGCCGGGCTGGTGCTGCCGGTCGAGCCACGCAAGCGCAATGTGTTCGTGTTCGAGGCGCGCGAGAAATATGCCGACATGCCGCTGCTGGTCGACCCGAGCGGCATCTATGTGCGACCCGAAGGCTCGGTCTATCTCACCGGCGGCGCCGAGCCGGAGGAAGGCGATGATGCTCCTGATCCCAAGGATTTCGAGGTCAACTGGCCCTTGTTCGAAGAGGTGATCTGGCCGGTGCTGGCGACGCGTATCCCGGCCTTCGAGGCAATCAAGCCAACGCGCGCCTGGGCCGGGCACTACGATTACAACACGCTCGACCAGAACGCGGTGATCGGCCCGCATCCGGAAGTCGGCAATTTTCTCTTCGCCAACGGATTTTCGGGCCACGGCCTGCAGCAGGCGCCGGCTGTCGGCAAGGCACTGGCCGAGCTGATCGTGCATGGCCGGTACAGGACGGTGGATTGCTTGGCGTTTGGCTATGGAAGGGTGGCGGAGGGGCGGGCGTTTCGGGAATTGAATGTGATTTGAGGCTTCTTCCTTCTCCCCTTGTGGGAGAAGGTGGATCGGCGCGCAGCGCCGAGACGGTTGAGGAACGTTGGACGGATCGCCGTCATTGCCAAGCTGGAGCACCCCTCATCCGACCTCGCTTCGCGAGGCCACCGCCCTTGGGCGAGCCACGGGTCTCACCCCGTCCTTCGGACCCCACAAGGGGAGAAGGGAAGACGCTGCTCTAAGCCGCCGCCCGGACGAAGCCGCCATGGCAGATGGTGAGCCGCGTGCCGCAGGAGGGGCGATTGCGTCCGCTGAAAGCGTCAGCCCTTGCGGCCGAACCAGAAGGCGTCGGCCATGCGCTTCATGCCAATGCGCTCATAGAAGCCGACGGCGTCGGGCATCGAGATCAGGCTGATGGCGACGGATGGTCCGAGCTGCCGGCGCGCCTCGTCCATAAGGCCCTTGCCGATGCCCAACCCCTGCGCCGATTGGGAGACGGCGAGTTCGGAAATGTAGCAGACCCAGGCAAAGTCTGTCATGGCGCGGGCAACGCCAAGCAACGGCTTGCCCTCGACATCGAGACGCGCCGTCAGCACTAGGTTTGCGCTCGAAAGCATTTTCTTCAACCGGGCTTCGTCATCGACGGGGCGCGTTTCGCCGAGGCCGGATTCGACCAGCACACGGCGGAACTCGGCAATGTCGAGCGTCGGCTCGCTGACGTAGAGGACCTTTGAAGCTGTTTTCATGCCGCCAAAGGTGCACCACGGGCGGCCGGTTTTGAAGCCTTGCGTGCCGATCTTGTGATCGACGGCCAAGAGCGGGCGCAAACAGCTGCCTTTTATTTGCCCGCGGCTTTGTGTAAACCGGGCGCCAGCAAATCCCCCGCAACGAAAAGAAGACGGGCAGACCCATGGAAAAATTCACCAAGCTCACCGGCGTTGCCGCTCCGATGCCGATCGTCAATGTCGACACCGACATGATCATCCCCAAGGATTATCTCAAGACGATTAAGCGCACCGGGCTCGGCAGCGGCCTGTTCGCCGAGATGCGCTACAAGGACGACGGCTCGGAAAACCCGGACTTCGTGCTCAACAAGCCGGCCTATCGCAAGGCGCAGATCCTGGTCGCCGGCGACAATTTCGGCTGCGGATCGAGCCGCGAGCACGCGCCGTGGGCGCTGCTCGATTTCGGCATCCGCTGCGTCATCTCGACCTCGTTCGCCGACATTTTCTACAACAACTGCTTCAAGAACGGCATTTTGCCGATCACCGTCAGCCCGGAAGATTTGGAGAAGCTGATGGACGACGCCTCGCGCGGCTCCAATGCGACGCTGTCGGTCGACCTCGAGGCCAAGGAGATCCGCGGCCCGGATGGCGGCGTGGTCACCTTCGACCTCGACGACTTCAAGCGCCACTGCCTGCTCAACGGGCTCGACGACATCGGCCTGACCATGGAGAAGGCCGGCGCCATCGACTCGTTCGAAAAGAAGAACGCCGAGCAGCGCCCCTGGGCCTGAACGGCCGGATCTGAGCGCATAGCCCGGCCGCCACAAGCCGGGTTCGTGGCGGAGGGACAGTCATGACACGTTCGCTTCTTGCCGGCGCCTGGGCGCTGGCGTGGACGCTGATGCCGGTGGCTGGCGCGCATGCACAGACCGACATGGTGCTCGTGCCGGCTGACGATCCGTCCGGCGGGGCCGCCGACCAGGGCGCCTCGAGCACCGCCAATGCGGCCCTAACCGACGATGACAGCCAGGGGCCGTTCCCGTTCGAGGGCGGGCAGCTGACCATCACCCAGCCGGAGCAGGACGGCGAAAAGGTGCTGGCCTATGACGGCAAGCAGCTGGCCAGCAATTACGATGTGTTCTTCGACAAGGTCGTCAAGGTCGGCGGCATCAACGTGGTGCTGGTCGATGTCGGCGACGGCGGTAACCAGTGCGGCCCGGCCAAGGTGATCGTGTGGAAGCCGGAAGGCGGCACAGTCCAGACCACCACGGTCGAACAGGCCGAATGCGGCGCGCCGCCGGCCGCCGTGTCGGACAACGCCATCTATTTCGTGCCCTATCTCCTGCCCGGCGAATCGAAGCCTGCGCTGCAATGGTCGCCCACGGACGGGCTGACCACCTCGGGCAATCTGAGCTATATGCCGGAACCCGGCACCGACTGGAAAGATGTCGATCCGGCCAAATACCAGAACATCATCGACGCCTTCCACAATGAGGCCGTCTACAAGGCGGCCGAGACGCTGCTCGGCAAGGACATGCCCGACATGGCGACCAGCCTTTTGGTCGGCGGCGGCACTGAAAAGACGGCGTCCGGCGCCTTCTACGCCAGCGGCTGCGTGCCGCATGATTGCGGCGGCAATGACGGGTTCATGGCGGTCGACCCGGCCAAGCACACACTCTATTTCGCCCGCCGCGGCGACAAGCCCGAGCCGGACGCCTGGCCGGCGGTGACGACGTGGCCGGCCGATGTGAAGGAAGCGCTGGACAAGGCGCTGGGGTCGGGGAATTAGGCGCTTCGTGCGGCGAGCATACCTTTCGTCATCCTCGGGCTTGACCCGAGGATCCTGTGTGTTCGTTCAGTGCTATGTTTGAGGTGGGAAGGAGGCCGAGAGGATCCTGGTCGTCCCTGTTGGGACAGGCCGCGGCATGGCTCGGCCCCTTCCCACCAATGAACCATCAACCTGAACAGTTGCACGGGGCT
>NZ_JBWLUZ010000033.1:0-52243 GCF_057784325.1 Mesorhizobium sp. CNPSo 4689
CGCGCAACCTGATCGAACGCTGCTTCAACAAGCTCAAGCACTTCAGACGCATAGCCACTCGATACGACCGGCGTGCCCTATGCTTCCTCAGTTTCGTCCAACTCGCTTGCGCAATGCTATGGATGCGGTGAATGTCGATTCAGCCTAGTCCTGTTTCGACGCGCCCGCATTGAACTTGCGCCGGGCGTTTTCCAGATGCTCGCGCATTGCTCGTCCCGCCGCTTCCGGGTCGTGACGCTCGATCGCCTCGAACACCGCCTGGTGGCCGGCGAAACTCCGGCGGTTCTCGACCTCTGTGTTGGCCATGTGGATGCGCTGGTTGATCAGCCATTCCACCAGCGCCTCATGCGCGGCGAGGAAGATCGGATTGCCGGGGATCTCGGTCAGCACGCGGTGGAAGGCGACGTCGGTTACGGCGAAGGCGCGGGCGCGGGGAATGGCGCGCTCGTTCTCGGCAAGTGCGGCAGCGAGTGCCGCAATCTGCGCTGATGTCGCCACCTCGGCGGCATGGCGCGCGATCGAGACTTCGAGGAACAGGCGCAACTGCTCGAAATGGCCGATGCCGTCGGGCTGGTCCATCAACAGATGCGCCGTTCCGGTCAGCTGCTCCAGCATGCTGCGCGGCGTCGGCCGCGTCACCTTCGGCTTCTCGCCGCTGTTGATGCGCACCAGCCCCATCTTCTCCAGCGCGAACAGCGCCTCGCGCACCGAGGGGCGGCCGACGTCGAACATCGTCATCAGTTCGCGCTCGGACGGCAGCGATCCGCCGACCGGATAGACCTCGTCGCGGATCATCTCCTCCAGGCGCAGGCGAACCTCGTCCGACAATTTTTTTCGTACCGGCATATTGTGCATGGTCTACCTTTTAAGCTAGTATACCAGTCGTCGCAAGTGAGGACTTGCGCGACCGAAGGGTTGGAGGGCCGCTGCTGGCTGATGGCGCGGCGGCCGGCGCGACAGGCGAGGCTGGCGCGGGAGCAAGCCCGGAGCAGGGGCATGCCCCCGATTTCGGCCGCCGGAAAACAACGGGAGGAGAATTCCATGAGACGATTGTTGATGAGCCTTGTGCCGGCTTTGGCCATGATGTTTGCCGCCGGTGCCGCCAAGGCGGATGGCGGCACGTTCCGTTCGGCCATGCGCACCGGCTGCATCGAGATGGGCACGCTGCACACCACTTGCGGCCACCGGCTCGACGAGACGGTGCTGCAGGGCCTCGTCCACATCAAATGGACCGGCGACGACGTGCAGCCGATCCTGGCCGAAAGCTGGAAGACGCCCGACGGCGGCAAGACCTACATCTTCAACCTGCGCCAGGGCGTCAAATGGCATGACGGCACGGCCTTCACCGCCAAGGACGTGATGTTCAGCCTCAACCTCTACGCCAACCCCAAGGTCGGCTCGCCTTGGTCGCAGAAGCTTGGCGCGGTGGCCGGATACAGGGCGTTTCAGGATGGCTCGGCCTCCTCGCTTGCAGGGGTGAAAGCACTTGACGATATGACCGTCCAGGTCGAGCTCGACAGCGCCAAGCCGCTCTGGGTCCAGTTGCAGCTTATCGCCATCAGCATCTTTCCCGAACACATTCTGGGCAAGGTCGCTCCGCAGGACATCAAGGGCAATGCCTTCTGGGTCAACCGCGTCGGCACCGGCCCGTTCATCTGGAAGAAATACGAGAGCGACCAGTATGTCGAGGTCGACCGCAATCCCGACTATTTCCTCGGCGCGCCCAAGCTCGACCGCATCATCTACCAGATCTACAAGGACGTGCCGCCGATCATCGCCGCGCTGGAGACGAAAGAGGTCGACGCCATGTCCTATGAGGGCGGCGGCGTGCCGATCTCCGAACTCACCCGGCTGCAGAAGCTCGACTATCTGACGGTGTTGCCGAAATTCTCCGCCGGCCTGCCGACCTATCTGCAGTTCAACCTGGCCGACAAGCGCTTCGCCGATGCCAAGGTGCGTCAGGCGATGCTCTACGCGATCGACCGCAAGGCGATCATCGAGACGGTCAAGCAGGGCGCCGGCGAATTGTCGAACACGCTGTTCCCGCAGGACTGGGCGCGCGCCAAGGACCTCGAGCCCTATGACTACAATCCCGACAAGGCCAAGCAACTGCTTGCCGAAGCGGGCTGGGACGGCAGCCAGCCGGTCGATTTCATCTACTATTATTCCGACCAGATGAACGTCGACACCGTCACCGCCATCCAGAGCTATCTGGCCGCCGTCGGCGTCAACATCCAGCCGCGCCTGCTCGATCCGGCAGCCATCAACCAGGTCTATGCCGACGGCACTTTCCAGATGGGCTTCTTCGCCAACGGCATGGGGCTCGATCCCTCGCTCGGCTCGCCGCTGGTCGTCTGCGGCGCCAAGCCGCTGGGCTTCGGCTACTGCAACCCGAAGCTCGACGAGCTGTTCAACCAGGGGCTGGAGTCGGCGGATCGTGAGGTGCGCGCCGAGGCGTACCAGGAAGCCTCGCGCATCCTCAACAAGGAATTGCCCAAGGCCTGGCTGTGGAACGAGGTGCGGCCGCTCGCCTTCAACAACCGCATCGTCGGCCTTGCCCAACACTTCAAGGAACAGCCGCTCGTGATCTTCAACCACGCCGTCTACAACGAAGTCGAGAAGTGGGAAGTGGCCAAGTAGATCGCCGCCAAAACACCCTCGACTGCATGGGGCTCCGGCCCAGCGGAGCCCCATGATTCCCCGCTTTCAACACTCGCGCTTGGCATAGGAGAGGCCGGTGCTCAGCTATCTCTTGCGCAAGCTCCTGCTCGGCGTGCCGGTGCTGTTCGGGGTCACGATCATCGTCTTTGCCATCGCCCACGCCATGCCGGGCGATGCGGTGCTGGCGATGATCACCGCCGAGGCGCCGTCGAGCGAGGAGCTGATCGCCATGCGGCGCGGCGAGCTCGGCCTCGACCAGCCGCTCTACATCCAGTACCTCAACTGGATCGGCCAGATCCTGCACCGCAATCTCGGACGCTCCTTCGTCAATGGCCGCAGCGTCGCCGCGATCATCGGCGAACGGCTGCCGATGACGCTGGAGCTGATGGGCGTGGCGCTGCTTGCCGCCTTCGTCATCGGCACCACGCTCGGCGTCATCTCGGCGCTCCGGCAATACAGGCTGACCGACTATGCGCTGACGTTGGGCGGCTTCGTCGGCGTCTCGATCCCGGACTTCTTCATGGGCCTGCTCTTGGTCTATGTCTTTGCGCTGGAATTGCGCTGGCTGCCCTCATCGGGCATCTCGACCGCGGGCGACAGCTTTTCGCTGGCCGACAATCTCAGGCACCTGATCTTGCCGGCGGCAGCACTTGCTCTGTTCCGCGCCGCGATCTTCATGCGCTATGCGCGTGCCGGCATGCTCGAAGTGCTGAACCAGAGCTATATGCGCACCGCCAGGGCCAAGGGGCTCAAGCCCAGCACTATCGTGCTGCGCCACGGCCTGCGCAACGCGCTGATCCCGCTGGTCACCGTCTTTGGCCTGGCGTTGCCGACTTTGTTCGGCGGCTCGGTGGTGATCGAGACCATCTTCCAGTGGCCGGGCATCGGCCTGATGTTCATCGACGCGGTGGTCAACCGCGACAGCCCGGTGATCATGGGCTACGTGCTGATCACCGCCATCATCGTCATGCTGGCCAACCTTGCGACCGATCTCGCCTACAGCGTGCTCGACCCGAGGGTGAGCTATGACTGACGCCGCCATCGACGCCGGCATTGCGGCAGGCGCCTCGCGTGGCCTGTGGGGCGAGGCGGCGCGCCGCTTCCTGCACCACCGGCTGGCAACGGTCGGGCTGGTGGTGCTCACCATCATCGTGCTCGCCTGCATATTCGCGCCGCTGATCGCCCATTACGGGCCGAACGACATCGACCTCAGGGGTCGCAACCAGCCGCCGGGCGGCGTCCATTGGCTCGGCACCGACGGCACCGGGCGCGATATCTTCGCCCGCATCCTCTATGGCGGCCGCATCTCGCTGTCGGTGGGCTTTATCGCCGTGGCGATCTCGGCTGCCATAGGCATCTTCGTCGGCGCCGTCGCCGGCTATTTCGGCGGCAAGGTCGACCTCTTCCTGATGGGCCTGATCGACATGGTGCTGACCTTTCCGCGCCTGGTCATCATCATCGCCTTCGTCGCCGTGGTCGGTCCCAGCATCGTCAACACCATGCTGGTGATCGGCCTTCTCAGCTGGCCCTCCATCGCCCGGCTGACACGCGGCGAGATCCTTTCGCTGCGCAACCAGGAATTCATCCTCGCCGCGCGCTCACTCGGCACCTCGCCATCGGTCATCATTCTCGAGCACATATTGCCCAATGTGCTGAGCCCGATCCTGGTGGCGATAACCCTCGACGTCGCGACCGTCATCCTGCTCGAGGCATCGCTGTCCTTCCTTGGCCTCGGCGCCCAGGCGCCGGCCGCCAGCTGGGGCAACATGCTGCGCGACGCCCGCACTTTGTCGATCCTGGAGAGCCAGCCCTGGATGTGGATCCCGCCCGGCGCCATGATCGCCATTGCCGTGCTCAGCATCAACTTCGTCGGCGACGGCCTGCGCGATGCGCTCGACCCGCAGCATATCATCGGCGGAGGCGGCAAATGATGCACGCCAATACGCTTGCGCGTGACAAGGTGGAAGCGGCCCGGCAGGGGCCATTGCTCGACGTGCAAGGGCTGAGCGTCGCCTTCGGTCCCGAAGGCCGCGCGGTCTATGCCGTCAACGACGTCTCGTTCCAGCTCGCCGAGGGCGAGTCGCTGGCGATCGTCGGCGAGAGCGGCTCCGGCAAGTCGGTCACCGTGCAGACGCTGATGGGCCTGATCCGCAAGCCGCCGGGCCGGGTGACATCAGGCCGCGCGCTGTTTCGCGGCAGCGACCTGCTCGCCATGCCGGACAGCGAGCTGCGCCAAATCCGCGGCCGCGACATCGCAATGATCTTCCAGGATCCGATGTCGTCGCTGAACCCGGTGCTGACCATAGGCCTGCAACTGACCGAGGCGCTGCGTGAGCACCAACGCCTCAGCGAAAAACAAGCCGAGCACCAGGCGCTCGACATGCTGGACCTCGTCGGCATCGCCAATGCGGCGCAGCGCATGCAGGCCTTTCCACACCAGTTCTCAGGCGGGCAATTGCAGCGCATCGGCATTGCCATGGCGCTGGTCTGCAAGCCCTCGATCCTGATCGCCGACGAGCCGACGACGGCGCTCGACGTCACCATCCAGGCGCAGATCGTCGAGCTGGTCGCCCGCCTGCAGAAAGAGCTCGGCATGGCGATCATCTGGATCAGTCACGACCTCAGCCTCGTCGCCGGCTTCGTCGAGCGCGTGGCGGTGATGTATGCCGGCAGTCTCGTCGAGACCGCACCGGTGGAGCGGCTGTTCGCAGCACCCACCCATCCCTATACGATCGGCCTGCTCAACTCGATCCCGTCGCTGACGGCGGCAAACACCAGGCTGGTGCCGATCAAGGGCGCGCCGCCCAACGTCACGTTGGCGCCGACCTTCTGCGCCTTCGCGCCGCGCTGCGATCATGCCGTCGCCCGCTGCCGCGAGGCAAAGCCGGTGCTGGAGCCGGTCGTATCAGGCCACGCCGCCGCCTGCTGGCGCTGGCGCGAGTTGCAAGGTTTTCCGCGCGCCCCGGAATCAGTCATGGCGACCGCACGGGCATCCGGCGCCGCGCCAAATGAGCCGCTGCTCACCGTCGCCGGCCTGAAGGTGCATTTCCCGATCCGCCGCGGCGTGCTCCGCCGTCAGGTCGGCGCGGTGCGCGCCGTCGACGGCGTCAGCTTTGAGGTGCTGCGCGGCGAGACGCTGGCACTGGTCGGCGAAAGCGGCTGCGGCAAGTCGACGACCGGCCGCGCCGTGCTTGGCCTCGAACGTCCGAGCGAAGGTGAGATCCTGTTCGAGGGCCGGGACTATGCCGATGCAACGTCCGAGCGGCTGAAAGAGCGCCGGCGCGACATGCAGATGGTGTTCCAGAATCCGTTCGGTTCGCTCAATCCGCGCATGACCGTCGGCCGCATCATCGGTGAGGGCTTGCGCGCCCAGAAGATCGGCACCCGCGCCTCGCGCGAGGCGCGCGTTAGCGACCTGCTGGCGCTGGTGGGTTTGCGCGAGGCGTTGCGCGACCGCTATCCGTTCGAGCTCTCCGGCGGCCAGCGCCAGCGCGTCGGCATCGCCCGCGCGCTCGCCGGGAGCCCGAAATTCATCATCGCCGACGAACCGATCTCGGCGCTCGATGTCTCCATCCAGGCGCAGATCGTCAACCTGCTCGACGATCTGAAGGCGCGGCTTGGCTTGACCTATCTGTTCATCGGCCACGATCTGTCGATGATCCGCTATCTCAGCGACCGCGTCGCGGTGATGTATCTCGGCCGCATCGTCGAGACCGGCACCACGGCTTCGGTATTCGGCACGCCGCTGCATCCCTATACGCGGGCACTTTTGTCGGCGATCCCGGTGCCCGATCCGAAGGCCGGCGGCCCGCGCCGGCGGATCGTGCTTGGCGGTAGCGTGCCCGATCCGTCGAAGCCGCCTTCCGGCTGCCATTTCCATCCGCGCTGCCCGAAGGCGACCGAGATCTGCGCCAAGGTGGCACCCGAGCCGCGCGACTTCGGCGCATCCATCTCCGGCCAGCACCTTGTCACCTGCCACCATGCCGGGGAGGCCTAGGCGATGCCTCTGAACCGCAGCCAGCTGCCGGAAAAGGTTACACTGAAACAAGACGATAGAGCCGGAACCGGAATCACTGGACCAGGCTCCGATATCTCCTGCAAAATCCTGAAAGCACCGAGGATCCCAGAATGAAGAGAGAATTGGCGGGCATGTATGCCGCCTTGATGACCGGCCTCAGCGACGCGGGCGAGTTCGATCCGCAGCGCCAGCGCAACATCAACGACTATGTGCTGCGCCAGGGGCTGGCCGGGCTCTATGTCGGCGGCAGCAGCGGCGAGTCCGGCCTGCTGACGGTCGACGAACTGCTGGCCCAGCAGGAACTGGTCGCCGAGAACGCCAAGCCAAGTGGCACAACGCTGATCGCCCATGTCGGCATGCCCAATCTGCGCGATTCCGTTCGCCTGGCGCGGCAGGCCGAGAAGCTGGGCTACCACGCGCTGTCGGCGCTGCCGCCGCATTCCTACCCGTTCTCCGACGAGGAAGTGTTTGGCTACTACCAGGCCTTGGCCGGTGCCACCGGCCTGCCGCTGATCGTCTACGAGATCCCCTTGCGCACCGGCCGGCCGCTGCCGCTGGCGCTCTTGGTGCGGCTGCTCGATCTCGCCAATGTCGTCGGTATCAAATACACCTCCACCGATCTGTTCAAATATTCGCTGCTGCGCAAGCGGCAGCCGCGAAAGCTGTTCTATTACGGTTTTGACGAGATCTATGCTGCCGCCGGAATGCTCGGCACTGAGGGCGGCATCGGCACTACCTACAATCTGCTGGGGCGGCTCTACGTCGCGGTGGACCAGGCGGTGCGCGCCGGCGACCTTGTCCGTACCCGCGCCTTGCAGATGGTATCGCAGGACTTTGTCGAGGCGCTGATGGAAACCGGCGTGCTGCCCGGCATGAAGGCGGCCTTCCGCGTCATCGGCGTCGACTGCGGCCCCACCCGCGCGCCGATGACGCCTGCGGTCGCCGACGCCGAAGGGCGCATGCGTGAGGTCCTGGCCCGCCCGGCGATCCGGGAATGGCTGGCCTGAGGCAAGCGCCGTTGACGCTCAGGCTGGTGCGTAACGCAGCAGCGTCACGCCTTGGGAAAGGCTTTCCGTGCGAAGCGGCGTCAGCTTAAGCGACAGGCCGGCGTGGAAGTACGGCTTGCCGCCGCCGAGCACGACCGGATGCATGTAGAGCCGGTACTCGTCGATGAGGCTCGATCGTGCCAGATGCGCGGCAAGTTCGGCGCCGCCGACGACGATCTGGCCATCCGTCTCCGCCTTGAGATCCCTGGCCACGGTCTCGGCGTCACCGCTCGCCAGCCGGGCGTTCGGGCCAACGTCCCGCAGCGTCGTCGAAAACACGATCTTCGGCGTTTCTCGCCAGGCGCGGGCAAAATCCCGCTCGACTTCGGCGCCGGTCTCGCGGTCCGGGCTGTCCCAGAAGCGCATCGCCTCATACAGCCGCCGTCCGCAGAGCATGATCGAGGTCTGTCTCATCTCGTCGTTGAAATGCTGGTGCAATTCCTCTTCGGGCACCGGCAAGTCGATGTTTCCGTCCGGCCCGGCAATGTAGCCGTCCAGCGACATCAGCATGGAATAGATGATCCTTCCCATTGGGGTCTCCTTGTTCACCAAGGATACAAAACAGATTGCATTTTGCAATCGGTTTTCACGTGACGGGTAAAAATCACCCGACGCGGCGCAGCGCCGAAAGGAACAGCAAAAGCAGCGCCAGCGCATTGAGGCAGGCGGCGGCCGCATGCGAATATTCCCACTGCCGCCGCAGCATCTCCCAATTGTCGGGCAGCATGGTCCAGTTGTGGGTCGCCCGGTTGACTGGGAACGTAAACGTCCCGAAAGCGAACTGCGTGGCGCCGATGGCGATGAAGGCGAGGGCGACGAGGCCGAAGGCGCCGCCCGAACGGTAGAGCAGCACCGCAAGTGCTGCGGTCGAGAGAAGCGCTCCCAGCACGACGATACCGAACAGGCTCCAGCCGTCATAGGCGCGCTGGGCGGCAAGGTAGCTGGTGCCGTCGAGCCTAAGCTTGTTGAACATCGCAAAGACATGCGCGCCGGCCGGCACGAAGGCCAGCGCCGCGAAGATGAAGCTCACCACCCTCAGACATAGACCGCCATGCCGATCTTCCTTTCGAGGAGACAGCTAGCGCGGCAGGCAGGCTTGGGAAGGAGACGAGGCGGCTGGCGGAACTGCCGGAGAAGGGAACCTGTCGGTCGCCCCTGCCGTTGTGCCGTAAGCAGGGAGGTGCGTTATGAACAAGTTCGGCAAGGACAACATTCCGCGAGACGATCAGACCATCGACCCGGACAACGTGCTGGACGTCGAGGCGCTGGCGCTGCGAACCGGCATCACCGGCGATCAAGCGCAGGCGCTGGTCGACCGCATCGGCAATGACCGCGCCGCATTGGAACAGGCGGCGCGAGAGCTGAAGCAGCAGGAAAGTGAAAAACCGTGACGGCCAACCGCAAATCCGTACGCAAGTCAAAGACCGAAAGCGTGGAGCGGAAGGCAATGCGCCTGGCCGAGACCACCGATGTCTCGCCCAAGCAGGCCAGGGATTTGACGCGCGAGCACGGCAAGGACAGCGAAAAGGTCGACAAGGAAGCGAGGAATTTCAAGGCTGAAGGCTGAGCCTTCGACGCCTCGGTTCAGAAGCCGAAGAACTGCTTGCCGACCATGTAGCCGAGCGCCACCACCGCCAGCGGGAACAGCGCCGGCGCTACCTTGCCGAGGGGCGACGGCCTGGTCTCGTTCGCTGGACTGTTGGGCTTGGCGTTGTTGAGGTTCTTGGTCATTGGCTCGTGGTCGACGGATCAAGCATATTAGCTTGTCCTCAATAGCTTAATTTTTGGCAAACAGGATCTGGCAAACGAGTGGCTGGTCGGCCGTTTGTCCTGCCGCCAGGCCTTCCGCCTGACACCGCGAATGGTCGCGCAAACAACTCGTTGCCGCGCGCATCAGAACGCGCCGGCAAGGGCATCACACCCAATATTTCATTAGTGAAATCTAATATGATCGATTCAAATGGCTGTTCCGCGCGCCCGCTCGTGCCGGGGTTTCTTGACTTGATCAGCAAAAACGGGCAGCAAGGCAACTGAGGGAGAGCATTTTTACCATAGCGAAGACTGTGGAGGGCTCTTTTATCGTATCGACCGCCGTGCAATCGGCGACCGATGGAGGGATTGGTTAACCAACTTTGTCCATCTTTTGATTCAATCGGCAACAGACGCAGGAAGGTGCAGGGGGCACCAGGCGAACTGTAATCGAGACGGATGCCAGGTCCATAAGCCGGCACGCCGATTGAGAGTGGTTGTATGGCGTTTGTGCGTTTGAAAGACCGGGGCGACAATCCTGATCGTGGATTGACTTCGAAGAAGCCCGGCTTGCGCTGGGTCGCGGTTCCCGCCGTCGGCGCGGTGATCGCTCTGTGGTCGGTGGCGACCATGGCCGGCCTCGATTCCGTCGGCACCTCCCTCACCGCCGCTTCCAACGGACTGCCGCAAAGCCTGCTTGCGCCCAGAACCGTTGCGCTTGCCGACCCGCGCCGGACGCTCGCCTGGGCGCCTCAGCTTTCCGCCGGCGGCCGGTCGGCTTCGCTGCTCGGCCAGTGCGATGCCGGCTGCCTGCGCGCGGCTTCCAGCTTCGGCCATGACGGCAAGATGGCGCGGCTGCAGCCGGCGGCAAAACCGGATAGGATCGCGCCGAAGACACCGAATGCGGTAGCGCTTGCCGCTCTGCCCGGCGACCGCTTCGACGGTGTGGTGGCGAGGGCAAAACTGTCGCCGCAAAAGCTCGCTGCCGCCTTTGCCCGCGCGCAAAACAGGCCCTTCATGCTGGCGAGCCTGCCATCCGATGCCCGCTTCGCCGAGCCCGTTGTTCGCCTGCCCGACCAGAACGGCCCGGCTTCAGTGCGCTTCGGGCCGCAAGTGGCTGAGATAGAACGCTCGTCGCGCCTGGCCCTTGCGCTGGCCAATGCCATGCCGGAGGCCGCCGATATGTTGTCGCCGCCGCCGTCCGTTGCGCTGGCAGCGCCTGACACGCAGCAGGCCGAGGTTCAGGTAGCCTCGCTGCCGCCACAGGACGAGATGCCGGACGCAATTCCGTTGCCGACTGGCCGGCCGCAGGCGGAGATCGACCAACCGGCCCAATCTCCCAAGATCGAGTCCCCCAGGGCCCGTGCCTCCAAGACAGAGACCGAGGCGCCAAAGGCTCAAGTCCCAAAGGCGCAGGCTACAAAGCCCACCAGGACCCAGTCGGCCAAGGCCGCGGATGTGCCGACGGCCGAGGCACCCCGCGCGCCGGCCATGTCGCCACGCAGCGCCGAGCACGGGGTCCTGCCGGGCGTGCAAGCCAACCAGGTCGTGCAAGCCAGCCAGGGCAAGCCGGCCAAGCCAGCCAAGCGGTCGAAGGCTCAGGACGGCGAAATGCTGGCCTATGCCAAGCCCGACATGCCCGAGCGCGGCGCAGGCGGCGTGTTCGGCAATTTGTTCACCAGCCGGCCCAGCATGGGCAATGGCGTTGCCGTCTACGACATCTCGGCGGCGACGGTCTACATGCCCGATGGCTCGAAGCTCGAGGCGCATTCGGGGAAGGGCGCCATGGTCGACCAACCGCGCTTCTCCAACCGCAAGAATTCCGGCCCGACGCCGCCCGACACCTACAATCTGTCGCTGCGCGAATCGCGCTTCCACGGCGTCGAGGCCATCCGGCTGACGCCGACCAGCGGCAGGAACAAATATAACCGCAACGGCCTGCTCGCCCATACCTATCTGCTGCGCAACGCCCCAGCCCAATCCAGCGGCTGCGTGGCCTTCAAGGACTATGGCCGCTTCCTCGCTGCCTTCAAGAAGGGCAAGATCAAGCGCCTTGTCGTGGTGCCGCGCATGTCCAAGCCCTTGACGCAGGTCGCCCAGGAAGGCCGCCAAGGCTAGGTCCGACTTGAATCGCAACGGAGCCCGGACTGCGGTCTAAACACTCACTGCGTCATTTCCGCCAGCGCCCGCTGCAGCGGCGCCGGTGAGATTTGGATCGGCCCCGAAAACGGCAGGTCCATATCCAGGATCAGATAGAGTGCCGAGGCGACAAGTGCTGCCGACACGATGAAGGTGCCGACGACGGTGGCGTTGCGCGGCGCCCGGAAGCCGAAACTCGCGAAGATCAGCGTCAGCCACGCGACGAGCAGCGCGATCAGCGGTGCGGGGATCGCGCCTTCCGATTGTTCGACAAGCACCCAGCGTTGCTCGATTACCTTCTGCAGCTGCTGGGTCGCATTTTGCAGCAGGGCCGCATGCCTGGCCTCCGGCGGCGTCAGTGCCGCCAGCATGTCGCCGACCTGGTTGAGCAGCAACTCGGACAGCCGGTTGGCGACGGCCGGGGTCTGCTGGCTGGGGGAGGTGGCATCGACAACCCGCTGCGCGTAGGCGGCGAGCGACTGGCGTGCCGGGTCCGTCTCGGGTCCGTATTGCCTGAGCGAACGGTCGAGCAGGATCAAGTCCGTTGCGAAGACGTGGACGTTGTGGTCGATGGATTCGAACGTGTTCTTGGCCGAGTTGATCATCAGGCCGAGCACCAGCGAAGACATCACCACGAACAGGTTCGCGGCATGCCACACGACGGCGCTCGTGTCGTCCTGGCGATGGTGGCTCGGAAATCTCTCATAGATCATCAGGCTGGTCAGCGAAGCGCCGGCCAGACAGATGAAGATCCCCAATCCAATCAGGCCCTCCCTCATGACTGATATTGTGCACGACATTGGGCAAATGTCGCGCTGAATCATTTTGGCAGGACTGGCGGCTACGGCATTGCGCGGAAAGCGCTTTCAATGCCAGCCGAAGGCACTATGTATGACCGGGGCGGCTCCGGCTTCACACCATCAAGAGGATATCATGACAATACGCGCTGTCGTCTGGGGCGAGAATATCCATGAGCGCACCAATGAGGTCGTCGCCTCGATCTATCCCGAAGGCATGCACGCCACCATCGCCAAGGCGTTGAACACGGACACTGGCATTTCCGCCTCGACCGCGACGCTGGAGCAGCCGGAGCACGGCCTGCCGGCCGCGCTCCTGGCCGAGACCGACGTGCTGGTCTGGTGGGGCCACAAGGATCATGGCGCCGTCGCCGACGAGGTGGTCGAGCGCGTGGCGCGCCGGGTCTTCGAGGGCATGGGGCTGATCATTCTGCATTCCGGCCATTTCTCGAAGATTTTCAAACGGCTGATGGGCACGCCCTGCACGTTGAAATGGCGCGAGGCCGGCGAGCGGGAACGGCTCTGGGTGACCAGCCCGAGCCACCCGATCGCCGAGGGCGTCGGCGAATATTTCGAGCTCGAGAACGAGGAGATGTATGGCGAGCAGTTCGCCGTGCCGGAGCCGCTGGAGACGGTGTTCATCTCATGGTTCCAGGGTGGCGAGGTGTTCCGCTCGGGGCTGACCTACAGGCGCGGCGCCGGCAGCATCTTCTATTTCCGGCCGGGCCATGAGACCTATCCGACCTATCACGATGCCACCGTGCAGAAGGTGCTGCGCAACGCCGTGACATGGGCGCACAACCCGCAAGGTGCGAAGCCGGCCATCCTCGATGCGCCGAACGTGCCGGTCGACAAGGCGCTGGAGCCTATCGTCGAGCGCGGCGGAAAACTCCACGCCGCCGGCGAAGCCGGCTTTCGCTAGCCTATGAAGCTTCGGTTTTGGCAAACATCGGACAAGACAGAACCCGTCACGCTGGAAGGTAAAAAGATGCGACTTCTGATACTCGGCACCGGATGGATGGCGCAGGAGCATGCCCGGCAGTTCGGCAAGATAAAGGGCGTCGAAATCGTCGCCGCCGTCGATGTCGATGCCAAGCGCGTCGGCGACTTCGCCGACAGCTTCGGCATCCCCAACCGCTTCGCGTCGCTGGAGGAAGCGCTGAACTGGGGCGCCTTCGACGCGGTCGCCAATGTCACGCCGGACCGCATCCATCACCCGACCACCATGGCGCTGATCGCCGCCGGCAAGCCGGTGCTGTGCGAAAAGCCGTTGGCCGAGAATTTCGGCAAGGCCAACGAGATGGCGGATGCCGCCGAAGCCGCCGGCATCGTCAACATGGTCAACCTCACCTATCGCAATATTGCAGCACTGCAGAAGGCACGCGCCATGGTGCTGGCGGGCGAGATCGGCACGGTCAGGCATGTCGAGGCGTCCTATCTGCAGAGCTGGCTGGTGTCGAAGCACTGGGGCGACTGGCGCACCGACCCGAAATGGCTGTGGCGCCTGTCGCGCGACCATGGGTCCAATGGCGTGCTCGGTGATGTCGGCATCCACATCCTCGATTTCGCCAGCTACGGTGCCGCCCTCGACATCGACTATGTGTTCTGCCGCCTCAGAGCCTTCGACAAGGCGCCCGGCAACCGTATCGGCGAATACGGGCTCGACGCCAATGACAGCTTCGCCATGACACTGGATTTCGCCAATGGCGCCTTCGGCGTGGTGCATGCCAGCCGCTGGGCGACGGGCCACTTCAACGAGTTGAGGCTGCGCATCTATGGCGACAAGGGCGGCCTCGAAGTGGTGCACAATCTGGAAGGCTCGGAACTCAAGGCATGCATGGGCGCCAACATCGAGACCGCCAAATGGCAGGTGCTCGATGCCGGCACAGTGCCAACCAACTACCAGCGCTTCGTCGACGCGGTGCTGAGCGGCGTCCAGCCCGAGCCGTCCTTCCACCATGCCGCCGAATTGCAGAAGGTGTTGGACCTCGCGGTGGTGTCGGACGAGAAGCGCGCGGAGCTGAGGGCAAACGCGGATACGCAGTGAGGCCATTTTGCCTGGTCTGGAAAGGAGCCCGTCTTGGTCACGCGTCGCGCGGAATGTTCTTGCGGCCAGCTATCGGCCACTTGCGTGGGCGAACCGGTCCGCATCTCGGTCTGCCATTGCCTGGACTGCAAACGGCGCACCGGCAGCGCCTTCAGCTTCAATGTCCGGTTTGCCGAGGAGGGCGTATCGATCCAGGGGCGATCGGCGGAATTCACGCGCATCGGCGAAGCGGGCGGCCGCGTCACCTACAATTTCTGCCCTGACTGCGGCACTACGGTGCATTATCGGATCGATGTCCAGCCCGGCGTGATCGCCATCCCGGTGGGCGCCTTCGCCGACCCATCGTTTCCGCCGCCCTTCCAGTCCTTCTATCACGACAGCCGGCGCTGCGAGTGGATTGAGATCCGCACCGAGCCTCTGGCGACCTTCGGGTGAAGACGCCGGCCGGCTGAAGCCTAATGCCGCAGGATCTTGCTGAGGAAGGCGCGGCTGCGGTCGGTCTTCGGCTGCGAGAAGAATTCATCGGGCGTGCCGCTCTCGACGATGGCGCCGGCATCCATGAACACCACACGCTGCGCGACCTTGCGGGCAAAGCCCATCTCGTGTGTCACCACCATCATGGTCATGCCCTCCTCGGCCACCGCGACCATGACGTCGAGCACTTCCGAGATCATCTCGGGGTCGAGCGCCGATGTCGGCTCGTCGAACAGCATGATCTTGGGGCGCATGCCGAGGCAGCGCGCGATCGCCACGCGCTGCTGCTGGCCGCCGGACAGCTGTGAAGGATAGGCGTTGACCTTGTCAGCCAGGCCGACCTTGGCCAGCAATTCGCGCCCGGCTTGTTCGGCCTCGGCGCGCGCGATCTTGCGCACATGAATCGGCGCCAGCGTCACGTTCTCCAGCGCTGTCTTGTGCGGATAGAGGTTGAACGACTGGAAGACAAAACCGATTTCGGTGCGCAGCCGTGTCATGTTGGTGGCGGGGTCGCCGAGCCGCTGGTCGTCGACCACCAGGTCGCCGTCCTTGATCGTCTCCAGCCCGTTGATGCAGCGGATCAAGGTGCTCTTGCCCGAGCCGCTCGGGCCGCAGACGACGACGACCTCGCGCGGCTCGACGCTGAGCGTGATATCCCGAAGCACGTTGAGCGCGCCGAACCATTTGTTGACGCCGCGAAACTCGATCATGCTGGTGCGACCTTTGGGTTTGGGAGATGACTTCACAGCTGCACCTCGCCATGCGCCGCACCCATGCGGCGTTCCAGCCGGCGGGCCAGCATGATCAGCGGGTAGCAGACGATGAAATAGCCGAGGCCGACGAGGAAGAACACCAAGAGGCCGTTCGGCACACGCTGCACCACCAGCCAGCCGACGCGGGTGAGGTCAGTGAGCCCGATGGCCGAAACGACCGAGGAATCCTTGATCAGCAGCACATATTGCCCGACTAGCGGCGGCAACACGATGCGCATCGCTTGCGGCAGCACCACCTGGCGCATCCGCTGCCAGCGCGACAGGCCGGATGCAAGTGCTGCCTCGACCTGACCGGTCGGCACCGAGCGGATGCCGGCGACGACGATCTCGCAGATGAAGCAGGCCGCCAGATTGGTCAGCGCGATGATGCCGGCGGTGAAGGCGTCGAGCTCGATGCCGAATTCCGGCAGGATGAAGAAAATCAGGAAGATCTGCACCAGGAACGGCGTACCGCGGATCAGGTCGACCCAGGCGCCGATCACCGCACTGATCAGCCGGTTGCCGCCGGTTCGCAAGATGCCGAGACCAAAGCCGAGCAGCGTGCCCAGCACCAGGCTGATCAGCGACAGCACCACGGTCATGCCGAGGCCGCGCAGCGCCAGCGGATAGCTTCCGGCGAGGCTTTGCAGCTGCTGCCAGATCATGTGCTGCTCCTTGCCGGCTGCAAGCCGAGCCAGCGACTGGACAGCGTCGCCAGCCCCTTCAGGCTGTAGTAGAGCAGGAGGTAGAAGGCGGCGATGGTGACAAAACCTTCTGCCGGCATGAAGCGGTCAGACGCCAGCAACTGGCCGGCGCGCGTCAGTTCGGAAACCGAGATCAGCGACAGCAGTGCCGAATCCTTGACCAGCACGATCGCCTGGCCGAGCAGTGGCGGGATCGTCACCTTGAACGCCTGCGGCAGGATGACCAGGCGCATGCGCTGGACATAGGTCATCCCCGAGGCGACGCCGGCTTCCATCTGGCCGCGCGGGATCGACAGGATGCCGGCACGGATGATCTCGGCGACATAGGCGCCGCTGTTCAACGACAGCGCGAGGATGCCGACGACCAACTCGGGCAGCACGAAGCCGAGCCGGGGCAGGCCGAAATAGAGGAAATAGAGCTGCGCCAGCAAAGGCGTGGCGCGCACCGCGTCGATATAGGCCTTGGCCGGGACGCGAAACAGCCAGCCGCGCTGCAGGTTCATGGCAGCGAGCACGATGCCGACGGCAAGCGCCCCGGCAAAGGACAGCGCCGACAGCCACACGGTCGTGACGAGGCCCTGCCCGAACAGAGGCAGATATTCGACGATGGTGCGGAAACTGAAATTTTCGAGCATCGCTAAACGGAGTCCCCGAGACGAACGAAGCGGTGGACAAAGCGAATTCCGAGCGGTTTCGCGCCGCCGAGGCGCGCGAAGCCGCTCGGATCTATCGCTGCTTAGTGGTCTTTCTTCCAGGCGTCGGAATTGACCCAGTAGTCGAGGTTCTTCTGCAGGCGGCCGTCGACGCTCACCTGGTCGAGGAACAGGTTCATCCAGACCAGCAGGTCCGGCTCGTCATAGCGCGTGGCGAACGCAAGCGGCTCCTTCGACAGGAGGTCCGGCATGATGGTGAAGCTGCCGGCCGGATAGGCGGTCGACTGACCCTTGACCGCCGAGACGTCGTTGACGCCGCAATCGGCTTGGCCGTTATTGACGGCGTCGAGCAGCAGCGGGCCGCCGCCCTTGTAGCTCTTGATGTCGGCATCAGGGAAGGCGGTCTTGGCCTCCTTCTCGCCGGTGGCGCCAAGCAGTACGGCGATCTTGGTGCCCTTGGCCTTGCAGTCCTCCGTGGTCTTGAACTTGCTGTCGGCCTTGGTGAAGACGGTGCTGCCCGTATACATGTAAGGTTTGGTGAAGGCGACCTTCATGCCCCGCGCCAAGGTCGGCGTCATGTCGGCGACCAGCAGATCGGCCTTACCCGACAACAGCGCCGGGATCAGCCCGTCCCAATCAAAGTCGAGGAAGGTGATCTTGACGCCCATTTCCTTGGCCATCAGTTCGGCGAGTTCGACCGAACTGCCTGTGCGTTCGCCGGCGGCGCCGACCAAAGAGAAGGGCGGTCCCTGCGTCTGCACCGCGACGCGCAACTCGCCGCGCTTGGTGATGTCGTCGAGTGTCCCGGCACCGGCAGCAGTGGTGAGGCCGGCGAGCGCAAGGCCGGCGATGAAAAGCTTGGCAATCTTCATTGGGCATTCCTCCTTGTTGTCGTTGTTATTTTCACCCTTCGGGGTGCTTTTTGAGCGGCAGCGCCGTTGCCGGCGGCGACCACCGTCCGAAAATCTGTCTCCTCAGTCCCAGTCGACCGTTTCGGTCACCCGGATGCTGCGCCTGGCCAGTTCGTCGAAGAAGCGGCCGTCGGGCACATGCAGCAGCGGGTTGAGCAGGCCGGGCGTGGTGATCTCGCCCCGCGCCAGCATCTGCGCCACGATGCTTGCGGGGTAGCCGACGCCGAGGCTCATGCCGAAAAGGCCGGATTGGAGGTCGCGTTCGATGATCAACTCCGAGGTCACCGTTTTGCGGCGGCCGCCTTCGATGCCGGAAAAGACATTGCGCATCACGCAAAGGTCCTTCTCGTCGGCGCCGTACTGCAATTGCGGGCCGAGCAGCCGGCCGAGAAATTCGCGCGGGCTGGCGCTGGTGCCGGGCACTTTGTCTTCGGAGAGGAAGCCAAGCTCCTTCAGCGGCGCCCAGAACGCCGACCAACCGGGCCATCGCAGCGTGTAGCGGCCTGAGCGCTGCAGCCCCTTGGCGGCGGCCAGCATCTCGACGTAATGCAGCGCGTCGCCATTGGGGAAGGCCTCCAGCCGGCCCAGGCCCGTGACCTCGATCTCGTGGATGAAGCGGTTGTCGTGTTGCCGGCCGGCCGGCACCGAGACGCGCTCGCCGTCTTCGATCATCACGCTGTCGCGGTTCTGGCTGACCAGAACCATGTCGAAGTTCCAGCTCACCTTGTAGCAGAGCGGCGTGGCCATCGCCTTGGGTTCGGGGATGCCGCCGCAATAGGAATCGATCGATGCAATGCTGTCGAACTGCCTTGCGGCGCGCGCGTAAAGCACAAGGTCGATGCCGGGGTCGAGCCCGCATTCGGTCATGATCGAAACGCCGGCCTTTTCCGCCGCCGGTGCCAGATCGGCGATGGCCTTGCCGTAATTGGTGGTGACCAGCGGCGTACGCGTCGCGATCGCCGCCAGCACCGCCTCGCGCATCAGCGGCTGCGGCAACAGATCGATGACCGCATCGACATCGGCCAGCACTTCAACGAGTGCCGGGCCGATCGCACCTTCGGGCACGACGAAACGCACGCGCGAAAGGTCGGTCAGGCCCTCAAGCCGGGCTGGGCCGTCAGAGGCAGTGTCGACGCAGACGACTTCTTCGACGCCGACGCTGGCGACGAGATCGGCGATGGCTGCCCGGCCTTGCAGGCCAAGGCCGCCGAGAACCGCAATCTTCATGCCGGCTCCTTGCGCGCCGGTGCTTCTTCCGACCAGCAGCCTTCCGGCAGGCTGACCCATTTGTTGCAGGAAGCCATGACGACGAAGGTCTCGCTGCGCACGACTTCGCCCGGAATACCCGCGCCGGGGATCAACTCGCTGGTGATGCGGTAGAGGTCGGCGACATCGCCGGCCACGGTCACGTCGACGATGATGTCGAAGCGCCCGGTGACGACGGAGGCCGAGTTGACGAAAGGCAGTTCCGAGATGCGCTGCGCCAGTTCGCGGGCGCGGCCGCGTCCCTGCGCATTGATGCCGACAATAGCCGAGATCAATTCAGGGCGTTCGGTCAGGTTGAGCAGTCCGACGATCTTGAGCAGGTTGCGGTCGAGCAGGTTGCGCAGCCGCGTGCGCACCGTCGGCACCGAGACCGCCATTGTCTCTGCGAGCCGATTGATGCCGGGCTGGGCATCCTGCGACAGCAATTTGACCAGTCGGCGGTCGGTCTGGTCGAGGTGCTCCCGCAAAGGCTAAAACTTTCACAAAAGAGAAGAATTTTGAGACGTTTTCTTTCTTATATGAAAATATCATAGGGACAATATTTTAAAACAGCAAGAGCAGTTCCGACGGTTGTCAACACGCCGGATACACCCGACGCCCGACCAGGTCGCATCGCCGCGCGAAACATCGTTTCGGCGCAAAGGGTCTACCTGGATGGATCAGCGACTATCGCCCAGCGCGGAAGATCGCCACCGCGGCCGCCGTCAGTGCGGCATTGCCGGAGGCCACCGTTCCGTCAGGCAACTCCTTGCCGTCTTCCAGCCCGACGCGCGTCGACCTCTTCCGCTCCGCCGCCCGCTCGACGAAGGGCCACACGGTCGCGTTCTCGCCATGCAGCAGGATCGAGCGCCGGATGCCGGCGCGTTCCAGCACGGCCTCGATGCCGTCCGAAACGGAGAAAGCCTCGTCCAGCGTCTGCTCTGAAATCTCGATCAGGATGCGCAGCACCCGTCCGCCATGGTCGAGGCTGACCAGGCGTTCGGCGTCGGCGATCGACGCCAGCCCGGCCTCGATGCCGATACCGCGCTGGCGCAGGCTCTCCATCACCAGCGGCGCCGCCGCCTCGCTGAGATTGACCGAGGCATAGTCCGGCAATTCGCGCCAGCCGGCGATGGCCACAAGCGTGCGCTGGTCGTCATTCTCGATCCAGGCGCCGGTGGAGACGCCGATCAGCGTGCCCGGGCAAGCCCGGCGCAGCGCCAGAACCGTCGCGCCCATCGCCGCCGGTGCCAGGCTTTCCCGTCCGTCGAGCCCGCGCGCATGCACATGCAACTCGGCCGCACCGGCGGCCACCGAAGCAGCACCGTCGCGCGCCATGGCGTCGGCATCGAGCGGCAGTTGCGGATGAAATTCGGCGCCGCGCGCGCCATTGATGCAGGTCTGGACGATCATCGGAAAAGCAGCCCGGTTGCGGTTGCGACCAGTCTAGCCGAGGACCGGCGAAAACCGGAATCGGTCGGCGAAGGCTCCTGACAGAAGGACGTGACCCCGGCCTGAATCAGCCACTGCGCGGCTCGCATCGCCCGCTACAAGGTGCCGAAGGAATCTCTGCTTACCAAAACCCTGCCGCGCATCGCGTCCGCCAAGATCCAGAAGTATATTTTGCGCGGGTCTACGCGCTGACTGCGATCCCCTAGTTGCAAATCGGTGGCCGCAGGGAGACGTCTTCCCTGTCCCACAAGCAGGAGGAGGGAAGCGGCCAGGCGCGTTGCCTGGCTAGCCAAAGGCCGTAAGAACCGGAACGAGTGCCGGCAAGAAAACTGGCAGATGAACAGCCGACCAGCCGCTGATGCGCACCCGATGCGTTGCTTTCCCGCCATGAAACTTCATCATTTGCCACAGCGGCGAACCATTGGGCCTCACTCGACGTCAAACCAAAAAGGACGCGACCAGAGTAGTCGGTGGGCTCATCGATGGTCGTGTCGAACACCGCCCAGGTGTCGGGCGGCTCCTGCACTGCGACGAACCTCATTTGAGCCTCCATTGTGCGAAGAGGCTAATATAGCAGTCAGTGCCCTGCGGCCGTGTGAATGAGCCCACATATGGAAGCTGCGCCTTCGCGCTTGTTCGTATCGGCTTGAAATCGGGCAATTTTTTACGCCCTGGATGCACCCAGGCGCTACTCGATCAGCAGCAAACCGCGCTTCTTGTCGCCATCGCTGTCGATCGTGTCCATGGCCGAGAACAGGCGTTCACGCTCGACCAGCCAGGGCTTGTAGCGCTCGTTGACGTCGAGGACGAAAACCATGTCCTCGGCCTCCAGATAGCCACCGATCGGGGAAAAATGGCCGCTGCCGGCGCCGAAGATATTCTCGCGGGTGAAGTTGACGATGTAACGGCGGCCCGGGTCGTTGGCGCGCTTCATGTGCTCGCGGAATTCGTCGGCGCTCAGGTTCCGCAGCACGGAGACTTTCCGACTGGTCTTCGTTCGGGCGACCTCGGCAACCTCGTCCAGTGTCAGCCCGACGATGCAAAATCCTGTCCAGCACTTTCCCGTGCCCTCGAGGACTTCGGCCTCGCTTGTCTCCTCCTCGCCGATGGAACGGAATGTGTTTGCGACGCTGGCCGGACCGCACCGCGAGCCGTTCGATTGCCAGTCAAGGCCGGCGTTGAACGTGGCCGCCACCGGCAGCTTCCAGGCGCTGTCGATCAGCGCAGGGGTACGGATAACCGACGATTGGATTGCGTCGGGCGAAACCGCGGTCTGGCCAACAAGCAACAGGCCGCCGCCAAGCAGGCCAAGGCCGGCAACTGCAATCAAACCAAAGGCGAGACGGCGATTCATTGCCGAACCTCGAAACAGTGCAGCAACAGGACAATTCAGAAGTGCCACAGCGTAGCGAAATCGGAGACAACAGTCGATGTTGCGGCGTCGACCCCGGGCGTACCATATAGCGGGGCAGGGCGCGCGCCACGGCGGCTGCGCCCTTGATTTTTGTCTGCCGCGGTCGAAAAGGATTTTGCCATGGGTGAACTCAAGGTGAGGACCCGCGTCACCGGCGCGCTGGCCGTCCTGCCGCCGGGCGGCCTGCCGGTCGTCACCACGCCGACCGGCGGCACGGTCGATGTCGTCACCGCGGTCAGCGCGCCGGGTTTCAATCCGCTCGACCTGCTCTACGCCTCTTTGGCCGCCTGCATGGTGCTGAGCGCCCGCATCGCCGCCACGCGCCTCGGCGTTGCCGCTAGCCTTGGCGAGGTGCGTGCCGATGTGTCAGGCGAAAAGGCGGAGGGCGACTCTTCCCGCGTCGGCCGGATTTCGATCACGCTCGACATTTCGGGCGATCTCGATCAAGCGACGAAGCAACGGATCGTCGAGGACGCCGAGACGATCTGCACGGTGAGCAACACGCTAGGCACGCCGCCGGAGTTGCATGCTGCGCTTGGCGGGTGAGAAGTTGCAGAACTTGGGTTCCTCGCCCCTGCCAGGGGCGGGGGAGAGGTGGCCGCGAAGCGGCCGGAGAGGGGGCCCTCGCAGGGCAAATGACATCGGTCGAAGAAACTCGGGCCACGGTCGCGCCAGTCCCCTCTCCGTCTCAAATTCGCCGAGCCACCTCTCCCCCACTCCCGTGGGGGCGAGGAACCGCCAATCGTCGAAGCTTCAAACCAAGGACCATCCCATGGCCATGATCCCGCCGATCGACTACGCCACGGCATCGCCCGAGATCCGCGCCGCGCATGACGAGGAGCTTCGCCGGCGCGGCCGCATGACCAAGATGAAGCGCATCCAACTGCACTCGCCGGCCGCCCACCGCATCTACGCCGAATGGTTCACCCTGCGCGACCTGCTCAGGCCCACGCTCGGCGATCGCGCGATCTGGCTGCTGTCGCTGGCGATTTCTGAAAGCTGCCGGGCCGAGATCCCGGTCACCTTCTTCCGCCGCGCGCTGATCGAGTCAGGGCTCGACCCCGGTAGCATCGAACCCAACGCCGACGAGGCGCTGCTGATCGACTTCGGTACTGCGGTCGCCACCGACGCCAACGCGGTTTCCGCGATCTGGGCCGGGCTGAAGGCACGCTACGATGAGCCGACGCTGGTCAATCTCGTCGCCTTCGCCGGCATCATGGTGGCGACCTGCGTGTTCACCAACGCGGTGCGCGTCGATCTCGATCCGGAGCTGGAGGGTTATCGGAGGCGGTGACGTGCGATCTTCCCTTCTCCCCTTGTGGGAGAAGGTGGCCGAGCGAAGCTCGGTCGGATGAGGGGTGTTCCAGCTTGGCATTGTGTCTGAAATCGCCGCCGCCTCATTCCTTCCAACACCCCTCATCCGTCTCGGCGCTGTCGCGCCGATCCACCTTCTCCCACAAGGGGAGAAGGGAAAGTGGCGCCCAATCTCCGCATGAAACGGGTGGCTAACGCCCTCTGTTCGCCCCACTTTGGGCAACCAACCGACCGGGAGCAACCCCATGACCATCCATTCGATAAGTGCTCGTCGTGCAAATCGTTCGGCGGAGGCGCGTGTCGCCGATCAGGACTGGAGCGAACTGGCTAGCGAACTGAACAACCATGGCTGCGCCGTCATGGAAAAGCTGCTTTCGCCCGAGGAATGCGCCGAGATCGCGGTGCTCTATCCGCACGAAGAGCACTTCCGGAGTCATGTCCACATGGCACGTCACGGTTTCGGCAAGGGCGAGTATCGCTATTTCCGTTACCCTTTGCCTGATCTGATCGGCGCCTTGCGCACCGCGCTCTATCCGCGTCTGGCCGAGGTCGCCAACGATTGGAACGAGCGCTTGGGGCTGGCGCAGCGCTATCCCGCGGACCACGCCGCATTCCTGAAGCAATGCCACGACAACGGCCAGATGCGGCCGACGCCGCTCTTGCTGCAATACGGCCCCGGCGACTTCAACTGCCTGCACCAGGACCTCTATGGCGATCTCGCCTTCCCGCTGCAGGTGGCAATCCTGCTGTCGGAGCCAGGCGAGGATTTTACCGGCGGTGAGTTCGTGCTGACCGAGCAGCGCCCGCGCATGCAGAGCCGCGCCGAGGTCGTGCCGCTCACCCAGGGCGACGCCGTGGTCTTCGCCGTCCACAACCGCCCGGTGCAAGGCACCAAGGGCCATTATCGGGTCAATCTCAGGCACGGCGTCAGCCGCCTGCGCTCGGGCATGCGGCATACGGTCGGCATCATCTTCCACGACGCGAAGTAGAGGCCTGGCGCCGCGGCTGCCAATCTCCCCGCGAGGGGGGAGATCGGCTGTCACTGCCGCCGTCGCTAGCCTTCACTGTCGGCGCTGCGGCGCTTCTGCCTCTTCCCCCGGCACCCTCATTCGCGTATGGCCCCGGGCAAATCCCTCAACCTCGCATCGGCCTCCCGGAACACCCCATGATTCGTCTCGAAAGCATCGGCAAGCAGAATGGCCGTCAGATCGTCTTCATCGAGGCTTCGGCCGCGCTGCAGAAGGGCGAGAAGATTGGCCTTGTCGGCCCCAACGGCGCCGGCAAGACGACTTTGTTTCGCATGATCAATGGTGAGGAACAGCCCGACGAGGGCCAGGTGCAAGTCGATCGCGGCGTCACTATTGGTTATTTCAGCCAGGATGTCGGCGACATGGCAGGCCACAGCGCAGTCGCCGAAGTGATGAACGGCGCAGGGCCGGTCAGCGACGTGGCGGCCGAAATGGCGGAACTCGAGGCGGCCATGGCCGATCCCGACCAGGCCGACCGGATGGACGAGATCATCGAAAAATATGGCGAGGCGCAGCACCGTTTCGAGGAACTCGACGGCTATGCGCTCGACGGCCGCGCGCGTGAGGTGCTCGACGGCCTCGGCTTTTCCCAGGAGATGATGGATGGCGACGTCGGCAAACTCTCCGGCGGCTGGAAGATGCGCGTGGCACTGGCCCGCATTCTGTTGATGCGCCCCGATGTCATGCTGCTCGACGAGCCGAGCAACCATCTCGATCTCGAAAGCCTGATCTGGCTGGAGCAGTTCCTCAAGGGTTACGACGGCGCGCTGCTGATGACCTCGCACGACCGCGAGTTCATGAACCGCATCGTCAACAAGGTGGTGGAGATCGACGCCGGCTCGCTCACCGCTTACTCGGGAAACTACGAATTCTACCAGCAGCAGCGGGCGATCGCCGACAAGCAGCAACAGGCGCAGTTCGAGCGCCAGCAGGCGATGCTGGCCAAGGAGATCGCCTTCATCGAACGCTTCAAGGCGCGCGCCTCGCATGCCGCGCAGGTGCAGAGCCGGGTAAAGAAGCTGGACAAGATCGACCGCGTCGAGCCGCCGAAGCGCCGCCAGATCGTCAATTTCGAATTCCAGCCGGCGCCGCGCTGCGGCGAGGACGTGGTGACGCTGAAGAACGTCCACAAGGGCTACGGCAGCCGCTCGATCTATGAGGGGCTGGATTTTCAAGTCCGCCGCCGCGAGCGCTGGTGCATCATGGGCGTCAACGGCGCCGGCAAGTCGACGCTGTTGAAGCTGGTGGCCGGCGCGTCCGACCCCGATGCCGG
Organism: Mesorhizobium sp. CNPSo 4689; assembly: GCF_057784325.1. NCBI lineage: Bacteria > Pseudomonadati > Pseudomonadota > Alphaproteobacteria > Hyphomicrobiales > Phyllobacteriaceae > Mesorhizobium > Mesorhizobium sp. CNPSo 4689. Next base: position 25,678 of record NZ_JBWLUZ010000033.1, read on the forward strand.
CACGGTGGCGCGCGGCCCGAGCGTCAAGATGGGATATTTCGCCCAGCACGCCATGGAGCTGCTGGAGGGCGAGCGCACCGTGTTCCAGACGCTGGAGGATAACTTCCCGCAGGCCGGCCAGGCACCACTCAGGGCGCTTGCCGGTTGCTTCGGCTTTTCCGGCGATGAGATCGAGAAGAAATGCCGCGTGCTGTCAGGCGGCGAGAAGGCCCGGCTGGTGATGGCGCTGATGCTGTTCGATCCGCCCAATCTGCTGGTGCTGGACGAGCCGACCAACCATCTCGACATCGCCACCAAGGAGATGCTGATCACCGCCCTCTCGCAATATGAAGGCACGATGCTGTTCGTCTCGCACGACCGCCATTTCCTGGCCGCACTCTCCAACCGCGTGCTCGAACTGACGCCCGAAGGCATCCACACCTATGGCGGCGGCTATACGGAGTATGTCGAGCGCACCGGGCAGGAAGCGCCGGGGCTGAGGAGCTAGGGGCTAGGCGGCAATTGGCACAAGGCGGACGCCCACTCGCGTCTGCCGCAAGTGATCTGGAGCGGCCCTCATCCGTCGTTTGATGCGGTGGTGAAAACCGCCAATTGAGCTTCGAAAGCACGCTTGAAGGCCGGCCGCGCTTGGCCGCGGGCGACATAGGCGGAGAGGTTCGGATATTCGTCCAGCAGAGCCGATCGGTTCAACCTGCGCAGCACCATCACCATCAGGAGGTCACCGGCGCTGAACGCACCATCGAGCCAGTCGGCATCGCCAAGGCGATCGGAGAGTTCGCTCAGCCGGCTACGGATACGATCCTCGACCATGGGCAGGCGCTGCTTGTGCCAGGCCTCGTCGCGCTCCAGGAGGATGGCGGTTTCCCGATCCACGATCGGCGGCTCCAGCGTGCTGACCGCGGCAAACATCCATGTGATCGCTCGCGCCCTGGCATTCGCGTCGTCCGGCAGCAGGCCCGCATTGCGCTCCGCGATATGGAACACGATGGCCCCCGAGTCGAACAGAGCGAGATCGCCTTCTTCATAGGTCGGGATCTGCCCGAAAGGCTGAAGCGCACGATGCGCGGGTTGCTTCATCGCGCTGAACGAAACAGGACGAACGTCGTAAGCTTGGCCGACTTCTTCGAGCGCCCAACGAACACGCATGTCACGGGCCTGTCCCCTGCCGCGGTCGGGCGATCGTTCAAAGGCTGTGATGGTGGGGGTCATTGAAAGGCTCCGGGTGATTGCATGACGTTGTCGATGTGCGTGATTGCGACGATCTTTCTCATGGTCAGGTATCCGGTTCTTGCGCTTTTGCATCCAGAGGACGAACGAGCCGCGCGGCTCCCGACAACTATCTCGTTTTCATGGGTTTTCGCGGTCCGTGTCTTCTGGGCGCGGCCGATAGCTGTGCTTACTGGCTGCCTTGCCGGAGCTATGGCCTTGTGGGGGTTGTGGGGAGAAGAGTTCTGTGTACTCTCCGCAACGCTTTAGGAGAGGCTTACGGAATGAGAATTGCAATGTTGGTCGCGTTGGCCGCGATATTGGCTGGATGCGTGACCTCCCCGGTCGACTACGAAACGTCGCTTTCGAAGCAAGACCCGAAATGGGTGTCGCCGGAATGCCAGCAAGCTCGAATGGCGGCTTCGGACTACGACGCCCGCGAAAAAGAGCACCCGGGGTGGGGCTTCGGCGTCCTGCTTGGCCCGTACTCACTAGGGCTCGTAGCAGCGACCAAGGAGCATGAGCAGAAGCAACGAAAATTGTTTTCCCGCGAGGTGCACTTGCGGTGCTCAAGCCTTCCACTGCCAAAGGAGTTGCAGGGCGATTCAAGCGCCCAGGATGCGATCGCAAGGCGGACGAAATATCCGTAGGCATCACTCCTTCGAGACGAAGCGGACTGCTCAACGATGCCGTGGCCTCTGCCGCGATCGAATTCTGATAAGCGCGCAGCGGTAATCGACTTGGGATTTTATGGGCAAGGAGCACCGGCCTCCTGGTCGCGTCGATGAAACGATGAACCGCCCTATCTGTCTAACTATTGCCTGGATGGAACCACTATCGGCTGTGGAAGGCGGCTGATCCGGTGGAATGGCCAAAGAAGGAGGGGGCAAAAGAGGAGTGCGGCAGCGCCGAAATCGAGCGCGACGGTCGCGGTGCCGGCCCAAGTGGCAAGTTTGCCGCCGATCGCCGGTCCGGCCAGCATGCCGGCATAGTAGACGGTGTAGAACACTCCCATCCCGATCGATCGCGTCCTCTGACCGAGCACGCGCGTCGGCAAGCTCATAATCGCGCCGGCAGGCAAGCCGCATACGATCCCCATGGCAATGATGAGGGGCAGCACTAGTCCGCTTCGTGACAGAAGAAGCATGAGGAACGCAAGGCCGGCACAGCCCGCGACGAGAACCGCGCCGCTGCGTTTGGTGCGATCGGCCAGGAAGCCACCCAAGGGGACAGAAAGGGTGGCCAGCCAAAGCACGACGCTGATCGTCGATCCCGCCGCAGAGTTGGACCACCCGCGCTCGACGAGCATCGACGGACCGAAGCTGAAGACCATTGCGAAGCCGACATTGTAGAGGCACCAGATCAGGCCGGCGGCGATCAGGGCATAGGTCGTCCAGGCCGAGATGCCGTGGCGCTCATCTCCACCGGCGGGTGGTACCTCCGGGGCGCGATAGACGAAGGTCATCAGGCCGAGGCTGACGATAATCAGTACCGAAACGGCAATGCCCACGGCGGTCATCCCGAACGCCGTTCCGATTGCCGGCAGCAGTATGAGAGCAATGGCGATGCCCGCTGGCCACGAGTTGATGTAGATGGCCAAGGCGGTTGCGATTTCCCGGCCGGCAAACCAGTCGGCGACCATCTTGGTCATCAGGACGTTCAAGAGAACGCCGCCAGTTCCGCCAATCAGTCGGCCGCTGATCTGCAGGCTCCAGAACGTAGACGACGTCATCAGCATTTCACCCGCCAGCATCATCAGGAGGCCGGCGAGAACGGTCGCCTTGTCGCCATAGCGCTGGCCGATGGTCGCGCCAGGCAGGGCCAACGCTACTCCCGGTGCAAGATAGAGACCGATCAGAATGCCGATGTCGGCCAAGCTCACACCGATGCTATCGCCGACAAGTGGCGCGACGGCGGCGACGCTCTGAAATTGAAATGCCATTGCCGTGCGGGCGACGAACAGGACAGCAAGGATCGTCCAGCGACTGCGCACGGTTCCCCCGCGATATTCCGAACTATTCAGGACTGATATTCTGGTTCAATCGGAAGAAATTGGTCGGGTCGTATCGTTTCTTGATTGCGGCGAGGCGCGCATAATTTCCACCGTAGGCATCACGCACGCGCTCGTCACCCTCGTCACCAAGATTGTTGGCGTAGACACCGCCGGTGGAGAACGGTCTGACCGCGTTCCACAAGTCGCGCGCCCAGCGGATATTTACCTCGTCATCGACCGGATCGTCCCAGATAGCGATGGGGAAGCAGTCGAGGGCCGCGTCGCGATTGGCGTAGGGCGAGTGGGAGGCCGGCACACGAGCGATTGCTCCGCCGACCTGCTGGAAAACCAGCAGGGACGAGTGATTGGGAGCCTTCGCGTAACTGTCGAGCAGCGCGTTGATCGCACCATCGCTGATCTCACGCAGGAACTGCGCCTTCCAGTAATAGCGTCGCCCGCGTGGAAAGAGGCTATCACCCGCCGATTGAATCTGAAGATAGGGAACGGCGTGAAGGTGGCTTTCGATGGGGGATCCGAATGTCATCAGCGGCGCGATGACGGATTCGCCCGCTTCGGGTGCCCCGACATAGCAAGCCGAGATGCTGAAGGCACTGTCGCCCGAGGGCAGTGTGACGAGCGCCGCATCGACGCTCACTTCGTCCGGAGCGTCGCGGGAGAATTTGTCGTAAAACCGCATGGCCTCGCGCGCCTGATCGTAGGCGTGAAGCACCGAGCCCATCAGAAGAGCTGGGCCGAGCGGGTGCAGCCGGTATTCGAACGCCGTCACTATGCCGAAATTGCCGCCGCCGCCTCGCAGGGCCCAGAACAGTTCGGGATGCTCGCTTGCGCTTGCTCGCAACAGCCGTCCGTCGGCCGCGACAATTTCGGCCGCGATCAAATTATCGCAGCTCAGACCGTGCTTTCGCCCGAGTTTGCCGAAGCCTCCACCGAGTGTGAGGCCGGCGATACCGGTGTCGCTGTTGACGCCCATGGTGGTCGCAAGACCGTGCGCCTGTGTGGCTGCGTCGAACTCCCCGAGGGTCAGACCAGCTTCGGCCCTGGCGATGCGGCGCTCAGGATCGACTGCGATTTTCTTCATGCGGGATAGATCGATCACCATCCCATCGTCGCAGACTGACAGACCGGCGACATTGTGACCGCCGCTGCGAACTGCCACGACAAAGCCTTGTGACCTGGCATAAGTCACGGCACGGACGACGTCATCGGCATCGGCGCAAAAGACAATTGCAGCAGGGTGTTTGTCGATCGCCCCGTTCCAGACCCTCCGTGCCTGATCGTAGGTAGCGTCCGTCGGCAATACCACTTCGCCCCGCAAGCCTTGCCGTAGCTGTTCGATCGCAGTGGTCGAAGAATGGGATCGACCCAATATTGCACCGGTCTGTCGTGGAAGCTCCATCGATATCGCTCTGCGGTTTCAACAGGACGATGGTCTCACAGGGGCGCAACCTTCTGCAAAAGCGAAATTCTTGGCTGCCAGATGAGCAAAATTCATCTACGCTGCCGGCATGACAAATCGCCCGCCTCTGCGCGCCTTGCACGCCTTCGAGGCCGCCGCTCGGCACGGCAGCTTCAAGGCCGCGGCGGCGGAACTCGGCGTGACGCCGACAGCGATCAGCCACCAGGTCCGCTTGCTGGAAGAGATATGCGGTCTCAAGCTGTTCCAGCGCCGGCCACGTCCGCTCGTGCTGACGAGTGCGGGAGCGCGGCTGTTTCCGATCCTCCGCAACGGCTTTGATCTTCTCGCTGGCTCCCTTGCCGCAGTGGCCGAGCCGGATGTTCAAGCGCCATTGCGGGTGACGAGCCCGAACGCTTTCGCGAGCCGATGGCTGGTGCCTCGATTGCCGAAATGGCGAGAGGCCAACCCGGCGATCCCGCTGGAGATCATCGGGACGGACGCGCTGCTCGATCTGCGCGCCGGCGCTGCGGATGTGGCGATCCGCTACACACGTCGCCCGCCTTTGGGCTTTGCCGCGCAGGAAATATGCCGCGATTCCTTCTTTCCCATTTGCAGTCCCCGACTATTGGCAAGCGACGGACGAGCGATTGAGCGTGCTGCAGATCTCCTGCGCTATCCGTTGATCCACTTTGACTGGATGAACCGGGATCCGGACGCTCCCACCTGGTCCCGGTGGCTAGCGACGGCCCGTTCAATCGATCCAGAGCTGATCCCGGACAAAGCTTGGGATTTGAGCTTCCGCGAGGAACTGCATGCGATCGATGCGGTTGTCGCCGGGCAAGGTATTGCGATCTTTAGTGACGTGGTGGTTGGCCGTGAATTGGAGAACGGCTCGCTCGTCAAGGCGCATCCATTGTCCTTGCCGGGCTACAGCTTTAATGTCGTCTGGATGCATCACAGTCCGCGATCCACGATCATAGAGTCTTTCCTGGCGTGGATGAGAAACGTCGCTTGAGACTGTCTACCGAGCTGATTTCCTGCGACGTCAGCTTTCAGGAAATGGCAAACCTGAACTGTACGGCCGACATGCGGCGCATGGCCGCCGGGACTGAGGGCGTAGGGCGCCCCGCTACCCTACCGCCAGCCATTTGCGCGACTGGGCGAAGGCCTTGAAGGCCTTGGCGTCCATCGGACGGCCGAAGGCGTAGCCCTGCAGGATGTCGCAGCCCAATTCCTTCAGGATGCGCGCGTGTTCCATCGTTTCGACGCCTTCGGCCACCACTTCGATGCCGAGCGATTTGCCGATCTCGATGATGGACGACACCAGCCGCCGCTGCGCCCTCGAGTCGATGATCGGCGTGATCAACTGGCGGTCGATCTTCAGCCGGCGCGGCTGCAGCTTGAGCAGGCTGACGATCGAGGCGTGGCCGGTGCCGAAATCGTCGATCTCGATGTCGATGCCGAGTTCCTTGATCTGCTCGATGTTCCAGGAAACGAAATCGTCGTTCTCGTCGAGGAAGATCGACTCGACCAGTTCGAACGACACGGTCCCTTCCTTGATGGCGAGCGTGCGCAACCCCTTGATCAGGTCCCGGTCCTCCAGGCGCCTGGCCGAGACGTTGACCGACACGCGCGCGATGTTGAGATGCGACCAGCGCTCGAAATTCTCCAGCGCCTGTTTGAGGGTGACGCTGTCAATCAGCGCCACGACATTGAGCTCTTCGGCCACCTTGAGATAGGCGGCGGGGGCGAGGATGCCGCGCCGCGGATGCTTCCAGCGCGACAACGCCTCGACGCCGACGATCTCGAGCGTCTTGGCGTCGAACTGCGGCTGGTAGTAAGCGATGAATTCGTTCCGTTCCAGCCCGCCCAGGATTTCATCGGCGGTCTGCTTGGTCCGAACGATCTCGCTCTGCAGTTCCTCGTTGAAGAATTCGTAGCGATTGCGGCCATGGCTTTTCGCCCGGTAAAGCGCGAGATCGGCATTGACGAGCAACTGTTTGGCGTCGACCCCGCTGTTGGCGGCAATGCCGATGCTGACGCCGAACCGGCACTGGTGGCCCTGGTAGGTGATCGGCTGGCGCATCTCTTCGATGATGCGGTCGGCAAGTTCGGCAAGTTTGTCGTCGCCACGGCCATGGCTCACCACCACGAACTCGTCGCCGCCGATGCGCGCCACGAAATCGGCTGCCCCGGCATTGGCCTTGATCACCTTCGAGGCATGCAACAGCATGGCATCGCCCGCTGCGTGGCCGAGTGTGTCGTTGATTTGCTTGAAGCGGTCGAGGTCGAGATGCAGCAGCGCCGTGCGCCGGCCGGCTTCGCCGCTTTCGGCCAGCATCTCGTCGAGATAGCGGCGATTGGGCAGGCCGGTCAGCGAATCGTGAAGCGCCACATGCTCGATGCGCGCCTTGGCGGTCTCCAGTTCGGCGTTCTTCGATTCCGACAGCTGCCGCTCGCGCACCAGGTTCTCGTTGAGCAGCACGTCACTGGTCACGTCCCATTCGGCGCCGATCATCTTCGGCGTGCCGCCAGTGTCCTGGAAGAAGGTCGCGCGCGTGCGGACATGGCGGATATGGCCGTCAGCATGGACGAGGCGGTATTGCGAGGAGTAGAGGCCCTTGGTCGCCGCGGCCTGGTCGAAATCCTGCCGGGCACGCTCGATATCGTCGGGATGGATCGTCCCCGACCAGTCATCATAGGCGCGCGGCTTGCCGTCGGCGGGCCTGCCGTAGATCTCGTTGACGCGGTCGTCCCACACCAGTTCGTTGGTGGCGAGGTCGTGCTCCCACACGCCGATGCCCGAGGCCTCCAGCGCCAGCTCCAGCCGCCCGGACAGGCGTCTCAACTCGGCATAGTTTTTCTGCCTTTCGCCGAACAGCCGCCCGGCCACCAGGATCGGCAGCACCACCAGCACGCCGGCGAGCGCCATGAGTGCCTGCAAGGTCCGCTCATTCTTCGGCGCCGCTGGCCAGCCGCCCTTGGGAATGGCCGAGATCCGCCAGGAGCCCGAAGGCAGCTGCACTTCGGCCGTCACGGGCTCGCCGGCGATGACATTATCGCCGCCGAAGAAACGTTCGCCACCGCCGCCCAGCGCATCCTTGCCGGTCAGCGCGACATCGATGTCGAGTTGGGGGTCGTTGAGGCCGCTCGCCGCATAGAGCCTCTCGACATCGACTACCGCCGAGACGATTCCCCAGAAGCGCTCGCCGCCGCCCGCCGTCGCCACGAAGACCGGGATGCGGCCTATGAAGCCGCGTCCGCCTTGCGCCAGGTCGACCGGACCGGCGAACACCAGCGTGCGTCCGTCGCGCGCCCGAAGCGCCGCCGTGCGTTGCGCCTCGTTCTTGCGGTAATCGAGCCCGATCGCCTTCTCGTTGCCTTCCATCGGGTACATCAGCGAAATGACGAGGTCCGGCGCGCCGGCGATGTTGCGCAATTGCGATTTCTGCTCGAACAGATTGCCGGCGAGCGAGGCAAATCTCTGCTGGCCCATATAGGGCTCGGTGACGATGGCCGATACCAGGCCGCGCACGAGCTGGAGATTGCCGTTTATGTTACCCTCGAGCTTGGCGCGGATAATGTTGACCTTGGCCAGGACATCGGCGCGCGCCAGTTGATCGGAGACTTGTCTGTTCTGCTGGTCGGCAAAAACGGCGCAGATCAGAAGCACGACAAAGGCTATCGCCGCCGGCAAGTTGGCGGCAGAAAAAACGGCCTGACTCACGCGGCCGAGATTGAATCCCGTTCTGGTCAATTCGACCCGAATACCTTTCCTGGACAATAGCCCATCGGGCGAACCTAGTAGAAAGTGCTTAAATTTAACCTTCCAGGCCAGCCGCAAGTTTCAGCATTGGGCCCATTGTTGCCGGCATTCCTGTCCGCGGGCTGAAGCAGTGCTTAACGGACAGACGGAGAGGGTTTTCCAGCGATTTGAAGCAACCAACTCACTTTGCCAGGCATTAATTTGTGAAAAGCATCGGGAGGAAGTCCATGCTGCATTTTAACATGCCTCGGGAATTTGAGATCGGTGACGAGGTCGCGCTGACAGGTACCGTCATCACCATTCTTCCTAGCGGACGCGCCAGGGTGAGCATCCCATCGTATGACCATCCTTATGCGATCGACCCGCCACCCAAGACCCGCGCCGGAGACAAGGTTCTCCTTGTCGGGGACGTCACCCGCATCGATCGCGAAGCCGACAAGCTGACTGTGCGGATCGACTGCGGCGGCGTGATTACGGTCGACAAGTCGGCGATCACCAGGCTGAGAAAGCACCGCCGGGCGTCAGCGGGCTGACGCGCACAGCGATGCAACGGCCGGCGACCGTTGATTGGCACGCGCGACAGAGCGCGTATCCTTTGGGTTGCCACTGTCTAGCCTAAGAGAGGTTCGACACTCACAACCGATGGGAGAGTTGGCCTCGCGCGCGCCGGCCTGTACAATCACCAGGTGAATACAGGGGAGGAGGCTCGATCGTGCGGCTGGATCGGAATCTCTGCCATTGGCGCATCTGGGCCTTCATCGTCGTCATGGCGTTCTGGCCGCGTGCGGCATCGGCCGACGACATCACGCCCGAACGCATCGCGGCTGCCCTGTCGAAGCTCGAAGCGCTCGCCGAAGCCGCCGTCGCCGACGGTGCCGTGCCCGGTCTCTCCATCGGCGTCGTGCACGACGACGAAGTGATCTTCCTCAAAGGTTTCGGGCATCGCGAGGCCGGCAAGCCTGAGGCCGTCGACGCCGACACCGTGTTCCAGATCGCCTCGCTCTCCAAACCGGTCTCCGCCACCGTCGTGGCGGCGCTGGTCAGCGACGGGATCGTGTCCTGGGATTCGGAAATCGCCGACCTCGATCCGGCCTTCCGGCTGGCCGATCCCTATCCGACCAGCCAACTCACCGTCCGTGACCTCTTCGCGCATCGCAGCGGGCTTCCGGGCACCGCCGGAGACGACCTCGAGGACATCGGCTACGACCGCGCCGAGATCCTGCATCGGCTGCGGTCCGTGCCGCCATCGTCGAGCTTTCGTGCCGGCTACTCCTACAGCAATTTCGGACTGACCGAGGGTGCCATTGCTGCCGCCAAGCCGACAGGCAAACCCTGGGAGGAGGTCGCCGAGGAAAAGCTCTACCGTCCGCTTGGCATGGCCTCGACCAGCTCCCGCCATTCCGACTTCGTCAAGCACGCCAATCGCGCCGCGCTCCACGTCAAGGTTGATGGCGCCTGGGCCGCGAAGATCAAGCGCGATCCGGATGCGCAGGCGCCGGCGGGCGGCGTCAGCTCCACGGCACGCGATCTCTCGCAATGGGTGCGCCTCATAACCGGCAACGGGGTCTATGCCGGCAAGACGCTGATTGCCGCCGATGCGCTGGCGCAGACGCATGTGCCGTTGATGACGCGCGGCAAGAACCCCGTTTCCGGCGGCGAGAGTTTCTACGGCCTCGGCTGGAATGTCGAATTCGGCCGGCACGGTCTTAGCTGGGGCCATGCGGGCGCCTTCAGCGTCGGCGCGCGCACCCTAGTGACAGTCTTCCCGAAGGAGAAGCTTGGCATCGTCATCATCGCCAATGCCTTTCCGACAGGCGTGCCCGAGGGGCTGTCCGACAGTTTTGCGGACCTCGTCTTCGACGGAACGGTCGAGAAGGATTGGATCAAGGCATGGGACGGGATCTATGCCGGCCTGTTCGGTCCGGCGGTCGAGGCGGCCAAGGCCGCCTATGCCGCGCCGCCGTCTCCGGTAAGGCCCGCCGGACCGGCCGGTGCCTATGCCGGCCGCTATGCCAACGACTTCATCGGCGATGCGGTCGTGTCGAGTGCAGGAGACGGCCTTGTGCTCAAGGTCGGCCCGGCTGGCGCCCGGTCCTATTCGCTGACGCATTTCGACGGCGACCTGTTCCTGACCTTCCCCGATGCCGAGACACCGGACAGGCCAACGGGCGTCAGCTTCGTCGTCGGCCCGGACGGCAAGGCGTCGGCGATGACGATAGAGTTTCTCGACGACAATCATCTCGGCACGCTGCGGCGCGTCAGCGACCAAGATGGCCGGTAGACAGCGGACATGCCGGCGCAAGCGCTGAAGCCGACCTTATCCAGGGTAGTGCCGACCGCTTCGAGGCGACGGGCGCCAAGGGCCGACTCTATGTTCCCTTCACGATTCTCGGTTTAGTCGGTCGGCGGGATTGAGCCGCGCTCTCGAGGGTCAAGGCCAACCGCTTCTCGTCTTCAATGGCGCGATCGACTGCCTCGATTTCCTCCTGGAGCGCCTTCAGCTCGGCTCCGTAGCTGGAGCCGTCGCTGTCCCCGATCTGAAAGCCACTTGCCCGCATTGCGTCGCGAGTATGGTGCACGTTACGGATTCCTTCGCGTCGAGTCGCGACCAGGATTTCCCTGAACTCTCCAAGACGTTCAACGTGATTGCGAGCCATTGCGTTCTCCTATTTCGTCGTCATCGTCGCTGACGGCGATTCAGCACGGCTAAAACTTACGGCGCAGAAGGTTTAAGCGACTCTAAGAGATACGCTCGACAAAGCATGAATGCGGAAGCTCAAATTTGACCGTCTCGCAATAGCGTGGAGCGCGGCAGCGGGAAATTGGCTGCGGGATCGTACAGTGAAAGTCCCATGATGTTTCTCCTTTGGCCACCACGGCCGGAAGGAAACGGATGGATCGCAGAGCTCGCTTCCGGGTGGCCGGAACCGGGACGGCAGCTTCTGGCTTCCTGTGTAGTGAACGCGAACGTCCGTTCAGGGCAGCGAGCGACGCGCAGTATTTACCTTAACGTGAGAGCAGGAGAGAGATCTTGACCCGAGGTGCGAAAAAGCAACGCAAATACAGCTGATTGGTTATGACGTATGTATTCTCGCAGATGTGGTATTGGCCGTCTGGGGATTCCTGCACGCGATCCTTCGGGATGATGAAATTATGCGGCAAGTAAATGTAGCCCCCATCAATTCTGGACCGTACCGAAGAGCTAGGTATGGCGCGGCAATCAGATCCGCCGCAGCACTTGAATTTCGTCAGCGGGTCAATCCTGTCTTCGTACCAATCATGGGCGTTGGCGCCTGTTGCCGCGGCGATGCACATTGCCGTGAAGATGAACCTCCGCATGGCATTCCTCAAACATTCGGCAGGCGCTGCTGGTTCGAGCGTCTATGTATATTAGCCTTCCACTAAAAATACCATTGGTCTCCGAATGACTAGGGCGTCGTGCGCGCGCCGAGATGGTCCAGCAGCGTGTTGGCGATCTGTCCGTCATGCACCTGGCCAGCGGTCGGGCCGACCACCGACAGGAAACCTTTTGCACGAGATGACCGTTGTGGCCACAAAACCGAGGAGAAGGTTGAATGGCATCCGTCCGATACATCGTTGCCGACGTCAACGAGGCGGTCGCGTTCTATCGAGACAATCTCGATTTCAAGATCGACAAGCACAGTCCGGGCAAGTTCGCCGCGCTGCTGCGCGACGACTTGACGTTATATCTCAGCGCCCCGGGTGCGGGGAGCGGTGGTCAGGCGGGCGGCGATCCGAAGCCGGGCGGGTGGAACCGATTTATGATCGTTACGAACGAGATCGATGTCCTCATTGAGCGGTTGCGCCGGGCTGATGCAAGATTCCGCGGGGAAATCAGCGACAGCGGTGCTGGCCGCGCCATCTTGCTCGAAGATCCATCGGGCAACGTCATCGAGCTATTTGAGTTCAAGAAGGACGGAGCCTGACGCAGAGCTGACGGCGGCGGGCTGTTGGTTTTGATAAGGCGGTGAGCTTTCGCCGCCGGTTTCGGACTTGAGTCAGGACGCGTGTGCGTACTGCAGCAGTTCACATTTGTCTGGGATAGCGCCGCCTTACTTAACCTGACGCCGCCTTGCGGCAGAAGTGCCTGAGCCCCACAAGGCGCGCGAGAGAAGGTTCCGTCTGCCCTTGCGCGGGACAAGCTCGATATCGCTGACCAGCTTGGCGCCGCCCTTGCGCCGCTCCAGGGTGATCTTGCGGCTGTGGAAGGCTTCCAGCTCGGCGCGGTGCGCCACGCTTATGATGGTGACCTTCGGCAGTTCTTGGATGATCGTCTCCATCATCTTGTCCTGGCTCTTCTCGTCGAGCGCCGAGGTTGCTTCATCGAGCACGACGATATCGGGGCTGTGCAGCAGGAGACGCGCTAAGGCGAGCCGCTGCTTCTCGCCGCCCGACAAGGTCTGGTCCCATGGCGCGTCTTCCTCGATCCTGGCGGCGAGATAGGCGAGGCCTACCTTGTCAAGGGCAGCCTTGATCTCGTCAATCGTCCAGTTGTCGGCGGCGGCAGGATAGGCGGCTGCACGGCGAAGCGTGCCTGAGGGGATGTAGGGACGTTGCGGCAACATGAACAGTCGCCTCTCGGCGTGGAAATTGACACTGCCGCCGCCCCATGGCCACAGTCCCGCGACGGCCCGCACCAGCGTGCTCTTTCCTGAACCGGATTCGCCGGCTACCAGCACCCGCTCGCCCGGTTCGATCACGACCTCGGTTTCCTTGACCACGGACGTGCCGTCGTCGAGCGTCACGGAGAGATTGTCGAGGCTGAGCATCGCACCGTCTTCGGTTTCACCACGCTGGATGCGTCCCAGGGCGTCGCTCTGTTCGGCTCGCTCCAGCCCGTCGAGCGACATCATCAGCGAGGCGATGCGCCGCGCACAGGCGTTCCAGTCGGCGAGACGGGGATAGTTATCGACCAGCCATCCGAACGCTCCTTGCACGATGCCAAAGGCAGAGGCAGCCTGCATCACCTCGCCAAGCGTCATTGAGCCTTCGAGGAATTTTGGCGCACACAGCAGGATCGGCACGACCGGCGCAAACAGGCTCGACCCCTGCGACACCGCCGCCGTACGCATGTGCTGGCCGGTCAGCAGCGCCCATTGCCTCAGCACATGGCCGAAATTCCTGTCGATGCCGCTGCGTTCTTCGTCCTCGCCGCCGAGCAGGGCGATGCTCTCGCCGTTTTCGCGCACGCGCGTCAGCGTGTAGCGCAGTTCGGCCTCCGCCTGGTTCTTCCGCTCGGAGAGCTGGACGAAATTGCGGCCGATGACCACCATCGAGGTCGAGGTGATGGCGGCATAGATCATCGCGGTGATGACCAGGAAGCCGGGAATGGTGATGCTCTCGCCGCCGATCGGCAGGGTCAGCGCGCCGCCGATGGTCCACAGCACGACGATGAAGGTCGAGGCCGACAGGAACGCGTTAAGGACGCCGGCGATGAAATCGACGGGAGATTCGGTGGCGATGCGCAGATCCTCGGTCATGCGGGCTTCGGGGTTCTGGTGATCGCCGCCGACGAGGTTCAGCTGGTAGTAGCGGCCGCTGGCGAGCCAGCGCGCGATGACCGCGGTGGTCAGCCAGGAACGCCAGCGGCGCTGGATCGTCATGCGCAGGTAGACCTGCGTGACGACAAGGCTGCCGCTGCAGATCACCAGCGGCACGAATACGGCGCTGAGGAAATAAACGCTGCGGGCGTTGCGCTGCTCAAGAGCATCGAACATCGAGCGGTTCCAGACATTGATGCCATACTGGAAGCCGATATTGATGCAAATGAGCAGCAGCACCCCGATGGTGAACGGCCAGGCGAGCCGGTCGCCGCGCCGGCTCCAGTAGCCGCGCGCGCCGATCCAGAAACGCCGCAGCAGATATTTCTTGCGCGCCTGCTCGGCCTGCTCGGGCGTCAACTCCGGATCGGGCTCGACGGCCTCCGGCGGCGGCGCGGCCTCGCCGACGACCTCCTCGGCTTCGACTGCCAATGGCTTCTCTTCGCGCGACTTCTCTCCGCGCGATTTCTCTTGGCGCGATTGCTGCTGGCGCGACTTCCGGGCGCCGCCCGGCCTGGCGCCGTCGGCCGATTTCGGTTTGACAGCTTCTGACATCAGGCCGACAACGGCTTAAAAATCAGAAGGTTTCATGATGTCCGCTGGAGATGCCAGCGGGCAGCCCGCTGAGTGTCGGCTACGTGGTGTCATTGACGGCGGGAATGGATCGAACCCGGTGGGTTTTCGCCGCCGGCTCGTTCTCAGGACGCCTGGCCGTAATGGAGCAATTTGAAGCAGTCGCCGCTTCCCGACTTCGACTGCGTCAGCAAGGGCTTCGCGCGGTCGATCCAATCCTGGTGCGATCTGGCATCGGCTTCGATCGCATCGGCCGGTGCAAGGGCGACGAAGCCGCGCCCCTTGCTGAACAGCCAGCACGCGCGGCCGAGATGTCTCCTGCTGCTGAGGCGCAGCAGGTCGGCATCGTAGAAGATATCCAGCACCTCCTGCTTGATTTTGCGCTCCTTCTCAGGATTGGCGACCGCAGCCTCGACCGGCTCGCCGCCGATCGCATCCAGCAAATCCTTGTAGTCGAGGGCGAGCTGGGTGGTGGCATATTTGATGTCGTTCTCGTCCCGCACGATGTTGAACCACAGCGTCGGATCGAGTTCGTTGACGACGAACGAGGTTTCGAAATCGCTCGACAGATTGAGGATATCGAACGCTTGGACATCGACGTCGCGCTCGACCAGAAGGATATCGGCGACCTGCTTGCCGAGTTCCGTTCCCTGCGCGCTGACCGCGGCGTTGGTTCCGCCAAGGTCGGGACTGACATAGGACCCGCCTTGGTCCAGCAGCTCGTCGAATTCGCCGAGCGATGCGACGACGGGGGTGCCGCGGGCAATGCGCGCCGCCAGTTTGGCCAACACCTGTTGCAGCTCCGTCTCGCGTCTTTTCTGGTCCTGATAGTTCTGCTGGAAGAAGAAGATGAACAGGGACACGCCGATGCCGATCAGGATCACGCCCAGCTGCGAAAAGATGTTGCGATAATATTCCAGCAGCTTTTCGCGATGGCGCACGTCGTCGCGCACGCTGTGAGCGACGCGAAGATTGACGATCAGCGACAGGATCAGCAGCCCGGCACCGACCAGGATGAGGCCGCCGATGAGGAGGTAGCCATGGCCCGTGCCGAAATCCATTCGTCTGCCCCGAAACCCCAGGCTGCGCAGATTAATGCCATTTTGCTTAAATACCTATGGGTTCGTAGAGCATCGCAGCGCTCGGCAGAGAGACGTCGCGCTTCTCGGAGGACGAAGGATCTTGCCGACATGCCGCAGTTCGATCGGGAGCCTGGGCCGGCGCGCCCTGCGAGAAGCTGCATTTCCAATGCGAAAACGACCCCCCGCTGGTGCCGCCTAGGGTTGCTGCTCATACGCTGCGAGTGCCTTGGCGACGCCGGCAACGAGGTGTTCAACATCGCTCGCATGTTCGAAGGCGATTCCGGTTTGCGCAAACTCCAGTGGCGAATAATCAGGCGCTATCCGCTTGACCTCTGCCATGATGCGCTGAGCTTCCTTCAGGTCGCCGAGTTGCGCGTGGCACCCCGCCAGCCTTGTCAGTCGCCAGGGGGTTTTCGGGGGGACCTTGGACATGCTGACAAGCGCGGCCTTGTAATCTCCAACGGAGTATTGCGCGATGGCGCGATCATAGTGGTACCAGTCCGGATGGATCGGGTTGATCCGTATCGCACTGTCAAGCGCCGCGAGTGCTTCAAGAGGCCTGCCTCTCATCGTGAGCAAGAACCCCATTTGCGCAATCGTATCGGCGTCATACGGATTGAGGTCGAGCGCGCGTTGAAGGTGATGTTCAGCCGCGTCGAACCGACGGGCAGAGATGAAAGCCTGGGCGAGTACGCGATGGCAGCGTGGCTCTTCCGGCGCCAGGGTCACCGCACACACCGCGCGGTCGATCACTGAACCAAGCAATGCCGGGGGTGCCTCGGCATAACCACCTATAATGAGATCGGCGAGCGCGATGTAGGCATGCGCCAAGGCATAGGTCGGGTCCTTTTCGACCGCAGCCTGGAAGAGACCGCGCGCAGCCTCGTTGTCATCATCACCATAACCGCGCAGCCGGGCCAGTCCACGCAGGAGAAGCTCGTATGCGGCCAGGCTTTCGGGAGGCTTTGGGCTTGCCTGCTTGAGACCTGCATCGTCGAGCCGAGCGACCAGCCGGTTCACCACACGGCGGGCGATTTCTTCCTGCATGTCGAAGATCTGGCCGCCAGACGCGGAAAAGGTATCGCTCCATAGGACTCCACCCGTCGAGGCAGTAATGAGACTGACGGTGACCCGCATGCCGTCTGCCCGGGTCGTCGCCCTGCCGCGGACCAGGTAGGTTGCGCCAAGGCTGTCGCCAACGGCACGCCAATCGGACGCGGAATCCGAGACAAATGCAAATCCGGAATTGCGCGCCAGCACAACGACCGTTCCGAAGCGAGCCAACGCATTGACAATGTCCTCGGCGAAACCGTCGACCAAGGGGGTGTCTTCCGGCGCACCTTCATTGCTGAAACGCAGCACGGCAACGCGCGGCTGCCCGGCGCGCTCTTGCTTTGGCGCGTCGGGAGGCGAGAAGACGTAGCCGCGCTTGGCGACCGTGCGGATAATGGTTTGGCTTTCGTCCTGCAGCGCCTTTCGCAACTCCCTGACCGCCTGCGTCAGTGAATCCTCGGTCACAAAGACATCGGGCCACACCGCTGACATCAGTTCAGACTTGGTCGCGACACGCCCGACATTCCTGCTGAGGTAGGTCAACAGGTCAAACGCCTTGGAGCGCAGAGCGACAGGTTTTCCGTTGCACAACAGCAGCCCGCGGGCAAGATCAAGCTCGCAACTGCCAAGTGCCAGTGGTGCGTGCCCTGGGTTTTCTCGCGACATTGAATGCCGATCTGACCAGCTCGACCAAACGCTGCCTGATTGGGGTCTCAATCGGCGCGGACGTCAAGGGATCAGGAGAATTTGATCCGCCTTCACTTTGGCCGGAAGTCATGCGCCTCTCCATGGCCATGATCTCCAGCATTTCGAACATTGTTCCAGGCATGGGCGCACAAGGTGACGCAGCCATGACGGTGGATGCATATTCCAGGAGTTCCTGCCGGGCGGCTTGGCGCGTGTTCTCATTCGGTGACATGTTCGACCTCATCCGGTTCGCTCTTGAGAACAATGAAGCCAAGGAAAGGGCGCGTACCGGAAGATTTCTGAAATTCTGCTGAATCTCTTCGTCGATCTACCGTACTTGCCGGGGGAAGCGGCGGCCACTTCCGCTTCCGGCACGGACTATCGCGGCGCTGACTTTCGACCCATCGCTTTCCATTCCGTGAAAAACTTATGGTTTCGTAGATGTGCAAGGCCGATCCCGCGCGGTCGCCAGGGGCATGGCGTTGTCTCAGCCATGCATCGAAGGCTTTTGCGCGCTGGCCGCAATGCTGTATCGAGCAGCAAGAATTCAAGGAGCCTTCGATGACTTTGAACGATGCCGCGCCGACGGGCACAAGCGGCGGAGCGACGGAAGCGGCCTCCGGCACTGCCGATGCCGTGAACGACGGCACGGCGGCCGGCGATGCCTCTTGGCAGGACGATGTCCGCGCAGGCGTGCGTCATGTGCGCGATCTGGAGTCGCTGCCGTTGTCGCCGGCCGAGCGCGCGGCAGCGCAAGCGGCGGCCACGCGCCACAAGGTGCGCATCCCAAAAGCCTATCTCGACCTGATCGACTGGAGCGATCCCGCCGATCCCATCCGGGCGCAAGTCATCCCGTCGCCGCAGGAACTGGCGGAGCAGGACGGCGAGCTCGACGATCCGATCGGCGACCATGAATTCAGCCCGGTGCCGCGATTGACGCATCGCCATGCCGACCGGGTGCTGCTGTTCCCGACCTATCAATGCGCGGTCTATTGCCGATTCTGCTTCCGCAAGGAGTCGCTGACCTCGATCGGCCGCGGCTATACGCGCGAAGCCCTTGAGCCGGCTTTCGCCTACATCGCAGCCCACCCCGAAATCCGCGAGGTGATCCTGACCGGCGGCGACCCGCTTTCGCTGCCGGACAAGGCGCTGGCCGAAATCCGCGCCAGCATCGAGGCGATCCCGCATGTGCGGCTGCTGCGCATCCACACCCGCGTGCCGGTTGCGCTGCCTTCGCGCGTGACGTCAGGGCTGGTCGGGGCCTTGCAGGGCCGCCTGATGGTCACAGTGGTCACCCATTTCAACCATCCGCGCGAGATCACGGACGCTACCGAAGCGGCCTGCCGCACCTTGCGCCACGCAGGCTTCATGCTGCTCAACCAAAGCGTTCTGCTCAAGGGCGTCAACGACACTGTCGAGGTGCTGGAGGAGCTCTGCCGCGAGCTGATGTACCGCCTCGGGATAAAACCGTACTACCTGCACCACGGCGACCTCGCGCGCGGCATGGCGCACCGGCGCACCACAATCGCCGAAGGCCAGGCGCTGGCCGGCGCCCTGCGTCGGCGGCTGTCGGGCATCTGCAACCCCGTCTACGTGCTGGACCTGCCGGACGGCGGCGGCAAGGTGCCGCTCGGGCCGTGCTATGTCGAAGGGCGGGACGGGGAGACGTGGCGCATTCGCGGGCAGGATGGCGAGGTGAGGGCGTACCGGGAGGTGGTTGGGGGGTAGGGATGCTGGCGCCCACCATCATTTATCGCGGGCCTGCTGCAGCGTCCGCGTACTCCGCCAGAACCAGATTGCCAGCGCGCCGGATCGCCCACGGATTTGTGTTTCCGCAGGCCCTCTCAGAACACCGGATTTGAACAGTGCGCAGTCGCGACCGGCGGCTTGCAGCATCTTGTCACTCACCGCGACTTCGGCATTCTGCTCGGCCGCGATCTCCATCAGGCGACTGGCGACGTTGACCGTGTCGCCGGTGGCCGCGATGTGCTGACGGCCTGCGCCGCCGAGTCGAGAGGCAACGATCGTTCCGTGGTGCGCTCCAATCTTGAAGCCGAGCCGGGATGCCGTCGATGCAGGCAACGAGGCGAGCCAATCGTTGGTACGGCTGGAGAGCCTTGCACAACAGCGGGCAGCATTGAAGGCGTCATCTGTCGCCGGTTGCGGCAGACCGAACAGGATCATGGCGCCGTCACCCATGAAAGAAGTGACGACGCCACCGCAGTCTTTCACATCCTCGTCTACCAGCGCATGAAACGCGTTCAAGAGTTCGCGCGTGGCGTTCGGCCCCAATGTTTCACTCAGCCCGGTGAAGCCGGACAGATCGATGAACAGGATGGCGGCGTCTGCCCGGACAGGTTCCGCGAGGAAGTCGCCATGGCCGGCGAGCCACGCCCCCAGGCCTGGGGCTTCGACGCGTTGCAGCAATTGGCTCTGCGTGGCGAAATATTGGGCCCGGTTCCTGCCCAGCCAAAGTTGTGCTGCCCCAAACAGAAGAGCCGGCGGAACGGCAGCGGCCATCGGCAGCGCAGCGCTCAGCCAGATATGGTGTGAGAAAGCTGCCATATTGACCGCGAACCAGATCAAGATCACGCCGGCGACCGCCCATAGGCCGATGGCGTTTCGCCGCCACGCCAGCAACCCCACGAGAACCATGGGCAGCACCACCGCAAAGCCGGCATCCGCGAGGCGAACGGACTGGTCTCGGACTATGCCGTCGCCGGTCATCAGATGGGCGATCGCCGTCGACATGACTTCGACACCCGGAAGCACGGGATCGAACGGAGTCGGGAAAACATCGCCGGCGCCGGTTGCCGTCGCTCCGATCACGACAATTCGATCCCGGATGATGCCGCGATCGAGTTGGCCCTCCAGCACGGTCGTGGCGCTGATCGTGCGGATCGTGCCGCGCGGGCCGTAGAATGTCAGCGGCAGGATGTGACCGATGTCCGTCCTGACCCGACGGCTGCCCAGCGACAGATGATCGGGCGCTATGGCCGGATCCTCGCCCGCAGCCAGCGCAGCAACACGCAGGGAGAAGGACGCTTCCAACTGATCTCCGGCCCGAAACAGCAACGGCACGAACCGGGGCGTTCCCGTCCGGTCGGTGACCACGTTGACGACGCCGACGGCGGCGGCGTCCGAAAACGCTTTCAGCGGCCACAGAAACCGCTCGGCATTCGCCACCCGGGCGAGAGGGCCTTCACCCTCGGCCACTGCCCATTGTCTGCCTCCCGGGTAGACCGCTGCCGCAGCGATGACGCTGGCACTCCTGCCCAGCGAACGCGCGAGCGCCGCGTCATCGTCTTTCGCCCCGGGATCGACCAGCAGAAGGTCGAGCGCAATGGCTTTCGGCTCAAAGCGCGCGATCGTATCGACAAGCCGGGCAAGCGTGGCGCGGCTGAGCGGATAGCTGCCCTCAACGCGCACCGTTTCGTCGTCGATCGCGACAATGGTGATCACCTCCGGTGGCTTTGCCGTTCCTCGAACGAGCGTTCGAAGATCGGTCATCGTCGCTTCGACGCGATCGAGAAACCCCAAATTGCCGCGCCAATGGGCGAAGCCCAGGCCGGCGCCCCAAAGACCGGCCAGAATGAGCGCGATCAGCGTCGCAAGCGCTCGACCGCTCATCCTCGCTCACTGACCCAGACGAGCCATCAATGCGGAAACGCGCTTGGCCGGCCAGCGCTTGACGGTGAGCTTGCCCGTCCCTGCCTCGACGTCGACGCCTTCGCCCGGCGCCAGCACCACGCCGGCATTGGACGCCGGCCGTTGCACGGCGACGCGGCCTCTGAGGACGAAAACGGACGTCTTGCGCTGGCCGACGTCGACCGTCCATTTTGTGCCGCGCACCGCGGCGATCGCCTGCGGGGTGACGACCACGAAACCGCCCTGGACCCCGCCGGCAGGAGCCTCGAGCAGCAGCGCCTTGCGCCGCAATCTGACCGCATCGGCATTGCCGTTCCGATCGCGGTCCACCAGCGAAAAACGCGCGCCGTCTTCGACGATGATGGTAAGGCCTTCCTGGCACCGCAGGATCTGTCGAGAGGTTCCGGCCACCGGCTCGAACCTGCACCCCGCCTCGCTCGACTGCGCCAAGGCGGTATCCATCCAGAAGACACCGGCAAAAATGCCGGCCACCAGCCTACGGAAATATCGGCCCCTTGCGCTCATGAACCCCTCCTTGCTTCGCGAAAATCTGCGGCAGGAAATTCGCCTGCCGTCAGCCTGACGGTATGCGCACGAGCCGGCACTTGCAGCGGCGTTGCCCTGAAGCAGCAGGATACCGACCGGCAATCCTAACACGACAACCTGCTCCCGCGCTAAGCCAGACGTGCGACGGGGAGGTGGGTTCACGGAGGTGTGGGGCAAGCTCGGGTTCCTCGCTCGCCCGCAGGCTCCCTGGAACCGGACTCAATATCCCGCATTGTATGAGCGGGGCCTTAAGGAGTGCGCGGCGTGAAAGCTTTGTTGGGAATAGTCGGCGGCTTCGTGCTGACCCTCGCCGTCTTCGCCAGCGGCCTTGCCTTCGCCGTCTGGCTTCTCGCCGCAAAGCCCGTGCGCCAGATCACCCCCAGCGTGGGCGTCGCGGAACTCTGGACCAAGGACGCGCGCCCTGTGAACAAGGCGGCGCCGACCTTGGAGCGTATCCCGGCCGAGCAGGCTGCGATGCCTGACGCCAAAGCGGAAGCGGCCGCCGCGTCGCAGACCACCCCGGCGACGACCGACGCCATCGCGACCTCCGCCATCCAGCCTTCGACGGATGAGGAGCAGGCCTCGGCAGGACTGCCCGCCGCCCATGTCGAATGGTGCGCGAGCCGCTACCGCTCCTATCGTCCCGGCGACAACAGCTACGTGTCCTACAGCGGGCAGCAGCGCCCCTGCATCTCGCCCTATCTCGACCCCGGCACCGCCGGACCCACGGCGCAACCTCCCGCCGATGCCGTCAGCTACGTCGAGGCGAACGACGCTTCGATGGACGGCTACGCCACGACATATGAGACGGACGGCGCCCAGCTTTCGCCCGACCACGTGGATTATTGCTTCAGCCGCTACCGCTCCTACCGGCCGGAAGACAACACATACCAGCCTTATTCCGGTGGCCCGCGCCGGCAGTGCGAATAGGGAGTGACGGGGGTGCGAAAACAACCGAATACAACCTGAAACCGGATTGAGACGTATCTGAAACATCGACGCGAGCGGGCGACATGCCTGCGAACGCCCCAAGGGGATGGTCAACCCAAGCCAGAACCCAGAGGAGCGCGCCGATGACACCCGACCAGATCAGACTTGTGCAGGACAGTTTTCGCGAGGTCGTCCCGATCCGCGCGGCTGCCGCCGCTCTGTTCTATGAACGCCTGTTTGCGATCGACGAAAATCTTCGGGCGCTGTTTCCGGTGCGGGACATGACCAAGCAGGGCGCCAAGCTGATGGCTAGCCTGGGTTTCGTCGTGCATGGACTGGATCGTGCCGAGACAATTCTGCCGACCGTGCGCGAACTCGCCAAGCGGCACGTCGCCTATGGCGTTGAAGAGCATCATTACCCGATCGTCGGGCAGGCGCTGATCGAGACGCTGGCGGCCGGCCTCGGCCCCGCCTTTACCGCGCCAGTGCGCGAGGCCTGGGAAGCAGCCTATGGCCTGCTCGCGAGTGTCATGATCGCGGCCGCCCGCGAGGACCAGCTCGCGGCGTGACGTGACGTGATGGGCTGCGGCCGAAGGCGGTTCGTTTCGCCCGTTCCAACGGAGCGGGCATTCAACCGCCGAACTCTTCATCGAGAACGCGCAAGCCGTCCTCGTATTTTGACGTCGAGGCACCAATCTGGCGTGCCTGCCAGAGATTATCGGCAAGGTCTGCGCGCTTGACCGGGAGTGCCACCGGGTTGGCGGCTGCCCTGCGTACGAAAGCGAGATCGTCCTCTTCGGGTCGTCGGGTGAGCGCGTCAACGGCCGATACGATCGATGGTCCGAAGCCTGCCTCTTCGAGCCGGTCACGGCTCCAGCCCTCACTCTTCTCGAGAACGTCATGCAGGTAGGCGACAGCCTTCTGGTCAATCGTCTCGACCGCGTCGGCAACCCGGTGGCAATGCTCGATATAGGGTTGCCCCGTTTTGTCCGTCTGCCCGGCATGGGCTTTTTCGGCGATCTTTGCCGCCTGGTAGAGAACGCTCATGGCTTCGATCCTGTATCCGCCTCTTGGATTTAACCGGGAATTGCGCTGCGGGTTCCACGTGTCCGATGGCTCGCCACGTTCGGGGTCCGCAAGTTGCCATCCCGTAGGAACGAAGGGCGGTGCGTCGCGTTTGAGGCAGCGGAGGGCCGCATGTGTGGCGAGATGGTCATTGTCGAACGGCTGCGTATCGCCGTAGCCGTCGCGCGAGCGACATCCTGATGTCAGTGCCAGGACTGGCCTATGGCCCGTTGGGTGACAAGTGCGTGCACCTTTGCGTGGACATGCAGCGACTGTTTGCGGAACCATCGCCCTGGGCCACACCTTGGATCACCCGTGTGTTGCCGCGGATCGAGAGCCTTGTCGCGCGCCGCGCCGCGCAAACCGTCTTTACCCGCTTCCTGCCGGCACAGAAACCAGGCCAGGGCATCGGCACCTGGAAGCGCTACTACCAGCGTTGGGCGTCGATGACATTGGAGGAGATCGGTCCCGAAATGGTCGATCTCTTGCCTTCGCTGGCGCGGCACTGTCCACCCGCGACCATCATCGACAAGCATATCTACTCGCCCTGGTTCGAGGGCAGGGTCACGAATTTTCTGGCAAGGCGGGGGATCGACACCTTGGTGATCACCGGCGGCGAGACCGACGTGTGCGTGCTCGCCACTGTGCTCGGCGCCATCGACCTCGGCTACCGTGTGGTGCTGGTGACGGATGCGCTGTGCAGCTCGTCCGACGCCACGCATGACGCATTGCTGACCGTCTATCACCAGCGCTTTGCGCAGCAGGTGGAAACGGTGGAAATGGAGACGATCCTGTCGAGCTGGACTTGATGTAAGGCTGAGCTCCCCGCTTGCCGTACTCGTCAGGAGCGAGCGAATCCGAAGAGCTTCGCATCGGTGTCCTCGGCACCGCCGATCGCCGACAAAACGATCTCCGAAGCGATTTGCGAAAAGGTGATGCCATTGCCACCATAGCCCATGACGGCATGAACGCGCGGGTGCCCGGGCAGCGCACCGATATAGGGCAGCCCCGTTGTCGTCGTGCCAAACGAACCGGTCCAGGCAAATTCGGGGGTGGGATCGAGCTGCGGCAACAGCCGCAATAGCTTTGCGGCCAGTCGTTCGGCCTTGCCTGCGATGAGCCGATCGCGATTTCCTTCGTCGGTGAAGTCTTCATCCTCGCCGCCGCAGAGGACGCGGCCGTCGGCTGTCGATCGGACGTAGAGGTATGGCTCTGATGCCTCCCAGATGAGAGCGGCGCCCGGCCAGATGTTTTTTGGCTGCCGCTTTGTGGCGATGGCCCAGGTAGAGACGATGCGGTGCGCCGTCGACGGGATGATGTTGGTCAGCTCATAGCCGGTTGCCAGCACCAGATGTTGCGCTGTGATCGTCGGGCCATGCTTGGTACCGACGACGACTCTTTCGCGATCGTGGTCGATCGCCGTCGCCTCGACCGGTGCATAGAAGCGCGCTTTGCGTGCCAGCGACCGCAGCAGCAAACCCGCGGTTAGCTTGCGCGGGTCCAGCGCGAGATTGCCATGGCTGAGAATGGCGCCGGCGCGATCGACGCCGAAACCCTCCGCCAGGGCCTGACGGCTCAAGTAAGTTGCAGCGATTCCGGTTCGTTGGCGGGCCTCTGCCTCGGCGCGCAACGCGGATGGCCGAAGCACATTGCCGGCCAGATAAAGCGCGGGATGGCAGGTGAGGTTGCAGTCGATCGCCAGTTCGGCGATCCGCCCTTGCAAATTGAGTACGGCCAGGCGCGATCGGCGCCATGCCTGCTCGGCATCGGCCTTTCCCCTCATCGCCGAAAGTTTTTTCAGCGGCTGGTCGAGCTCGAATTGCACCAGGGCCGTCGTGGCCGAGGTCGATCCGTCCAGCGGTCCGCGCCGGTCGATGCAGATCACCGAATGGCCGGCGCGCGTCAGTGCTTCGGCGGCCATGGCGCCGCTGACGCCCATACCGACGATCAGTACGCCGGTGCTTACGTCCCGCGTCAGTTTTTCTATCGGCACCGATGGCGCGCGGTAAGAAAACCAGACAGGCCGACCGCTCCTCAGGTCGAGTTTGCGCGCCACCAACTCCTCCAGCACCTGGACGCAATGGGCGTCCGGCGATCGATGCCTGCGCGCTAGAGGCGCCCGAGAACAACCAGAATGATGATGATGAGCAGGACCAGACCCAGCCCGCCACCGCCATAGTAGCCGGTGCCATAGAAGGGCCCGCCGCCAAGGCCGCTGAAACCGCCAAGCAAAATCAGAATCAAGATGATGATCAGAATCGTGCCGAGACTCATGGATGTTTCCTCTCTCCAATGAGCTGCCAGCCCGGCAGCGCCAGATGCTGAAGAAGCGACCGTTTGACCTCGGTCAGACCCGTCTGGACCATTCGTCTATCTGCCGCTCCGCCTCTTCCTTGGCGATCCCATATCTCTCCTGGATCCGCCCGAGGAGCTGGTCGCGATTGCCGTCGATCCGATCCAGATCATCGTCGGTGAGGTCGCCCCATTGTTCCTTGGCCTTGCCTTTGAACTGCATCCATTTGCCCTTGATTTGATCCCAATTCATCGTTGCCTTCCTTCTGTTGAGATGACGCGCTCAACCGCGCCCGCGTCTTCCTTTTTAAGGGGAGACGCGGGCTGATCAGGGGATACCTGATCGGCAGCAGTTGAGGGGACAGCTGCAGAGAAACAACCGGGTCGATGGCGAATTGTTCCGGAGTTCCAGGCGAAATGCTCCGGCACTGCAAAAAAGACCCGCCGGCGGTCAGCCAGCGGGTTCGGAGTTCTGGAGTAGCCAGAGTGAACTGGCAGAAGGTCAACGCACGGTGGCGGGCTTTGTTGCACGGCGCATCCGCCTTCGTGTCGGCGAAGAGCGTCTTGGTCGCTCCCCCGCTATGGAACCATCATGCCCCACGGCGGGTTTTTTCCACGCGGGCCGCGTCAGCCGGACCAGGTGGCAAAGAGAACAGGGTTGGTTTCTCCGGCTTCACACCTTGGCCAACGAAATGGCAGTCGAGCTCTTGTCCCACCCGGCCCGCCCCTTGGAGCAAAGGGCAGTGC
>NZ_JBWLUZ010000034.1:0-50539 GCF_057784325.1 Mesorhizobium sp. CNPSo 4689
TCAACGATTGTCGGTGCCTTCGCGCAAGGCGACATCCTGCAGGTGCTGTTCTTCTCGGTTCTGTTCGGCATCGCGCTGGCGATGGTCGGAGAGACGGGCAAGCCTGTCGTTTCCTTCCTTCAGGCGCTCATCGCGCCTGTCTTCAAGCTCGTCGGCATTCTGATGAACGCCGCGCCGATCGGCGCTTTCGGCGCAATGGCCTTCACGATCGGCAAATATGGCGTCGGTTCGGTCGTGAACCTCGCGATGCTGGTCGCGACGTTCTATATCACCGCCTTCCTCTTTGTGTTCGGGGTTTTGGGCGCGGTCTGCCGCTACAACGGCTTTTCGATCTTTTCTCTCATTCGCTACATCAAGGAAGAGCTGCTGCTTGTCCTGGCAACGTCCTCCTCGGAGGCCGCGCTGCCCTCGCTCATGGAGAAGATGGAGAAGGCGGGCGCCAGGCGGTCGGTCGTGGGTCTCGTCATCCCGGCCGGATATTCGTTCAATCTGGACGGCACCAATATCTACATGACGATGGCGGCCCTCTTCATCGCCCAGGCGACGAACACGGATCTGTCAATTAGCGATCAGGTGCTGCTGCTGCTCGTTGCGATGCTTTCCTCGAAGGGCGCTGCAGGTGTGACAGGCGCGGGCTTCATCACTCTGGCTGCTACGCTCGCCGTAGTGCCGAGTGTGCCCGTTGCTGGGATGGCACTCATCCTCGGCGTCGACCGCTTCATGTCCGAATGCCGGGCGCTGACGAATTGCGTCGGTAACGCAGTGGCATCCCTCGTTGTCGCCCGCTGGGAAGGAGAATTGGACGAAGCGCTGATGAAAGCCGCATTTTGCGGTCATCCGCCTGCCGAGGCATCAAACCGGCTACCGCCCGCCGAGTAAGGGCGAAGCACCGCGACCCGTTAATTCGCCTAGCTGGTCACGGGAACTGAACGATCGACTCGCAGGCTCTAAACGGCGCCTCACGGACCATGAATCAGAAGCGCTAAATGTGTGAGTGCAAATCGTCGCCCCCCAAGCGATAACCTTCCGTTATACCCGGCCGGTCTACGTCTGGAGTGCTGTTCGTCCAATACGCCGTCGATCATGCAGTATGCGGACGTCTTCACTTTGCCCGAAACCATTGTCGAGACGCGCTAGGTGACAGAGAGCCTGCGTCAAAACCAATCAGAATAGGACCCATGACCAAGCGCCCCACAATTGCCGATCTCGCCCGTGAAGCCCGAGTCAGCGTAGCAACGGTCGATCGGATTCTGAACGCCCGCCATCCGGTGCGCGAGGAGACCGCGCGGCGGGTCCACGCCGCCGCCCACGCCATCGGCTATCATGCTGCCGGTCTCATCAAACAGCGCTTGCAGCGAGACCTGCCGCACTATCGGCTGGGCTTCATCTTGAGAAAACCGGCCCAGCATTTCTACCAGGAATTCGCGCGCGAGGTCGAAGCGTCGGTCAATTTGGCCCAGTCCTTCCACGGCATTTCGCGCATCGAATTCGCGCCGTCACATATGCCGAGCGACCTGATTGCGCGGCTCAAGGATTTGAGCGTACGCTGCCATGCGATCGCGATGGTGGCACCGGACCATCCGAAAATTACAGCAGCGGTTGAGGAGCTCAAGGCCAAAGGCATTCCGGTTTTCTCGCTGCTTTCCGACTTCGCCGCCGGCGTGCGACAGGGGTATATCGGCCTCAACAACCGCAAGGTGGGACGCACGGCCGCTTGGATGGTATCCAAGGTCGCAAAACGGCCCGGCAAGGTGGCGGTGTTTGTCGGCAGCCATCGTTTTCAGGGTCACGAGCTCCGTGATTTCGGCTTTCGCTCCTATTGCCGTGAGAAGGCGCCGACGTTCGAGGTGCTGGACCCGCTCATGAACCTCGAGAAACGGCAGATCACCTACGAGGCAACGCTTGATCTCATGCAGCGGGAACCCGAGCTCGTCGGCTTCTATGTCGCCGGCGGCGGCATGGAGGGCGCCATCTCCGCGGTCCGGGAA
This sequence comes from Mesorhizobium sp. CNPSo 4689, assembly GCF_057784325.1. NCBI lineage: Bacteria > Pseudomonadati > Pseudomonadota > Alphaproteobacteria > Hyphomicrobiales > Phyllobacteriaceae > Mesorhizobium > Mesorhizobium sp. CNPSo 4689. The sequence goes on from NZ_JBWLUZ010000034.1 coordinate 1,989, forward strand.
GAGGGCAAAAGTCGGGATCTCGTCGCGATCGTGAATGAAATCACGCCGGAGTCTCGGGCGGCGCTCGCAGACAACATCGTCACGATGGCAGTCGCCACGCCAATGCGCCGGCTTTGCCAGGAGCTGATAACGCTGATGACGCGGGCTATCGAGACCGGCACCGCTGAAACACCAGGACAGACATTTCTGCCGTTCGACATCCATCTGCCGGAAAATATATGAAACCGATGGATTCTATCATAGCGGGGAGTTTCCTTTCACAAATGAAAGAAGGCTCGATTGACTGTCCTGCCTCATTTCGGTCAACGAGCGGTTCCACGCGGCAGAAGCCGAACAGCCGAGAACGGCGACCGCGCTTCATGAAAGGAAAAGCCAAGCCATGCGCCAGGCGTCGCCCCGCTTTGCACTCGACCGCTTGGCGGGCTGCCGATTTGATGTTCGGGCATTTTTCGCGCTTGCCCGCGACCACGGTCTGACAGACGTTCTTTTCAGCAATTCTTTTGCACCTGGCATGCCGGCTGCGGACGTGAGGTCTGCCGCCGCTGAGGCGGGCATCACGATTATCTCTGTCAACGCCTTACAGCGGTTCAATGAGTGGGCTCCCGCGCGCCATGCCGAGGCGAGCAAGCTCGCCGATTATGCGGCTGACTGCGGGGCGAAGACGCTCGTGCTGGTGCCGCTCAATCACGGCTCGAGGCCCACGAACGGCGAGCGCCACGGGAATCTGTCGTCGCCTTGAGCGCGCTCAAGCCGATCCTCCAGTCGCGCGGTTTGATCGGTCTTATCGAACCGCTGGGCTTCCAGACCTGCTCGCTTCAATCGAAGAAGGAAGCGGCTGAGGCCATTGCCGCGGTTGATGGCCAGTCCGCCTTCCGCCTCTTACACGACACGTTCCACCACACCCTCGCGGGGGAGACATTCTTCTCCTGCGAGCTAACCGGTCTCGTGCACATTTCAGGCCTGACAATCCGACCTTCTGGATTTACCCGGATCGCGTCCTGGGAGGTTCCGACAATGGCAGCCAGATCCGGTCGCTGCTTGATGGCGGCTATGCCGGTCCCTTCTCGTTCGAGCTAGTCGAGGAAGTCCAGGCGCTGGACGACCTCGCAGGCGCACTTGCCGGCAGCGTCGATCTCATCCGAAACGGGGCTATTCACGCGAGAGCCTCCCTGAGACGCTGAGTAAATCTAGGAGCGCGTGCGACGTCCCGAGGACTTGTTTGGAGTAGCCATGCGGGACGCCTCCTGCAACATTATCTCCCGTATCCAGATGCTTGCCGGATCGCTGTTGTGAAGGGCCGGCCATTGGAGGGTCTCGGTAAATCCGGGAAGTGGCAGCGGAAGGTCGAGGATCTGCAGGGGGAACGTTGCTTCGAAATGCTTGACCAGCCGCAAGGGCATGGTCGCTATACGATCTGTGCCTGATACCATCGGCGGGATCATGCTGAAGCCCTGCACAGCGACCTCGACACGTCTCCTAAGACCATGCTCAATCAAAAACGATTCTTCGATGGAGGGCCTCAGCATACGGCCGAACTTGACCACGACGTGCTTCATCGACATGTATCTCTCGAACGTAAGCTGCCGTGGCAGCTGTTTGTTCGCGGCGCAGCCTACACATACGAGCGTTTCGTCGAACAGCGCCACTCTTGAATGCGCGCTCGACTTGTACAAATCCGGAAGAATTAGAAAATCGATGTCACCGCGCCGGAGAAGCTCATCGGGGGTTTCGTCGACAGGCAGCAATTCGAAGCTTACACCGGGCGCTTCCCGTGCAACACGCTCCACGACCTTTTCAAAAAACACGAGTGTGACGAAATCGGAAAGAAGGATGCTGAAGCGGCGGTCGGATTGAGCCGGGTTAAACGGATCCCAAGAAATAATCGAGCTCTGGATGCGCAGCAGCGCGTCGCGAACTGCGGGGGCGAGTGCTTCCGCACGCGGTGTCAGGATGCGTTCGCGGCCGCTCATCAAAAATAGTTCATCGTGGAAAAAGTCACGCAGCCGGGCGACGGCCGCACTCATGGCCGGCTGACTCAGGTTGATGCGGCGTGCCGCCGCCGTGAGGCCGCGCTCAGCCAGCAGCGCGTCGAGCACGACGAGAAGATTGAGATCAAGTCCCTTGAAACGCATGTCTTAGCTATCATAGCGTGGATGCATTTGATTGAAACAAACGATTTTACCGATTTTTCAGAACGTCGCATAGGGAGAATTCAAGGAACTCCTAAAGGAGGTTTTTCAGGAAGCGTATGGTTCGGGACTGCTCGAGCCGCGCGACGTCGCCGTGCCGTCGACGCCTACGGTCGGCAGGGCGGTTTTTTCATGAAGCTCGATCCCTTCTACCTGATCGTCGACAGCGCCGCCTGGGTCGAGCGGCTGGTGCCGCTCGGCGTCAGGCTGGTGCAGCTTCGCATCAAGAACATGGACGAGGACAGGCTGCGCGTGGAGATCCGCGAGTCAAAGGCCTTGTGCGCACGACACGATTGCCAGCTCATCGTCAACGATCATTGGCGGCTGGCGATCGAGGAGCGCTGCGACTTCGTCCATCTCGGCCAGGAGGATCTGCAGGCCGCCGACCTCCCGAAGACGGGCGGCCGGCATCAGGCTCGGGCTGAGCACGCACGATCATGCCGAGCTGAAGACGGCCATGGCCGCCAGGCCCGACTACGTCGCGCTGGGTCCCGTCTATCCGACCATACTGAAGAAGATGAAATGGGCGCCGCAGGGGCTCGAAAGGGTTCGCGCCTGGAAGGACGCCGTCGCACCCATTCCGCTGGTCGCCATCGGCGGCCTCAATCCCGAGCGGCTCGACGGTGTTTTCGAGGCCGGCGCCGACAGCGCCGCGGTGGTTACTGACATAACAGTGAACCCTGATCCCGAGGCGCGCACCAGGGAATGGATCGAAAAGACGCAGCAATGGCGCTGAACCGAGACCCGCATGTGCTCGTCGTCGGCGGATCGGATTCCAGTGGGGGCGCGGGAATTGCGCGCGACATGGAGACGATCTCCGCCATCGGCTTGCGCGCGTGCGTTGCCGTCACCGCGGTAACGGTGCAGACACACCAATCCGTCACGGCTATCCACCATATGCAGCCCGGCCTGGTCGCCGATCAGATGCGCGCGGCGCTGCGGGCCAACAGGGTATCCGCGATAAAGATCGGCATGCTTTCGACGGGACGCGTCATCGCGGCGGTTGCAGCCGTCAGCGAAAATCTGCGGATACCGGCAGTCCTCGATCCGGTGCTGGCTTCCTCGTCGGGCAGGCAACTGCTGGAACCGGGGGCGATCGGCGTCTTGAAGCGCGATCTTATGCCGCTTTGCCGTCTCGTCACGCCGAACCTCGTCGAGCTGGCGATCCTGACCGGTTCGGATTTGGCCGAGGACGACGACGATGCGCTGCTGCAGGGGAGGCGATTGCTTGCGGCCGGGCCGCAGGCACTGCTCATCAAGGGCGGCCATGCGACGGGACCCAGATCAACGGATATCCTGTTGGGCCCCGGACAAGAACCTATCCACGTCGACATGCCACGGCTTGCCGGCTCGATGCGCGGGACCGGCTGCATGCTGGCCAGCGCGATAGCGGCGTATCTGGCGATCGGGGATTCGATTGAGAAAGCCGTCCGCCAGGCTAAGCTTCTTGTCTTCGAAAAGATTTCGAAAAACCTATGAGGATCGGACTCGCGATCGTCGCCCGTGATTCGCCTCGAAGGATCTTTGTGGCTTTGGTTGGTTGATTGGTGAATGATGCGATTCAGCAGACAAAGCACCCGTCGCGCGGAGCCAAAGGTCATGGCTATCCAGCTAAAGGCCGCTGCAGCGACGCGCCTTTCTGGTCGCGAGCTGGTCACCGCAACGTGCCAGCCTCCGGCGCGGGGAAGTGGCGGCAAAAGCTGGTTCAAGGAGACCTCTCGGCCAAGCGCGCTGCCGAAGGATCCAGCCGTGTCTCCTACGCAGGCTTTATAAGCAAGGGCTCGGCGTCACCGGGGCCACTTCGCAAGCTGGCGTAATCGACGATTCCCGGACCGGAAGGGTCGGTGTCCGAAGCGCCACCTCTATCGCCGATATCTATCTCGCCGCTCCAGCCACGCGCTGCTCAATCCTCCCGGAAGGCGTGCCGCATCTGGTCGGTGAGCGGCTTGGTGAGGTAGGAGATGACGGTACGGTCGGCGATCTTGATGAAGACCTCGGCGGGCATACCGGGATAGAGCGAGAGGCCCTTGAGCTTGGCGAGGCTTTCCGGCTTCGGGCGGATGCGCAGGGGATAGTAGGTGGCTCCGGTGCGCTCATCGGTCACGATATCGGGAGCGACCCTCACGACCTCGGCCTCGACTTCGGGCGTGGTGCGCTGGTTGAAGGCGCTGAATCGGATCTCGACCGGCTGGCCGACACGGATCTGGTCGATGTCGTGCGTCGCCACCCTCGCCTCGATGGTGAGGTTATCGGCCTCCGGCACCACGAGCATCAGCGTCTCGCCGGGATTGATGACGCCGTTGACCGTGTGAACTGCGAGCTGGTAGACGCGACCGGGAAGCGGCGCCGTGATATCGAGGCGGCGCAACTGGTCGGTAGCGGCGGTGCGGCGCTCCTCATATTCGGCGATCTTCGCCTCGACCTCCGTCAGGTCCTTGGAAATCTCGGTGCGCCGGTCCTCGTCGAGTTGCAGGATTTGCAGGTCGATCTCGCTCGACTTGCCGTGTGCCTGGGCAAGGGCGGCGATGTGCTGTCCGCGTTCACCTTCGAGTTCCGCGCGCTGGCGCTTCAGCGTCGTCACCCGCTGCATCGGCACGAGCCCCCGGGCATAGAGCGAATCGACGCCGGTCAGCTCTTCCTCGATCAACTTCAACGCATCCTCGATCGACTTCACTTGCACCGTCAGGCCTTCGATTTCGTCGGCAAGCTGTGCCTTCCTCGACGCCAACTGGCTCTTCATGCCGGCGAGTGCCGCGCGCCGGCTCGCGAAGAGCTTCTGCTCGCCCTCGACGAGCTTCGCGGCCACTGGGCCGGAGATGAACTTACGCAGCTTCTCGTCGACAGAGAATGAGGACGCTCCAATCCGCTCGGCCTGGAGGCGGGCGTGGCGGACATAGAGCTGCGCAAGCGTGCTTTCGACGACGGCGAGGTTCGCCCGCACAGCAGTGTCATCAAGGCGGATCAGAACCTGCCCGGCTTGAACGCGATCGCCTTCCCTGACGAGGAGTTCGTCGACGATACCGCCTGTCAGGTGCTGGATCTTCTTTACGTTATCGTCAACGACGACGACGCCGCCGGCGACGACCGCGCTCGACAATTCCGTCGTCGCCGCCCAGCCGCCGACACCGACGACCAGCGCAAGCGCCAACAGGGACAGACCAATCATGTGGCGTGAAAGCGAACGGCGCGAACTCGATGTCTGCTGCATGCGGCCGCTCATTGCTTCGTCTCCTGGCCTTCAACGATCTTCAGCGGCGCAGGCCTCTGCTGCTGGCGCAGCATCTTGCCAAGGACTTCATCCTTCGGGCCGAAGGCCTGCATGCGGCCCTCCTGCATCATCAGCACGAAGTCGACGCTCGCAAGAGCGTTCGGGCGATGGGCGATGACGACGACGATGCCGCCACGCATGCGCACATTCATGATTGCTTCGCTCAGCGCCTGCTCGCCTTCGGCATCGAGATTCGAATTCGGCTCGTCGAGGACAACGAGGAAGGGATCGCCGTAAAGGGCTCTTGCCAGCGCCACGCGCTGGCGCTGGCCCGCGGAAAGCGCCATGCCGCCCTCTCCGATTTCCGTGTCGAAACCGTTCTGCAGATGCAGGATCAGATCGTGGACCCGGGCTGCTTTGGCGGCAGCCACGATCGCCTCTGAGGTGGCGTCCGGATCAAAGCGGCAGATGTTCTGTGCCGCCGTTCCGGCGAAAAGTTCGACATCCTGTGGCAGATAGCCGATATGCTTTCCGAGCGCATCGCTATCCCATTGATCGAGCGCGGCGCCATCGAGGCGGATGGAACCGCGATAGGCAGGCCAGACGCCGATTATCGCGCGGGCCAGCGACGATTTTCCCGACGCGCTCGGGCCGACGACGCCGAGGGCGCTGCCTGCGCAGATGGTGAAGGTCACGTCGGAGACGATGAGGCGATGTGCTGCCGGCGGACCACTTGCCAATCCCTCAACACTGAGCCGCTCGTGAGGACTTGGCAGCGCCAGAGGCGTTCCCGTCTCGGGCAGCGCATTCATCAGTTCCTTAAGCCTTTGCCAACTCTGACGAGCCGAGACAAAGCCGCGCCAATTGCCGATCGCGAGCTCGACCGGGGCAAGCGCGCGGGCGGTCAGGATCGAGCCGGCGATGATGATACCGGGCGAGGCCCGGCCCTCGATCACAAGAGCCGCACCAGCTGCGAGCACGCCCGATTGCAGCGCCATGCGGAAAACCTTCGACAGCGCGCCATAACCGTTACCGATGTCGGAGGTACGGCGGTTCTCGTCACGATATTCGGCGTTGCGGCGATCCCAGAGCGCGGTGAGCCGCCCTGACATGCCCATGGCCTGAACGACCTCTGCATTGCGCTGCGAGGCCTGCGCAAACGCGTTGCGGTACCCCCCGGCTTCGGCCGCCTTCTTGGCGGGCGCCTGGGTGCCACGATTGGTGAGATAGGTGAGAAGCGTCAGGATCATCCCGCCGACGACGGCGACCATGCCGATGACGGGGTGAAACAGGAAGCAGATGGCGACATAAAAGGGAAGCCAGGGCAGGTCGAAGAGCGCGGCCGGTCCGGCGCTCGAAAGGAATGACCGGACCTGATCGAAATCGCGCAGTCCCTGGAGGCCGTCCCCCTGCATCTTGAGCTTCAGCGGTGCCTTGACGAGCGCGCGGTAGATGCGCCCGCTGAGGCTCTCGTCGAGTGCGCCGGCGATACGCACGAGCATGCGGCCGCGGATAAGCTCGAATACCCCCTGGAATCCATAGAGCAGCAGTGCGAGGAGACACAGGCCGGTGAGCGAGGGAATGCTTCGGCTCGGCAGCACCCGATCATAGACCTCGAGCATGAAGAAGGAGCCGGTCAGATAGAGAATGTTGATGAGAGCACTGGCGAGGCCGACGCCGATGAAGGCCGATCGGCAGTCGCGCAGGGCGGAGGCGGGATTGGCGCTCCTGCTGCTCGATGTTGCTGCAAAGTCAGTCACTAACAATGTCTCCCCTCGGGACAGCCGGCCGCGCACGGCCTTAGCTCAGTCGTTCGGCGGTGAAACGCAAAGCCACGGCCGCGCCAGAACATCCGCACTGGCCGAGAAGGCTCGCCTAAGCTGCGCCTTTTGGCGGGTGCGGAATTGATGGAAAGGAACGCTGTCCCTGAGGCCTCCCGTCAATCCAGCACATGAGACGTGGATGCCTCGCTGGCGGCAGTGCGATCTTCGACCGCTCTCTCCCCTTCCCGATTTTGCTGCAACGCCAAGGATTCGGGAAAACAAGCGGGACCAAGAAAAGTCTTATCCCGCTCACTCTTAGGAAACAAAACTCCTCTTGCGTGCTCGAGGATAAAACTTCTTTCAGTTTCTTTGTGTGAGTCGATTCCTATCGAATGCACTCGTACCAACAGCCCGACTGCATCTGTGGAAACCCAGCCGCCGTTCGACCAGGATAACTCCTATGGTGTCAGGAACCGGCAGCCTTTCGCTGCCGGTTCCTTCAAACTACCTGAGTCGCTCAGAACCACCAGCCGTGGTCTGAAGAGGGCTCGGAAATCGGAGTGGCGTGAGCAAAGTGGTCGGAGCTGAAGTCTGCCGGCTCACTGACGTGGCTGTTGGGAACGAAGGTTTGTGTCCTGCCATCGAAGTGGTGCGAGAGGGCCCAATCGAGAAACTTGCCGTCGGGCTTAGGCAGATTCACTTCCTTACCATCAGGTCCGATATACATTGTTGAGAGTCTCCTGTTTGGTGCTTACTACCTCGCCCAAAAGGCGCTCTAGCATGGGTAAGCCTTTGCCGACCAATCCATTTTGTGCATCGAACGCATTCGTCCTATGGATAAGAAAGGCGGCCCGCAAACTGTTCGCAAGCCGCTGGCAACTTCCACAGTGCATCGAAATCGGAGGAGCGTTCACGACGGTGAGCATGGGCTGAACGGCCTCATGGCCAAACATCGCAAGCGGGCGTAACTGTCCCATCGGCACCCTCATTGGCTGAGGATTTTAAGTCCTTCATGGTTTCGAGCTATCCACTGGGGTTGCTGAGCTGCTGCTCGAGGATGCCATTACCGGGACACCGCATGAGCAGCAGGTTCAGCCCGGACGCCCGGTAGAAATGGCTTCGAAGGTCCTGTCCCGCAGCTCTCCAAGGCGATTGAAGAACAGCCGCGGGCCAGAGCGTTCTGGGCTTCGCTCTTGTTGAGGCCGGCAGTGGGGTTCCGGCGCTTCTCGGGGTCCTGCCACCATTACGCAGGAAGATGGACCTGTGGATGCGTCCGATATCGCGAAACGCGAGCGCCAGTCCGTTTTGACGCGGAAAGGCGGGCAGCTTCGCCAGCAAGGTTGAAGACCGGACCTGGCCGGAACGGAGCGCCGTGACGAGATGGCCGCGTAGCCAAGGCACAGGTTGGAAACCAACCAGGCGGCAGACGACGCAGTGCGTTTCGATAGCGAGATCGCTGCCGTGATAGAGCAGACCGTCGAGAACATAGATGGCTTCATTCGCGTTTCATTCACGGCGATATGTAGAAGGCGCCGTACTAGGCCGTGTGGACATTTAGCGCAGCCATAGGACGATTGCCGCGAGAGTGACAACGGCGCGATAATTGCGGGCTGTTTTCTCGAAGCGGGTCGCGACCCGGCGGAACTGCTTGAGCTTGGAGAAGCAACATTCGACGAGATGACGCTGGGCATAGAGGTGCTTGTCGAGCGGATATTTGAGCGAGCGCGATGGGTTGTTGGGGATAACGGCGATCGCATCCTTGTCGGCGATGGCTTGGCGTAAGTAATCGGCGTCATAGGCGGTGTCTGCCATTACGACCTCGGCGGATAGTCCTTCGATCAAGGCGGCGGCTTGCGGCGCATCCCCTTTTTGACCTGCGGTAAGCGTGAACCGTACAGGGCAGCCCAAGCCGCGAACGGCCATGTGTATCTTGGTGCTCAGGCCGCCACGAGAGCGCCCGATGGCTTGAACTTCAGACCCCCTTTTTTGGCGCCGGCCGCATGTTGGTGGGCCCGCACGATGGTGGAATCGATGATCAGATATTCGAAGTCAGGTTCGTCCGACATCGCCTCGAAGATGCGCCGCCAGACACCCTTGATGCTCCATCGACTGAAGCGACGGAAGACGCTATTCCAATCGCCGAATACATCGGGAAGATCGCGCCAGGGCGAGCCCGTTCGTACAATCCATAGCACCGCCTCGACGAACATCCGGTTGTTGCGGCCCGTCGATCCCTTCTGATCGGGGCGCCCGATAATCAGCGGCGACATCCGCTCCCACGCCGCGTCACTCAATACCAACCGATCCATCACACCCAAGGCTGCCTCCAAAAAGCAGCCTTGAATCACGACCCCTAAGAGTCCACACCACCTAGAGGTCAGCAATGCCATTGCCGGAAGCATTGCGCAGGGCGACGAGGCCTTCGCGAAACCAACGGCATGATCAAGGGCGCAATGCCCCTCGTCGACACCGACGCGCCGAGTTGCTGGTTTTGAAGCTCCGCTGCCATGGCCGTGGCCGCCGCAAGGCACTGGCACATAGTTGTACGGGCAAGCCACATCGTCGAACGCGCTTCTCCGACGCATTTGGGAAACGGATACGTCTCATCCAAACAATCAATTTTACCAATCCGCAAGCATCTCGCATAGTCCGCCCCGCTGTGCCGGCGGAATAACCACCGTTTGGTAAAGCAAATTGCATGCCTGACTAGGTGCAATTCCTACCTTCTACGCCGATTCAGATCCGGTTGCCGAGTTCGACTTTGCCGGCCGCGCTGGAGATTCATAACCATTGGATTCGCCCTGATGACGAAAATGACTGCCTCGATGATCTTGCCTGAAACTGGCGCGTTCTGAACGAGTTGCTGGAGCAAACAAATGCAGATTCTTGATTTTAACCAGATATCCCAGATCTTCGTGAAATCGCTCGAGCTGGTTGTGGTCTTCGCTACCATTTGCGCCGCGCTGGAGCTCACCTTCCCGGCCCATCGATACAGCTTTGCCTCATACGTTCGAGGCGTGCGGAATTGGCTCATTCGGCTCGGATTGGGCGCGTTTATCTGGCACTTCTTTGCTGTCGGCCTGGCTTGGCTAGGAACAAAGCCGCTGGTGACGATCAATTTCGGAACGTTGCTTCACTCTGACAGCGCAATCATCAACACTGGATTGGCGGTCTTATCAGGGGTTTTAGTCGCGATTGCTGGCGACTTTTTTTACTATTGGATGCACCGCGCTCAGCATGCTGTTCCATTCCTCTGGCGTCTGCACGCTACTCACCACTCGATCCGCGAATTGACGGCATGGAATTGCAGTCATCACATCACCGAACCACTGGTTTACGCAGCGTTGGTAGCACTACCACTTGCTCTGATCCATTTTGAATCTGGCATAGTACCCATCGTTGCCATGACGCTGATTACCTTTCAGACCCATCTTTTGCACTCTAGTACCCGCATCAATCTTGGGCCGCTTCGATACATCATTGGCGACAACAAATTCCACCGCATTCACCACTCGATGGAACCGCATCACCGGCATCGGAACTATGGGGCCTTCACAACCATTTGGGACACGATTTTTCTGACGGCATACTGGCCAAAAAAGAATGAGTGGCCGGAAGTTGGCATGCGAAACCAGCCTGAGCCGCTTACCGTACGCGATTACGTTATGTTCCCATTCGATGGACGTCGCTGGCGCAGAGCCAAAGTCGGAAAAGCTGTAGAGGCTAGGGATTGAACGAGTAGAGGCTTACGCTTCGTAATCTGACTGTCGAAGGCTACAAAGCCATCAAAGAAAGCAATCAATCTGGAACTGCCCCTCAGACCCCGGACAAGTCCCAGAAGGATTGTGATGGGGACTGAGTGGCAGCAGCATAGGGGATTTTCCTACAGCCTTGCCGCGTTGGTGAGATTGACCGGAAACGGTCGCACCGTCGCACCGGCCGTGTCTCCGTGTTGACTTTGCCGAGGCCGCATCGTGACGTGCCGGCAAACCCTCTCGGCCATTATGTCTACCGGGACAAGAAGGACGTCTACCACCTGCTTCATGGCATGGCTGATCTGACTACGACTAGCCACAACGGAGCGCAGACCAGTCACACGGCCGCTTGCAATGCCCGCTCGCGCGGCACTGTCAGCCGACTACCCCGCGGATCTTCCCCGGCCGAACGGTACCCTAGTTCACTGCCTAATCCGCACGTGGCCAATCCACGGTGCGTTTTTGGTCAAGCCTTGCACAGATCCTTCAAAGGAATTCACAGAGTCTTAGCAGTTCCGGCTAAACGTGGTGACGGTTCATATCCCGCCGCTGCGTGAGCGGCGGGAGGACATCCCGGTCCTCTTCACATTTCCTGGAACGCGCGTCCAAACGCTTCGGCAAGCCTGCGTGGTAGATGAGCGCGCGCATGCGCCGCCATCTCATGGGTCACGACTGGCCCGGGAATGTTCGCTAACTTGCGCATTTCGTCGATCGCATTGCGCTGGGACTTGAAGGGGCGCCGAGGCCGCTCCATCGAAAGGAAGAACCGGAATCAAACCTCTCCCTTTCCGAAAAGGTCAGCCTTTATGAGACAACCGTCATCCGCGATGCGTTGCAGAAATGCGAAGGCGACGTGAAGACGACGGCCGAGTTTCTGCAAGTGCCTCGCAAGACGTTTTAGGACAAGCTGAAACGCTACCGGATAATTCCGGCCGAGTATCAAAGTGGCTTGCACTGAATATGTCGACGAGCACTCCTGGTGGCCGTGCAGCAGATGCCGGACGGCCGGAGTGATCGCTTCCGGAGCGGCGTCGAAACAGTTCGCCGCCCTTATCGTCGCGCAGCCGGGCTACGATCGCTGATGATATATCCATGACGTGAATGAGCGTCATTCAAACAATCGAATTTCCAAATTTTACGGAATGAGGCAGATGTCGATCTGATTGATCCTCAAGCACGTCAAGCACAGTGTTTACTTACAGTTACTCCAAAATATATGTCAGCGAATACCGACGAAGCCATTCCGCAACTCTTGTTTTCTTGAACCAAGTGTCCTTGAAGGCGGACGTAGAGGTGATTTCTTATCACGACTTTCTCTGCGATGGCACAACATGCAAGACGGAGATCGACGGAAAATTTCTTTACCGAGACAGCGGCCACCTTTCCTATGAAGGGTCGGAGATCATCGCTCGCCAGACAAGACTTTCCGAGAGGCTGATCAGGGCTGCTCGTTAGAGCTGATGAGATGACTTCAGGTGGCCAGATACGGCGGGTGGTTCAATAGTTGGAGGCAAACTTCTGCAGAAAGGTTCCATCAGGACTCGGACACTGCGCCAGATCGCATGCGTCCGTCTTCCAAACATTTTTTTGCAATTGGAAAAGCATCAGTTCGCGTAAAAAGGGAAAGCAATATGCATCGTCGTCACCTGATCAAAGGGGGCATTGCACAGGGCGCTTGCCTCATCTGTGCCGCTGCCGCGCGAGCGGACGGCGCCCATTGGGGGTACACTGGCCAGGTGGGGCCGAAGCACTGGGCCGATCTGGACAGCAAGAATTTCGTCTGCTCGGCGGGCACGCAGCAATCACCCATTGATATCACCGGCACGATCAAGGCGGACTTACCGCGTATCGTCGTTGATTGGCACAAGGGCCGCGGCAAGCTGCTGAATAACGGCCACAGCATTCAAATCAATATGCCGCAAGGCAGCACGCTGACCCGCGGGAATCGCACCTTCGAATTGATCCAATTCCATTTTCATGCACCAAGCGAGCATCGCATCGCTGGCAAGAGTTTCCCGATGGAGGCGCATTTCGTCCATAAAGACACAAAGAGCGACAGTTTGGGTGTCCTGGGCGTCTTTTTGACGCCCGGTGCGACAAATACTAGCTTTGCCGGCTTGGCCGCGGCATTTCCCCCGTGGCCAGGCACGGCAATGGCTGTCGAGGTCGATCCCAACGGGCTTCTGCCGGCCTCGCTCGGCTACTGGACCTATAAGGGATCATTGACGACGCCGCCCTGCAGCGAGAACGTCGAATGGATGTTGGCAAAGGAATCCGTCGAGGTCGATGCGGCGGACATCAACCAGTTTGCCTCACTCTACCCTTTGAACGCGCGACCGATCCTTTCACCTAATCGGCGCTTCATCCTGGGCCTCGACTGAGGCCTGGGAATGCGGCTGTGAAGAACGTGAGTTGCGGCTGAGATTGGCCTGCAGATGCCAAAGGACCGTCTGATCCGGCCGAACGTCTCCGCTTCATGATACGCTGACTGATCACATAGGGGCCGTGCCGCGTGATGCGGCCATCGATAACAGAACTATGGCGGCGCGCGCGCGCGGCGTCAGCGAGAGCGAAATCTGGGTCGGCCGCGATCGCCTGCCCGAGGGCCTCCGAAGCACCAGGCTAGTTCGACAGCAGCAGATCGATCCCCTCCCGACAGTGTTCGGCGGCGCGGCCGGCCGTTGTCGAGAGTGGTAATCCGCGGCTGTCGAGTTGCGTCATGGCAGGGCAATTCATTCCGGAAGCTGGCACGTGCAAATGCTCGTGCCGATTAATGCGATTGCCTTATTGGCTGCATTTTGACAGTCCGCCTGATCGTGTCATTCAAGCGGAGAGACTTGCCGAGAAGAGCCCCAGATCGCCGGCGTCACCTAGGCTTCAGGGGGTATCCCTGGTTCACCAGATGGCAGCAATGGTGAAAAAAGGGCCGCCCGACCTGTCATCGACTTCAGTATACCCACGGCTTCAATGCCGGCGACGAGGTCGGGGGTGAGTGAAGCCCACAAGTGGCGCACCGGTCCCAAAGATCTCCTGCCTTACTTTGGTGCTTGGCGATATCGGCATGCATCTTCACTACCCTACCTCTCCGGGATCGCACTGCCGCATCTGAAGATCGAACGGCGGCTTGTCCATGCCTGATGGTTTATGCAGGTCCCTCGAAATGGAAAGGACCGCGAACGCCAGGCGAGAACCGCTCGGCTGCTTCCAGCGCGAGCGCGAGCCGTTCCAACGGCTTGCCGCCCTTGCTTGCGAATAGCGCGCCCTGAGCGATCTGCTCGCTGCACCCAGCGGCATCGAAGCCGTCTACCGCCTCGGCCACCTGATAGTCGCTCTCGATGCGGAAAAGTCGCCCTCCATAGCCCACCAGGAAAACACCACCGCGCTCGGCTTCGTTGTGTCGTTCGGCATAGCCACCTGATTTCAGGCAATGCCGCACGGCGTTGATGAAGTCGGTCACCATGAACTTCTCAACATTGTTGTCAGGGGGGCACTTAGGCGGTGTGAAGGCGTGATGCAGAAGCTGCCCCATCCGAAATGAAGTCGTAAAACCCATCAGGAAATCGCAGTTGCGGAATACCTTTCGGTCGGCCCGGATTTTGAGCGAGTAGCCATCTCCGCCGGCGGAATCGCCGCCGATATAGACTTTTCCTTCGTCGACAAGGCCAACAATGCACGTCATGCCGCGCCCGTGTAGCTGTTCGACAGGATGGCACTGCAGAGATCTTGGACTCTTCCTGCTGCGGACCCGTGGAACGCCATCAGCGCACATTTCCATTGGATGGACGCCGATGCTCTCTTGTTCTGGAATGCGATGCGCTGACTTGAGATGTCGGTTTCCTTCCTTCAAGACACCCGCGACATGAATGCCTGTCGGCAGTTCCCGCCACGCACAGCGAAGGGTCTCAAATCTCATGCCGTTTTGTTTGTTAAGGGCGAAAATAGAATTTAGTGATTTATTTTCCGCTATTTAGCCTGAGGGAAAGCACGAGATTGACTAAACAGCCCGTGTCGCGGACCCGACAAAGCACTTCATGACGTTTGGTCGAAGATACGTGGTCTGATAGCAAAATGCCGAGCCGATCCCAGCCTTATGGGTCCGGTTAGTGGCAGGACTCACCCAACCCTGCCGCTTCGCCGGAATTGATCCGCGCTGATCAGATCATTGTGCGAGATCGCCACAAAACCGATGAACGGCAAGTAGTCCGCAAAGGGGGGCACGCCAAGCTCGGTCGCCACGCCCCGTGCAGCACAACGACCATAGACGGAACTGCGACGACCGACGCTCACTCTACAGTCACCGACTTCGCGAGGTTGCGCGGCTGATCAACGTCAGCGCCCATGAAGACCGCCGTGAAGTAAGCGAGCATTTGAAGCGGCAGCGCGTAGACCATCGGTGCAATGAGGTCGGGCGCGTCAGGTAGCACGATCGTTTCGAAAGCCTTAATCTTCCCGTCACGCGCGCGACTTCCTGCATATTCGAGACGGTCTTTTCGAACATCCGATTATGCGGGGCAATTACGATTACTGGCATGTTCTCGTCGATCAGCGCGATCGGCCCGTGCTTCAATTCACCCCGCCGCATAACCTCGGCGTGGATATAGGAGATTCCTTGAGCTTCAGCGCACCTTCCATTGCGAGCGGATAGTTGGTGTCGCGCCCGAGATAGAGTACATGTCGGACCTGAGCGAGCTCGCGCGCCACCTTTTCGATGCTGTGCTGGAGCTTTAGCGTCTGGCTTGCGAGACGTGGCGCATCGCAAAGTTGCCGCATCAGTGCTTTTTCTTCCTCGCGTGTGATGGTGCCGCGAGCGGCAGCAGCACGGGCGGCGAGCGAAGCGATTACCGCGAGTTGGCAGGTGAAAGCCTTGGTCGAGGCAACGCCGATCTCTGGGGCGGCAAGCGTCGGAAAGACGATGTCCGACTCCCGGGCCATCGTCGATCCCTGCACGTGACGATGGAGGCGACCGGAATGCCAGCCTTGCGGCAGTAACGCAGGGAAGCGAGAGTGTCGGCCGTTTCACCGGACTGCGAGACAAAGAGTGCGGCGCCGCCCTTCGGGAGAGGGATCTCGCGGTAGCGGAATTCCGAAGCGATTTCGATGTCGACCGGCAGCCGAGCGAGCCGCTCGAACCAGTATTTGCCGATTAAACCAGCAAGATAGGCAGTGCCACATGCGGAAATAGTCAAGCGGTCGAGCTTGGCGAAGTCGAACAGCATTTCGAGCGGCCGCCAAGCCCCGCCGGCGAAGTCGAGGTAGTGCGCAAGTGTATGAGAGATCACTTCCGGCTGTTCATGGATCTCCTTCTCCATTCCGATGGTTACCCTTGTCCACGAGAAGACTAGTGCCTATCGACTGCTGCCGCTGCCGTTCGACCGGATTGCCGTCCAGATGGAAGATCTGCGCCCGATTGCGGCGCACGATGGCCCAATCGCCATCCTCGAGATAGGTGATCGAATCGGTGAATGGCGCCAGCGCGATCGCATCCGAGCCGAGGAACATTTCGCCTTGACCATGGCCGACGGCGAGCGGCGGACCGTTGCGCGCTCCGACGATGAGGTCCTCGTCGCGGCGGAACATGATGGCGAGTGCGAAGGCGCCTTCCAGCCGCTTGATCGCCCTGTGGGCCGCCTCGGCTGGAGCAGCACCGCGCTTTATCTCACGCGAAACCAAATGCGCGACCACCTCCGTGTCGGTCTGCGAGCAAAATTCGTATCCGTCGCGAACAAGTTCGTCGCGCAGTTCGGCGAAATTCTCGATGATGCCATTGTGGACTATGGCGACGTCTCGTCTGAAATATGCGGATGGGCGTTGGTTTCGTTCGGCGCTCCATGCGTTGCCCAGCGTGTGTGGCCGATTCCTATCTTGCCGTCCAGCGGTGCCGCCTGAAGGCGCCTTTCAAGATTGACGAGCTTGCCTTCCGCTCGGCGCCGCACAAGCACGCCAGATTCGATCGTGGCCACGCCGGCCGAGTCATAACCGCGGTATTCCAGTCTCTTTAAAGCATCGGCGATAAGCGGTGCAACCGGGGCTTGCCCAATGATTCCAACAATCCCACATCGGTTGAGGGTCCCTCGCTTCATCGAAAAAGAATGACTAGAAGATAGACGCAGTACCGAGGGGGAGTGCCTCGATGGCTCATGGCTTTCGCCCGCCGATCATCAACGAAGACATAGCGCAGATGCCACTGAAGCCGGTGGTAATGATGCACAAACGGGCCATGCCGTCGGATCATCAGTCGTTAGCGGCAATCAAGGCTCCCGTCGCCTCGACGATGTCGCCGACATTCTTGAGGTCGTTCCATGCCTCGGTTGTGTCGATTCGATTTCGATGCCGTAGGCCTCCTCGAGATCGAACATGATCTCGGAGAGCTCGAGCGAATGGATGCCAAGATCCCCGAGTTTCGTGTCGAAAGTAATTTCGCTCTCGGTGTCCGCGTGAGTTTTAATCTTTTCGACAATCTCGGTTGTCAGCTGACCGCCTACTGCCCTTTCCTCCTCGCCGACCTCAAAGAATCTTGCGTAAGGTCCGTGCGCGAAGTGGCGGCGCAATTCATGAAAATTCTCGATCGTTTGCTCTAGTGGTCGCGTTTCCTGGCGCTGAACGACGGTCGCACCAGAAAGTGGAAGCGCTGGAACGCCCAGAAAGTCCCAAATCGCTGCCAAGCATGTGGCGGGTTCGCGCAGAAGGCTTTCGTACTCGATCTCAAGCAGGTTGGTCTTAGCGAAGGAATGGTCGACCTGAGCGTGGAAATCATCGGCGGTCTTGAAGTAGTCCTCGCAGTCTGCGATTGACAGTCTAACCTGCGGCGGCGGAGCATCATTGTCCGAACTGAACTTCAGCCATTGGCGGGTTTGCCTCGCCTGTACCAGAGACCGTAGCGATTCCAAGGTATTTTCACGAACCACGAGAATGACTTTAAGGCTTGGCCAACGGGTCAGCTCGGCAAAAAAGCCAGGGCGCTCACGAAACTGTGGTTCATTGATCTTGCAGCCGACGTGCGTCACCATCTTGTCGCTCCGGCTGGGATGGCGCAAGTAGGCAAGCTCAAGGAGATCGCGATCGCTGCCTAGAAGACGATCCTTATCAGGCCATTTCGTATCGTATATGTTGAGCAGCTCGCCGTTGCTCAACACGTTCAGATGCTCGTTCAGCAATTCTTCCAAGTAGTGCGTGCCAGTTCTTGGCATGCCCAGGATCACAAATGGCTCAGGCGGTAGTGTGTGGCGATCAGTCATTGCACGTGTTCCCAACTAGCATTAGTCGCGACGGTTCGGGTGGCGCTTAAGACGAGAATCCTGGCACTCATCTCCTCCACAGGCTCGTTCAAAGAATTTGGAAGCGGACGGATTGGGCGCTCATGCAACGAGGCGATCAAAGACGATAACGCCATAACCGCACGGTTACGCAGACTGAGGTGACTGCGCGCCACGCGTCAGCGCATCAGGCGCCGACGCAACAGCGCCGCCGATAAAAAGAACGGCAAAACCGCGTATATGCAAAGTGTCGTAATATGCAGGCCGACGCTTTCGGCTGGGTGGCCAAGCATGACTGGACGGATCAGGTCGACCGAGTGAGCCAGAGGCAAGAAGGACGCTACCTGCTGGAACGCGCCTGGCATTTGGCTGATCGGAAAGACCGCGCCGGACAGGAATAACATAGGCGTGAGGACAAGCGTTTGGTAAAACACGAGACAGTCGTAATTGGGCGCAAGCGCCGTAGCGACCATTGCTAGGCTCGCGAAGGCGAGGCCAGTGAGGGCGATGATTGGCAGCGAGTAGAGAATGGATTGCCACTCTGCATAGCCGAGCGCGACAGCAACTAGCGTAATTGCCGTGCCGGCCAGAAGGGACTTGGTGCCAGCCCATGCCAATTCACCGAGTACGATATCGCCGAGCGTGAGCTGAGTGCACAGCATCGCTTCCCAGGTGCGCTCGCCTCCCATGCGAGCGAAAGTCGAGTAGATGGTTTCGTAGGTCGATGAGGTCATCGCGCTTACCGCAGCCATGCCAGCCGCCAGAAAAGCTACGTACGAAGTGCCGTCAACGCGGCCTATCATTATCCCGAGGCCAAAGCCGAGAGCGAACAACGAGATCATCGGCTCGGCGAGGTTCCCGAGGATCGCCGCAAGCGCAATTTTCTTCCAGGCCAAATAGTTGCGGCGCCATACGGCGACCCAGTTCCACGCATTGGCGGGCATGGCCGCCACATAACCTTCGTTCATCCTTCAGTCCCTCATCTCACGGCCCGTCAGGCGCAAGAAAACATCCTCGAGATTCGGGGGGCGCTGCAAAAGCCGCAGACCAGCAACCCCACGCAGTTGCACGAGCACATGCTCGGGATCGGGCGCGTAGCAAAAGAGAGTTTCGCCGCTCACCTCGATGCGCTGCGCGTATGGCTTGATCAGCGCTCGCAGCTCATTCGGATTGCCGCCATAGACCTCGACCACCTGACAGCCTATCTGCTCGTCAATCAACGCGTGTGGTCGCCCTTCGGCGATTTTGCGCCCTTGCTCGAGTACACACAGCCGGTCGCATAACCGCTCGGCCTCCTCCATGAAGTGAGTGGTCAAAAGTATCGTTTTGCCGCGCGCCAACAGCGAACGCAGGCGTTCCCAGATCAGGTGGCGCGCCTGTGGATCGAGGCCAGTGGTCGGCTCGTCCATGACCAGCAGTTGAGGGTCGTTGATCAGCGCACGGGCCAGCGTCAGGCGTCGCTTCATACCGCCGGACAGATCGCTCACGCGTGCATCCGCCTTGTTCTCGAGGCGGGCGAACTCGAGCAGCGAGGGGATCACCGCTTCGATGTCGCGTCTGCTCATGCTGAAGTATCGCCCGAACACCAGCAGGTTCTCACGTACCGTGAACCTATGATCAAGGTTATCGAACTGCGGGACCACGCCGATGCGTCCGCGTGCCAAACGGGCGCGTGCCGGCACTGGCACGCCGAACACCGTGATCTTACCTGCGTCAGGCGTTGCCATGCCGAGGAGCAGGCGCGCAATCGTGCTTTTGCCCGCGCCGTTCGGTCCCAGCAGGCCCAAGCACTCTCCCGGCGCAACGGTGAACGACATCCCGTCGACAACGACCCTGTTGCCATATGATTTCGTTACGCCGGTAAAGTCGATTGCTACCATGGATGCGCACTCAACTCAGCGTAAGGACGCCATCGACCGGCGATAGTTCAGTCGCGGAAGTTTTGCTCAACAGCATGCCGTCGCACCATATGTGTTCAATACGTCCCCACTGGCAGGCTGCGGCGGCATCCGGAAAGAACCCACGTCCATGGTGGTTGGCACTCGTATTGCAAAGCAGCGGAATGCCCGTAAGCTTTTCATATTCGACGAGCAGCTCGGCGACCTTGTGCTCAGAGGTTCTGGAAATTGTTTGCAATCGCGCAGAACCGTCGAGATGCACAATAGCGGGGACTTTGTCACGCCATTCCGCCCTCGTCTCGTGATCGAACAACATGTAAGGATCCGGCGTTCCAGGGCTGAATATTTCCGGCGCGCGGTCCTCCAGGCAGATCGGTGCCACTGGCCGGAAGTGTTCGCGAAGTTTGACGTCGTTGAGATAATCCTTCATTGCCGGCGAAGTCGCGGCCGCGAGAATGCTTCTGCCGCCCAGTGCCCGTGGTCCGAGCTCGGCGCGTCCGCTAAGGAAAATGACGGGCTTGTCGCTGGCGAGGATGGAGGCAAGTTCTCTCATACCGCATGGTGCGGTCTTCCATCCGGACGGCACTTGGCCATCCTGCATGACCGGACCACTGTAGACCGACCATTCCAGAGGCACGAAGCCATCTTGGGCCACCATTGCGCTGCAAGCGGCACCGATTGCTGAGCCGCTGTCATTCGGAAAAGGCGGTACCCAGACAGCATCGAAGAGGCCGGTCTCACGTAACGCACTGTTCCATTTGATGTTGAGGCCGCAGCCGCCGGCGATGCACAAATTTCGCGGCCCCGAAAGATGTGAGTGCCGCTGTACAGCGATCGCCATTTCGCGGACTAGGAGACGCTCGAGAAAAAGATGGAACGATGCAAGCACATCTTCGGGTGCCTGATCTCTCAATCGGAGCGCACTGACTTCGAAGAAGTCATGCACGGCCTCAAGCAAGGGCTCCGCACTGGTGACGTCCGCGCGGTAACTGTTGGCAAGCTCGGTGTCGCCGGCAAAGCGCTCCTCGTAGAGTTCCTGAAACACCGCCACGATGTCTTCGTCGACCGACCCGAGCGCGATGTAAGCCATCAGCTTGCCAGCAACACCGAGGTCCCAGTCACCGCGACCCGCCCGCTTATAAGGCCCGAAGTGATGGCCCGCAGCAGCGTAAACATGGCCTATTACCGGGAAAAGGCATTCCAGGAGCCGGGCTCCCCGGCCTTCTACATAATAGAGGCGTGGAAAGATACAGCCGTCCCACACCAAGCAGAACGCGGGTTGCCCGGTTTTGGCAAAAGGGCTGGTGCAGTAGGCAGAGGTCACATGACCGGTAACGTGCGGGTAGCTTTTATAAGAGAAAAGCCGGCCATCGAGCAATAGGCCGGCGCCGTCGAGCGAAGTGAGAACGCCCTCGGCATGACGTTCGACATAAGGTGCTCCTTTGAGAGTGATTGGAGTCGCACCGCTGAGGACCTGGAACTGGGACTCCACGTCCCCATCCCAGCCGTCGACAACAAACTGATCAACGTCCCCCGCATCCACACCGTGCTGCGCCAAAGCGGCGACAACTGCGTCCAGATTGTCGATGGGTTTGTACCGTCGATTGTTGTCCAGCTTCTCCTGTTCAATGCAAAAGACGAGCCGTCCGTCCTCGACAAGGGCGACCGCCCCGTCATGCGTCAGCTTGATACCACAAATGCGCATAATGCCTCCTCGTCTAACGCAGGCAATTCGATTCATCCGGAGGCCGAACTGGACTCCGAAAACGGGCGAGTAAGCAGTCTTGGTTGGGGGGCTCACCCTGACAGTGCAGATGATCGACAGCGATCAACGTCTCGTTCAGCATGGCCATGACGGTTTCGGCGCCAGCGGCGTGGCCCCAGCGCTGGCAAGTGGCATCGCGTGCAGACCCGAATACCAGGTGCCCCCCTGGCGCAAGCATCCGCGCAAGGTTGCGGATGGCAGAGCGCATCTCGGCTATGCTGCTGAGGTAGTAGAGAACCTCTGCCACGACGATCAGATCGAACGGTTCCTCAGGCGAGAACTGTTGAACATCGGCGACTACCCATGTGATGTGTGATTGCTCCTTCATCCGTTGGCGCGTTCGAGCAATCGCGCGCGGCACGACGTCGATCACTGTGAGCCGTTGACAATGGGGCGCTAGTCTTTCCGTGAAAGCGCCTGCCGCACACCCGACTTCGAGTGCGTTTGTGATGGAGCCTTGGGAAAGCGACAGCCGGAGCATTTCCGTGTGACGCTCCCGCTCGAACGGATTGGCATCGAGCAGCCACGGATCGTCCGCGGCCAGTTCTCGATCCAACAGTCGATGGTTATTGTCCTGCTTCAAGATTCGTCTACCTCGATAACACAACTATCACTCGTCGGAAGTCACCAACGCTGCACAGTCCCGTGCAAGATGGCGCATACGATGCTGCGCCGCATCTCCCGACAATCTTGTAGTGCTTGATCCAGTGGGCGGGGTTTGGACGGGGGTGTGTTTTCCATCCTTGTCTGGCACGCTGGCAGCGAAGCTGCGCGACAGCCAATCGCTATTGCTCAATGTACACAACGCATAGGCTTTCAGGGGAAGTAAGAGAAAGACGTTGATGAATGTGTGTAGAGAAAAGCCTAGAAATCGAAGTTGACGAGCACGAAGCGCCACGACGCTGCAGCGCACGATCGTCATCGATACAATCATCAGGACTGTCCACCATGGCACCGTGCCCGTTAGTGTGAATTGCGCGAGGCCTGTTAATACCGACAGGGCGAGAAGTAGCGGCCCGAGATTCTGTCCGACCACGTCCAACGTTAGAAAGCGGTCGAGGCCCGGTAGAAGATTCAGTGAAAGCCAGGTGTCCCGAAAAGTACTGCGTGCCCAGCGGAGCTGTTGGCGCAGATAAGGCCCCAGGCTGTCCGGAACGACTGTGGCCGCGATGGCGCCGGGGACGTACTCGGTTCGAAGGCCCGCTTTCAGCATTAGGATCGTGAGGTGGCGATCCTCACCGAAGTCGCTTGGTTTCCCCCGAAATGTTTGCGTCTCATACTGATCCAGCAGCGAAAGGAGTGCGGACCGACGGTACATGGCACACGGACCGCAACAGCACATCACGGCGCCGAAGCGAGCCTGCGCCGCCCGTTCCTCATTGCAAGCCAGCCAGTACTCCATATCGATCAACCGGGTCAGCCAGGTGTCGCCCCGGTTGCTGGCTGTCAACTGTCCCATGGCCGCGCCGACCGCGGGATCTTGCATCTTCAGCGCAAGTTTCGCGACAACATCGGACGCCAGCATCGTGTCCGAGTCGACATTGAGCACCAAAGCTCCAGATGAGTGGCGTATCGCGGCGATCTGCGCCTTGCGCTTTCCGGCATTTTTGGGAAGCAAAATGAAGTTGAATCGTGGGTCGCGCGCGAAGCTCTGGTGTACAGGCGCGACGGCGTCCCGATTTCCAGAGCCGTCGTCAACGACATAGACCCGCAGTCTTCCGGCGTATTCCTGGGTTGAAATCGAAGTGAGGCAGGCGAAGAGTGTGCGCGGGTCCTCGTTGTAGCAGGGAACGATGACGTCCACGCTCGGCCAAGGGTCGGAGCTGACTATGTCGTCCGATACCGATGAAACGCTCGGCGGCCGGGCATAAGCGGCCTGCATGCTCTTATATGCGGTCGAGAGCAGCGCATAACATGAGATGGCGACAGTGCTGGTTGTGTCAAGAAGGTCCATGAGATCTCTGGTTTCTTCAGTGCTGTTGGGGAAGCGAGCGCGTTACAAATCCGCGGTCGTGCAATGCTGGAATTATGCGGGATAGCGCCATGACGGTTTGGCTGCGCAAGCTGGCGTCACTGCCCGGTTTCATCTCGCTGGGAGGGCACCCATCGTGCAAGAGCACGATTGCGCCGGGTCGGACGGAGGCCAGCACCGCATCGACGATCGCGTCCACGCCGGGACAAAACCAATCTCGCGGGTCTACCGACCAGTGGATGGCCGACAGGCCAGCGCTCGCCGAGGAAGCGATCACTTCTTCGGTCCAGACGCCATACGGAGCGCGCATGTACTGCACCGAAGCCTGAGCACAAGCCACTTTGATGGCTCTGTTCGCCTCGAATATCTCGCGTTGCACTTCGCCGGGTTCGCATTCGGACAGATCAGGGTGAGTCATGGTGTGGTTCGCGACCCCATGCCCTTGGGCGATCATTCGTTGGATCAGTTTCGGCTGGTCTGCCGCGTAGGTGCCGATGACGAAGAAGGTCGCCGGCACGCGGTGTTCGGCCAGCACATCGAGCACCTCCGGTGTGCAAAACGGATGAGGCCCGTCGTCAAACGTCAAATAGACGCTGGGTTGGCCAGTACCGTCCGCGCACTCGCTGTGCACTTCGGATAAACAGTCGAAGTGGCTCAAAGCTCTGGTCCGTTCCGTTCAATCATTGCGCCGGCAGGCCAATCGGAGATCGGGCGTCCAACCGGCAAAACGATGACAAGCGGGTCCTCGATGCGTGTGGGCGGTTTGTCGAGACGCGCGTCAGGAAGGGTGGAGCGCACGCGAATGCCCGACTTGACGAACACCGCACCGTGTCGCCCGAATCTTGCAATGTGTTTGTGCAGCGCGGGCCGAACGGTGCCGAAGCCGAATGCAACGCCGAGCTCCTGCAGGACTGGAAGCACGGCACGGATTGAATAGCTGATTCCGAGCCCCTCAAGATCCGGACGCACCCCGTACAATCCGACTTCAGCCACTAGCAGATCGACGGCATCGATTTTGATGAAACGGCGCAGCACGCCTATATGTGCCGCAACACCGCTCGAGTCATAGGCGATTGCACGGAGCTCAGGTCTAGCTCCGGCCCAACTTCGACTGCCTTCGAATGGCTTGGCATTAAAGGCCCCGGTCGGTCCATAGGTCCTTCGAAAGAACTCAGTGAGTTCGATATGGTCAGACAGCTGCAACTCGTTTTCCCAGCACAGCTTCCACCGCACCCGAGAGCGCATGCAAAGACCTCCTTTGTTGTATTTTCCTAGGGCATGCATCACGCGGTTGAAGCCGCGTGAATTGGAGCACGTCAGACTCTCGCGGTTGGGATGCTAGCCAATTGGCTGGCAGAACCTGCGTAATACATGGCTCCAGCACTGATGGACTCTCTCAAAACTTGCCGTCCTTCTTGAGCCCGCCGTTCATTTCGGGTTCCTAGTGCAGCATCGCCTGCGATTGGTAAAATCGATTGTTTGGATGACATGCATTCACTTTGTGGATATAACCGGCAGATGCGTTTCAAGGGTCTGGATCTAAATCTCCTCGTCGCACTCAATGCTCTGCTGACCGCGCGGAACCTCACTGCGGCGGCACGCAGCATCAACCTCAGTCAGCCAGCCATGAGCGCAGCGATCGCTCGGTTGCGCGCCTATTTCTGTGATGACCTATTTATTATGAAGGGCCGCGAACTTGTCCTGACCCCTCGGGCGGAAGGGCTCACGGTCCCAGTCCGCGAGGTTCTTCTGCAGGTCCAGCTCTCCATTATTCACTGGGACGAGTTCAACCCCGCTCAATCCAATCGCCGTTTTAGGATAAGTCTTTCCGATTTCATGATATTGGTATTTCTTCAAAAGATCGTGGAGCGTCTCGCGCGGGAAGCTCCCGCCGTCAGCTTCGAACTGCTCGCTGTCGCAGACGATCCCCCTGGGCTTCTTCGGCGCGGTGATCTCGACTTTCTGATTGTGCCGGAACCCTTTATGTCGAGTGCGCATCCGAAAGCCGCATTGTTTGACGACAAACTGGTGTGCGTTGGTTGTCGCACGAATAAAGAGCCATCCCGGCAGCTTACATTCGAGAGATACATGGAGATGGGCCACGTTGCGGTTCACTTCGGACTTACGCGGGTCCCCGCCGCGCTCGATGAGTGGCTTTTGCGCGGGCAAGGTTTCAACAGGCGTATCGAGGTCGTCGTGCAGGCGTTCAGCATGATCCCGCCAATACTGTTCCACACCGACCGAATAGCTATCATGCCGTTACGACTGGTTGACCATTTCGCGAAAACAATACCCCTGCGGATCTTCGACCTTTGGCTGCCCATCTCCACGTTCACCGAGGCTGTCCAATGGCCCGCCCTTCACAATAGTGATCCCGCAAGCATCTGGATGCGGACGATCATGCTAGAGGAGGCATCTCGCATGACACCGCTCAAGAGCACGGGCCGTTCAGGTGCACGTAGGAGCCTGTCTGAATAGCTGTGGCATCGTGCATTGCACGAACGATAGCCGTTCATGCAGTTCGGGCGAGCTGGATGAGGTCGTGTGCCGTGCAAAACAGCGCCCTCATTCGGCTAAGCTTTTCAGTGCCCGCAGCAGGCTGCCTGAAACTTCTTACCCACCCGACGATTTGCTTTCTGAGCTTTTGCCGAGATTCGCTGTGCGCCCCATTTCAGCCTGTCCTGCGGCCTTAGCTGATGTCCACTGCTACAGCGAGCCGAACCTGGCGGCCTTCGCCGCGCACGAGATCAGCGCCTACCCGCAACGCCGCCAATCCCCCACCGAGGCCATTGTCGATTATCCACCACCCCGTTCTCCGCCAAACATCGCCAACCGCTCAGCCGACTGTAGGATCAGAAGAAACCCTGGCGCACATTACCGGCACATCACCCTCCAAATGGAAATTTGCCACCCGACTGCTCCGTTGGCACAGGATCGGGTGCTTCTTGGTAATCTTGAGCCCTTACCCCTTCAGCTGCGAACTGCGTCTGGAGTGTAGCAACATGGCGGCCGCGGCCTTCGCACAGAGCCTCACGGGCAGACATGTCGCGTTGGTTGCGTGATGCGCCCAGTTAGGCCGATCGAACTGCCGAACTGATGCCGCCTCGGCGTCAGCAAAGGTGGCCACACGGTCGCGCGAGAGCGGATGAACCGATGCGGATCATCGATCACAATTTTTGTATATCAGCCGCAACAGGGGCCGACGGCCCGCAAACTCACCGCAGCGTTTGAGCTTTTACGGGTGACTCGGAGAGATATCTCATCATGATCGACGCGGCCGCCTAGCCACGTGAGAACGGACAAGCTTACAGGCAGCATTGACGCGCTTCGTCGGCCAAGTGCCGTGCCGCCCCGTTCTACAGTTCTGGCTCTGATGAAATTTGCGCATTGGAAGTGAGCTGGACATTCGTGCTGGTCCGGTCGAAGAGCGGCTCGGCCGTTGCAAGCGGCGAAGCCATACAAGACGCCTCCTCGAATAGTATCTCGCGCATCCAGAGGCTTGCCGGATCATTATCGTGAAGCGCAGGCCATTGAACGACCTCAGTGAACGGAAGGAGTAGTCGCAGCGGAAGCGAAACGATTTGGAGGGGTATTGTTTTTGCTAAATGCCGCGCCAGCCGTAGGGGCATGGTTCCTATGCGCTGGGTGTCCGACACCATGTGCGGAATCATGCTGAAGCCCTGTACGACGACGTCGATACGTCTCTTGTGACCGTGCTCGTGCAAATACCATTCGTCAATTCCCGACCTCTGCGTATTCCCGAACTTGACCGCAACGTGCCCCATCGACATGTATCTCTCGAAGGTAAGTGGCTCTGACAGCTGTTTGTTCGAGCGGCAGCCCACACACACATGTACATCGTCAAACAGTCTTCCTCGAGGATGAGCATTTGACCTGAACTTTTCCGGGAGAATTAGAAGATCGACGTCGCCGCGCCGGATAAGGTCCTCATTGTCGTCGGTGTGCGGCCGAAATTCGAAGCTGACGGCGGGAGCTTCTCGCGCCACACGCTCCATGACCCTTTCAAAAAACACGAGCGTGACGTAGTCGGAGAGAACGATCCTGAAGCAACGATCTGATTGGGCCGGGTTAAACGGCTCCCAGGAAATAATGGATTGCTGTATGTGCTGCAGAGCCTCGCGCACCGCGGGCGCGAGCTCTTCGGCACGCGGGGTAGGGGTAAATTCGCGGCCAGCCATCGTAAACAGCTCATCTTGGAAATAGGCGCGTAGCCGAGCGACGGCCGCGCTCATGGCTGGCTGACTGAGCTTGACACTGCGTGCCGCCGCCGTGAGGCTACGCTCGGTCATCAGGGCGTCGAGCGCGACCAGGAGATTTAGATCAAGTCCCTTGAATCGCATGCTTCTTATCCGCCATGTGGATGTATGCCGCCGAACTCGGGCGAGCAGTCGAGCTGGCTCATAGCTCTGGTCCGTTCCGGTCGATTATGGTACCGGCGGGCCATTCGGAGATTGGCCGTCCAACAGGCACAACGAGGAGATGTTGATTCTCGACCCGCGTGGGCGGCAGGTCGATACGCGCGTGTGGCAGTGTGGATCGTACGGTAATCCCCGACGCGACGCTCAGCAGACCGTGTCGACCAAACCGCTCAATGTGTTTCCGAATCTCGTGCCAAACTGTACCGAAAGCGAATGGGAATTGAAACTCCTGCAGTGTTGGACGCATGACATGGATCGAATGGGCGATACCGAGTCCCTCAAGATCCGGCCGCACTCCATACAAGCCTAGTTCAGCCACCAGCAGGCCGACTCCGTCAACTTTGATGAAACGGCGCAGTAAGCTCAGGCGGGCCGCTACACCGCTTGAGTCGTAGGCGAGTGCACGAAGCTCAGGTCTTGCTCCGGCCCAGCTTTGGCTGCCTTCGAACGGATTTGCATAGGCCCCGGTCGGTCCATAGGTCTTTCGAAAGAACTCCGCGAGTTCGACATGATCGGAGGCAAGTCGTTT
Organism: Mesorhizobium sp. CNPSo 4689; assembly: GCF_057784325.1. Taxonomy (NCBI): domain Bacteria; kingdom Pseudomonadati; phylum Pseudomonadota; class Alphaproteobacteria; order Hyphomicrobiales; family Phyllobacteriaceae; genus Mesorhizobium; species Mesorhizobium sp. CNPSo 4689. Next base: position 30,760 of record NZ_JBWLUZ010000034.1, read on the forward strand.
TCCAAGCACAATTTCCACTGTACGTTTCGGCGCATGCAAAGACCTCTTTTGCTCCTGTTGACTGGGGTTCGAAGCTATCGATAGCCGCGAACGCGGTTCCACCGGCTAGGCCGATTTCGGCCAGCCCACTGATCCCTTCATCGGTGGGAATGCGCGCAAAGATGAGACGCCAGATCGCGGTGCCGTCAGAACAGAGAGCGATCTCCAGAGTTTCGACTTTGATGACTTCTTTCGACATCCGCGTTCGTCTTGCGCTCCGGACCGAGATGGGCAGCAGTCCCAGGCTTGCATGCACCGCCATCTCATGGATAGCGCAAGCCCTACCACAGCGCTGCGCGCGCCGACAGCATGGCGTCCATCAGTTCGGCAGACAGCGGATCGTCAGCCACGGCCGCGCGCACCGCTTGGTCAAAGGCCCCTCGCCCGACCTTGCTAAGACGGATGCCGAACGACTTCAGCGAGTGTCGGATGGCGTTCTCCAGGTCGAGGAACTTGGCCTTCAGATTGCGCCGGTGCGTCAGCAGAAGCTTCGTCCGGTCGCAGCTTTCCGACTTGATATGAGCTTGTCGGAACCAGCCGGTGCGCATGATATGGGCGATGCCGAGCGCATCGGCCTTGTCAGTCTTGTTGCGTTGCGCCGACATCGCGGCGCGCACGTGCTGCGTCCAGGCAGACGGCCGGCAGGCCGAGTTTCTTGAGCTCGGGATGCAGCCAGGGCGACAGTGATCCCGCCTCGTGGCCGACGCGACGCAGCCGCGGCAAAAACGGCTTCAAAACCGCAAACAGCGCATCTGGATCTGTCACCGCCGTCGTCTCGAGATGCACCACGCCATGATCGTCGACGACGCACACCGCTGTCTCGTCCATCGCTACGTCCAGTCCGCAAAAGAATTCCATCGTTCGCCTCCTGCGTTGCTTCACAGGCGCAGATTTTGCCGCCGAGTCGTCGGCGATCGCCAGTTGATCCGCGGTCGACGCACAGTTTTGCTGCTCGGCGAGGCGCTCGCCCCGATTACGGGCGACAGTCTTATTTTGGGTCGATTTCGTTCGAGTCCATCGCCCTTTCTCCTTAATAGCAATAAAACGCACTCTTTTCCACGCCAGGCTGCGAAGCTCTGCGAAGTTGTCGAGATCTGGTACGCCGTGCACTCTTCCGGGCTCGTCGACGAGGACATTGAGTTGCTTTGAAGCAGCGTTCGAACCGCCGCGGCACATGTCGCTACTGGATTTACGGGGCAGCATTCACAGGCATTCGTGCGTGGTCCGACGGCGCCGGCCATATCGTGCTTCCCGTTTCCAAGGTCTGTACCATCTCTCATCCGCTCGCGCGGAGCTCCTAGCTCGTTCGCGCCGTCACCAGGACGGCTGTTTCGGTGTCTTCACCATTAGTTCGCGTAGCTCAACCGCCGACCCTTCCCGGCGCTGCAAGCGTCGACGTCATGCTGTTCGGCTGTTACATCGCCAACGTAGGTTGTGCCGTCTCGCCACATCGCATACATCGCCACGGCGAGCTTTCGCGCCACCGCGACACGCGCTTTCGCGTGGCATTTTGTCTTCGCAAGTTTCAGTCCCCAGGTCTTGATGAGATCGCTGCCCTTGAAGCGGGTCAGCATTGCCGATGCAGCCTCGTAGAGCGGTCGACGGACATCGCCATCACCGGCTTTGCTGATCCGGCCCTGGATGTCGATCGAGGTTCCAGACTGCCAACACGTCGACGTCAGGCGGAAGTAAGCGGCGACATCGCGCGAGCGACGGAAGCGCGCCGGATTCTCGATCGCCGTGCTGAAGCTGAGCGCGGTGATGGGACCAACGCCGGGGATTATCATGAAGCGCCGGCACAGCTCGTCGCGCATCGCAAGCCGCACCACCAATCTGTGCAGGACGAGGTACTCGGCCCACAGCGCGGCGCGTGGCGGTAGCCCGAGCCCTCAGCACGGGCGGTTTTAATCCGCCCGTGCTGGCTCAAAGCTCACGTAATCGCGTGATGGTGCTTTTCACTGTTCAGCGCCTAGTTGGGCCACGCTCCCAAAGGTCCTGCGAGAAAGCGCCCTCTTGCCAAATCTCGACGCCCTTGGTGTGAAAGAAAGCCGCCATATCAAATTGGTTTCGGTCGATGGCAGCCCAGGCCTCGTTGTCCGCATCGGTGATTAGGGCACCGAGATCAATGGCTCGCTCCCTTTCGAGTTCTTTCCCTCGGCGGATCGCGGCCGTCAGGAGGTCATGCAGGTCGGCTATCACCTTCGCGCTAAAATTGGTCCGGCGATGGACCAGGTGAAGGCCATTTTCCGTCTCTTTCTCGACGTAGATTACGCGCTCATCGTGCCAGAGATCTTTACCTGGTCCGAAGTGGGCAATGCACTTGTCACGAAGAGTTATGACCTCGGCATGTTTTGCTTTCAATGCCTGGTCGTAGCCGCCCATAACCCCGACATTGAACCTGTTTATTGCCTTGGTGTGTGTGGCGCGGGAGTAGACGACGATCGCGTGGACGAGCAGCGCTTTACCGAGGCCCAAGGTCTCGTCAGAGACCTCCCGGTCGATTTTTTGGAGGAAGGCGATGGATTCGGCAGCATCTTTTAGGTCGAGCCCCACAGACTCCACGGCATGGAACGCCTTTATTGCGCGGACGAGATCCTTGTGCCGCGTCGGATGCAAATCGCCGACCACCGCTGTCAGGTCGAAGGCTCGGTTGCTGGATTGGGTCATCGCCGCCCGCTACCACAAGGCGGGGGTGAAAATGACGCTATTTGGGCAATTCCTTTTGCCAAGGCATGACCTCTTCCATGTTAAAGGGGAACGCCTTTCGTTCGGCGAGCACCCCAAGCTCCTCTAGGATCGAACTTAGGTCGTAGCCTTGGTACTTCTCGGTCGCCGCATTGGTGAGCGCGGTGTACCAGCCTTGCTCGTCGGTGAGTGCAAGAGTTTCAGCGAGTTGGTGGGCCGATGTGAAAACGACAGGGCGCCGGTCGGCGGGCTCTATCTCGGGATATTTGTCTGCGACCCGATGGGCTTCCTTCACGACCTCTGCCCGCACGTAGGTGTCAAGCCGCAACCAGTCATCCATGGTAACCACCAGCAATCATCTCGTTGCGGAGTGCCAAGGCTGTCTTGCGCGCCGCTGGGATTGGCAGTGACACGGCACCCAATACCTTTGCGAGTGCTTCCTTGCGGCTGGAAAGGATGTCGTGCTTCGGCGCGATCAGCCACGGTTGAAGCATGAATTCGAATGTCAGGCCGACGCACATCAAAGTCAGGTCATCGATGGTGAAGCCGTTCCTTACCTCAAAATACTCTCTGGCTTCTTCGTGGGCGTATACAAACAGGGTTCGCCTGATCGCCTCTGGATGAAAATATCCCCCTCCCTGCCAATGGAATTGGCGCTGGGCGATACGGCTTAGCTCCTGAAGGATATTCTCATTGGAGATACGCCCCTCGTGCTCGGCATTCTCAAGTTCCCTCAGAAGGTTGATAACAGAACCAACCGAGTCGAAGTTGTCGATGGTCAGAACCTGGTGGATACCCTTCTTCAACTCATGGTGCGCATATCGGTGCGCTGGAGCCTTAGGTGAAGTCAGGAGGAGATTGATGAGTGTTTCGATTTCCCATTTCCGGATGATCTGTTTCGAACGTGGGTCATCCGTGATGGCGTCTTTGGGCGCTTTGATATAGGCCATAGCCGGTCCGGGGTTGCCCGACTGCATGATGACCGTGGCCCACATGAGTTGCAGGAATCCGGCGTCATCCGCACGGGCAAGCTTTCCCTCCAGCTTGTGCCGCAGCATTTTGGCTTTGAGCGAGCTCATACCTTAGCGCCTTCGAATTGACCGCGAATCATCCCGGAACGGGCAGCCAAACAGGCATTAACCACTAAATGTTTTTCGGAATATTTTTTACTGCTCGGACGGCAAGAGTGGTGCACTCTCTGCCTCCCAACTCGCTAAGTGTCTGCCAGGACTAGCGTTTATGTTGATTAATGAGTGATTAAAGACATGTAAAAAAAGTAAACGGAAACGCGCGTGCGCGAAGGGAATGTTAAGCAATCGTGTTTAAATTGCTCAGCATGGTTTCGATAGGAGTCAACCATGTGGAGTGTGGAATCGTGGCGGATCGGTATGCAGGACGCCGCTAACATTGTGACTGTCTTGACCGCTTTGCTGGCGATGGTGCTTTGGTGGCTGTCGAGGCCCAAGCTGCCGCTTGCGCGGGACAATCGGTTGAAGAAGTTCCTGAGGCGGCTCTTCTTCTAGGATTGGTTTTCCGGCATGGCCGGCCGCACCTTTCGTGATGCCATTAGCTCGCGGATTTCGCGCATCATTTTCGGATCGCGCTTGGGCGCTTCCTCCTCAAGGTACATTCCGCACGCAACAAAATGCACGGCCGGGACCTCCTTGACCAAAACGATGGCTTGCGAGGCCTCAGCGAGTAAGTATTCCGCATCTTTGCGGTAAATTACCTTCGTAGGCTGGAAGTGGGTTTGATCATCGACGTCAACATAGAACCCGTACTGCTTAAAAGCGTCGAAGGCGCCCAGCTTCGCGAGAAAACTGCTCTCGCGGTTCGGGTCTAGCACTTCCGTCTCAATGCGCCGCGTGAGTTCGTCCGCATCCATCGTTTCATCGCGTCGATCGCTCCCTGTAGAGGTCAGCCGCCGCGCGGAACTGCGCTGGGTTGCGGTCCTGGCGTCTGCGAAGATCGCGCCGCCGACAAAATTCGACTAATATAGCCAAATGAGGTGGAGGCGATGAGATGGTGCTTGAATCTGAGCTTGCAGTGTTCGGTGTCGGGGTGGGTGGAGGTGCAGCGAACGAATTGCTGCATTGGTGGGGCCTGCGGGAGAATCCCAACCTTCCCAACTATGCCAAGAGCTTGTTTTATTGGCTGATCACGCTCGCAATGATCATTCTGGGTGGCGGGCTTTCATGGCTTCAACTTGGCGGCCATGCCGACGCCCTTATCGCCTTTCAGATCGGACTGGCAGCACCGATGCTGCTGCAAAAGCTCATAAAGGCCGCCCCCGACAAGGCGGGCGGTATGGGCGCCAGTCAGTCCAGCGTTCGTGATTTCCTGAGAGGATGAGGCCGTCGACTGCGCTCAGCGTCTGCGTCGGCATATCGGCCTACCCCGCCGCCGTGCTTGAGTCGACCGAGCGGCCCCTGCGATACCTCGCGAGCGGCGCTCAGGAGCTGTCGGAGCTTTTTTCCAGAATGTGGCCGGACGAGGGGTCGAAGCACATCTGTGCCGTCGACGCCGCCGCAAGTTTGGTGAACGTTCGGGAACTCATCTCTTCACAGACCGGCAAGTTCGACGTCCTGATCGTCTACCTGGCTGGTCATGGCAGGGCGCGAGGCGAGGCTTTCGAATTCCTGTTCCACGGCGAGCGGCCGCAAGACGCCAAGGCTGGCGCCGCAGACCTGGACAACTTGATTTCCGGAATTCCCGCTGACAGCACTCTCTTTCTGCTCGATGCCTGCCACGCAGGGCTGTTCGGGGCCGAGACAGCCTTGTTCAGAAGGCCCGACTCGGGAAGCGGGCAATTCTGCCTCACCTCGTCGAAAGCGGATCAAAAGAGCTGGGAGGACCCTTTTTTCCGGCGGTCGCTCTTTGCCGACGCTCTCATCAAGGCGTTGACCGACCATCCAAATGCTGCGGGCCGCACCAAGGTGGTTTCCGGCGACTTTTTCAGCGAAGTTGCCAGTGACGTTGCCCGCCACGCCTTTGGGCTGAAGGGGAGCGCCGCCCAGGAACCCTTGATTTTCGGAGCAGCAGGCGAGCTTCTCGAACTGGCGACTATCACGACTGAGGCCGGGCGGCAGAAATCCTTGACGACCTACCAGACGCTCTTGCTCAGGTCTCGTCAGATCGGTCTGGCGACAGCATGCGTGGCAGCACTGGCGATCGCCACGACCTCGGCAGTCACCTGGCGCCCCGCCATAAACCCGTCTGGCTCCGTCGAATTGCGAGCCGGGCCGAAATGGCTATCGCCGCTGAACATCGGACCCTGGGCACGGCGGGTGGAAACTGATGCGGCGCAATCGCAGCTGAAGGATGCGGACCTGCAGGCGGCGTTGCTTGACGAACAGGGAATACATGCCTGGCCGGGCCTTGGCGCCGGCGGTACCCGGCGATGGGCCGACGTGTTTGTTGACGATTATCTGGATGACGAGACGGCGACCCTCTGGAGGGTGCGTCTCGGTTTTGCGGACGCTATCGATTATCTGACGACGACGAGCCATGTGATCATCCCTACGCCGGCGCCGGCATACGCCTCGTCGACGGAAATGGCAGCCGAGATCGCACTCCTGCAACCCGAGCGCTCCTTGCCTGATGTCTGGAAACTGCAATGGAAGGACTATCTCGCCCCGGGCTCTTGCAGTGCAGAAGAACCCGCCGGCTCCGCTTCCGACCTCTTCTTGACGTACCTGATCTCGGATCCCGCGGACTACAAAGTCTGGATGCGCGGCCTGGCGGCAGCGGCGCGGACCGACGCTGCAATCGGGTTCGATCAAGTTGCGGATCTGGTACGAATGTTCACGACCGCCAATGCTGTGTGGAACAAGCGATATCGCGAGACCCTTGGCGCGCCGGGGGAACCTCTGACGGCCGAGCGTGTTGCGGCTCGCTTCACCGAGCGGCCGACCTCTTCGGAGATGGCGGCTCTGGTGGAGCTTGCTTCGGCGGTGGCCGCTCGCCGGGGAGCGCTTTCCCTGGAAGCGGTCACGCCACAGGAGCGCAGTCAACTGGTCTCGTTAATGGACGGCTGCTCGGACGTCGCGGTGCACGTTCTGGCAAGCCTGGGGGCCGCAGGATCCCCTGCGAAGGTCGTCGCATGGGCGCACGCCCGCGCGAAGTCAGATCAAGGGCGCGTTGCGCTGCGCGAGCTTGCCGCGCATGGCGCATTGCCGGACGCTGAAATCGCATGGGTTCTCGACAGCCTAGGATTTTCCGGTGACCAGGCGTCCCGACGACGCGCCTTCGTCAACGCGCGTGGTTGGCTCGAGGCGATCGCAGCCTATCGGTCGCTGCCCTCTCCGGTTCTGGTCAGACTGCTCGACTATGCTACGGAACGCGGGGCCGCCAACGACCCTGGCGGGCAGCAAGAAGCCCTGCGGCTCGTTCTAGGCGACCCTGCCGCGGGAAGGCCTCCGCTTGCAACACTTATCGCTGGGAGGGCGGCTCCCGATAGCAATACCGGTCCGTTGCCGCCAAATGATCTACAGGTCGAGCAGGTTGGACTGCTCGCCCGATCGGGCGCACCGATGACGGCGGGCGAGCAGGAGGTCCTGCGCTCCCTCCTGGCGGACGCAGCATCCCCTGAGACGGCGAGGATTTCCTACACAAATGAGGATAAAGGTGAAGCCGCGGGCGAGATCGAGCTCGCCGCAGGGCTGACGTCAACCCATCTCGTCGCGATCTCGCGCGCCGTGATCGGCGGCAAAGCCGATCGCGATCTTCACACCCATCAGGCCATCCTCAATTTCCTCGAGACAGCGTTGGCCGGCGCAAAACGGTTCGGCGTTCAGCCGTCACGCCTCCAGGAGACTGTGGCCGCGGCCGCCATGCTGCTGGCGCGAGACAGCCCCCGCGGGCTTGACGCTGAAGCCCTCTATCGTACGCTCGCTTGCTGCGCGCAGGACATGGCGGCGCGCAAGACCCGGGCCGACGTCGCCGTCACCGCCCTGCTCCGGATGCCTGTCAAACAACGAGACGATGTCATCGCGATGCTGAGAACCGCGTGGCGAAGCGAGAGGGAAGCCGAGCTGAAAATGGCGATTGCCGATGTCATGGTGCGCGCCATGACACAACAAACGCCCTGACAAAGGCTTCAGCGATACTTGCTCGCCAGCAAATACCTGCTGAAGGCGGTATCAAGGGCAAGCGCCACGGGCAGGATTGGCCGGCGAACCGAAACGTCTCGACATTTCAGAAAACAACCACCTAGAGGTGGTTCGCGAGAACTTGGCGCTAGACTAGACTTCAAAGAAAAGGTTCAATCACGACAGCGTACAGGACAAGCACGCTGGCCGAAACAATTCAAAGGAAGAGTTGGATGGACGAGAGCTCGACAGGGTGGCAGCAGCTGGGCGATTCCGGTGTCTTTATCGAGGTCGAACTCCGGGGCGGGCGTGAAGATGTCGGCCTCCTGGATTCCATACCCTTCGAACGTGTGACGACCCTGGTGGGAGAAATCGCGCACCACATCGGCAGCGCGATCAAGAAGGCCCAGCCCAGCAAGGCGACGGTCGAAGTCGGCATCGAGTTCGGTCTCGAGGAGGGCAAGCTCGTCGCCCTGATTGCCCGCGGCAGCACAAAGGCGAACCTTAAGATCAGCATGGAGTGGGCCCACGCCGAGACCTAGACCAGCTCAACACGATGTCTGACCCTATCGTCGCCCATTTGCGCTCATGGTGCCGCCAGATCATGGGCAAGCGCCCAGGTGCGGGCTTTTTCATCACCCCGGACATCTTGGTGACCTGCCATCTGTGGTCGGCGGCATTGAGGGCAATATCCTGGCTGTGAAGCAATGGCGAAGCGACGGTTCGCTCCACCAAGAAGACGGCGAGGTGATCGCGCGGCTGCCTGGTGATGACATCGCGCTCGTCAAGGTCGGGTCAACCGACAACGATTTTGTCGAACTCGACCCCAATATGCGCGTGTCCGACCCGGTTATTGGCATCGGCTTTCCGGCGCGAACCGGACGCGACGAGTTTGACCAATTCAGCGCGACATTTGAGGGCGAAACGTTCTATCGCCGCGCCGGCGGCGCCACGGAATCCGAAGGCAAGCTCAAAGGCGGACAGATCGAACCGGGGTTCAGCGGCGGCCCCCTGCTCAACATGAACACACTGGGCGTGTCCGGTATGGTGACTGCCACGCGCGACCGCCGCACAGACCTTGGCGGATGGATTGTCCCAGCCGAGCGGCTAGGTCGAGCGCTGGACAGTCTCGGCGTGAACCGCGTGGGCGCCAACCCTGCCTGGCAGCGTGCGGTTGATGCCCAAAAACGACTTGAAAACGACAACGCCCGCGGCGCACGTGGACAGGAATCGGGGCGCTTTTCCCAGCAGATACCGCCCTTACCGTCCCACTATGTCGAGCGAAGCGGCGACCTGGACGATCTGGTCTCAAGACTTGTCTCCGATGAGAGTTCAAACCAAGCGCTGGCCATTGCCGCGGTGCATGGGCTGGGTGGCGTGGGAAAGACCAGCATTGCAATCGCTGCCGCGCGCTCGGACAGGGTGCGTGAACGTTTCCCCGACGGGGTGCTGTGGACCAGCCTTGGCCAGACGCCGCATCTGCTTCAGACGATGACCTATTGGTTGCGCTCGCTCGGTGAGAAATTGGACGTGCCGTTGTCGCTGGAAAGCGGCAGCACATATCTGCGTACCCTGCTTCAGAACAAGTCGATGCTGATCGTCATCGACGATGCATGGGACGAGGCCGACGCCCAGCCGCTTCTCGTCGGCGGTTCGGCATGCCGTACCCTGCTGACGACCCGCCTGGCGCATGTGGCCGATCGCGTCGGCGCCAAGATCTGGACGCTGAACGCGATGAGCGACGACGAGTCGCTCATGCTGCTGAAGAAGCGCTCGGCTGGCGCATCTCTGGACGCAACCGCAGAAGAGGGCGCGAGGCTGCTTGTCAGCGAACTTGGACACCTGCCGCTTGCCCTCGAGCTTGCCGGAGCCCTGGCCGGCCGAGGCTATTCACTGTCGGACATTCGCGACCAACTTCTCGCTGTCGAGGTCGACGAAGAAGACCACGGCGTGTCGTCGCCAGGGCGCCTGGCGATCGACAAGTGCCTTGCGCTCAGTATCAATCTGCTGGCGGCTCGCGACCAGCCTCTGTGGGAAGCATTCATACGCCTGGGCATGATGCCGGATGGCGTAAAGTTCGATGCTGCGATCGCTGCCCATTTTCTTGGTAAACCCATAAAAGCCGCGACGATGATCTTGAACGCCCTGCAGGATGACGCCCTCTTGCAGAAGGCCGACAGTGCCTACGCCATGCACGCCCTCCTCAGGGATGCCGCACAAAAGCGGCTCGGTCTGCCGCCGCCCAGCGGGCTCGGCCTTCCCAGGCCGGAAGCGCATGCCGGCGTTGTTCGCAATTACCGCAAGACCCATCCCGGGCCGCTCACCGCCATTCCCGATGATGGCTATATCCATGATCATCTCGCATGGCATCTTGCCCAGGCAAACGATTTTAACACCTTGCGTGACCTCCTCTCTGCCGAAGACGCCGGTGGCCGCAACATCTGGTTTCAGATCAAAGACCAGCAGGGAGAACTTGCCAGCTATCGGGCCGATCTGGAAAAGATGCTTGCCCTTGCGATCAAGCAGGGCCCGGAATTCGCGACCGAGCAAATGCTATGGGCGTTCTGCCTGTCATCGATATCCGGCGCTCGCCGTCTGTCTCCCGCGGTGCTTGGCTCGCTCGTCAGAAGCCGGATATGGACAGCTGCGAAAGGCTATTATTGGGTTGTAAGCGAGGACAGCAGCGACAAGCGGCTCGAACTCCTGGTAAGCCTTGCCAAGGCAGTCACGAGCCTGCTTGACAACGGACCGCAAGACCAATCGGATTTGCCCGATATCGTGGGCGCCGCGATCTCGAGCGCAAAAGAGACCTTGCTCGGAGAGGCGCCCACCGCAAGGCGCACCGTTCTTGCCGCGGCGCTTGTGGAGCTCGTTCCAATGGCGCAACAAGAGGCGCTGCTGCGTGAGATTGTGCAGTGGTGTGCTGGCCCTTCAAATCAGGTCACGTTCCTGATCGCCCTACCGGAGTCGCTGAGGGCCCCGGTCATGGCGCTCAGCCTGGCAAAGATCAGCGAATGGCCCGTCGGATTGGCCAAGGCTGAGATTTTGGCGCGATGTATCCCTTATTGCCCGTCGCAGATGCTGCAAAGGCTGTTTGCGGAGACGTTTTCGACGATCGACGAATGCTTCGCGTTGGCCCGCCCACTGCCGGAAGGGCAACGCCTTCCACAAGCGCGAGATGGCGTCGGCCTGAGTTTCCCGAGCGATCCGTTCGAAGCGACCGGCGCTCACCGGCAACAGCAAAACGGTTCCATACAAATCGCCACTCACGAAGACACGTCCGCTCCCGAAAGCTTCGATCTCACCGGTTTGATCGTCGGCGACCGATCGCAAAGTGAAAGCCTTGCGATCACCATTGCCACAGCCTTGGCGATGAACACGCCGCATGAGTTTCGGGAGGAGGCGCAAAAGCGCCTCAACGCATTACACAGGATTGGCCTCATTCCAGAGTTCGAGGTTCGTGACCTGGACATCGCCACCGACGTGTCGTCGACGCCAACATCATCAGACGACTTCATCTATGAGATTGGTCTTTCCGAAGCTCTCGGGAAATTGCCAACCCTGGCTGCTGACAGCGACATTGAAACCCTGGCTGGAACCATCAGCGCCGTCGACTTCAGGACGGACTTCTTCGCCGCGCTCGAGACGGGTCGGCTAGAGGGGTTGAAGCAGGAAAAATTGCTTTCTTGCCTTTCGAGGCATTTCTATTGGTCGTCGGAGTTGGCCCTCTATTCACTCCGTACCGATCCAAAGGCACTTTGGACGGAAGCCATGTCCAAGATGCGGCCGGCGGACTCGGATTTTGAGTATGACTCAATCATGCGCATCGGCCTGCATGTATTGACCGATCAAGAAATGCTGAAGTCTCTTCTTGAGGAATATTTTCTAAACAATGACTTGAACCAGCAGACTGCGGCCGTCTATAAGCTCATGCCCTTCCTTCCGTCAGAATATCCCGAAAATCTGCTGGCGACTTATGCAGATCGGGAAGCGGTCGGACGACAGCTCTCCAGCTTGACCGAGATCATGATTGACCTGATCGGGGCAATCAGCGCGGGTCGGTTGTCTGCGTTCGTGGAGGCTGCCTCAAACCGCCATAGCGAGTGGTGGGTCGTCGAAGCACTGACGCTGACGATGACCAAGCTGAAGTCGCCCGACGAAGTGGAAGCAATGCTTTCTGCCACAACCCGCATCCGAAACGCGGACCTGCATGCGCGCATCGTCGGCCGCGCCGCGCGCCGCGCTGCAGATCTGGGCTATGTCGAGCTTGCTGTAAACGCCGTTTGCGGCATCAACGCTCCGGCCGCGCGCGACGATGAATTGCACGAGTTGGGCATACGGCTAGCCTCGGCGGGCAACATGGAGGCGGCGGGGCAGGTTGCCGCAAGGATCGGTTCAATCGAGACCAGAGCACGCGCCTATCTCGGCATCGCTTTGGAGATGGGAGCGCTTGGTCGGCGCGAAGACGCCTACCGGGCCCTGGCTGAAATACCGCTTGCAAGCGAGCGCGAGTTGGGCGCCAAACTGCTTGGCCCAGAGACGGTCCATCATGCGGTTCCGCTTGACGACCGGCTTGCGTTGCGCGCCGAAGTGGCCGAGAGCGCATCGTTTTGCGAGAGTGTGTCAGGCGCAGTCGAGGCACTTTCACGCGAAATCCCCGAGCGGGCGTGGATGAAGCCGATGGGCGAGGCTGCCGCGAAAGGAGATGCACCGGAGGTTGCGCGGCTGAGCGAGATGCTCTGGACGGCGAGCGCGAGCAACAATAGCCTTGCCCGAGACATCGCGCAGCGGCCCAGGATCGGGGCTCTGAAGCTGGTTGGCGAGGCGGCGCCCATCATTGCCGCATCGGCGGACGGCGCCAATGTCACAGGCGCGATAGAGGCCATCAAAACCGTCTCGCGCTGGTGGCCCTAGGTTTTGCTCGCAGTCGACCATGCGCGCGGGGATAGTTTGATCCGGCCGGCGTATTCTTCCAAGGGTCGAAGGCTCGCCTTCGACATGCGATCATGGCGGCGACCCGGCGCCGCATCGGCTACGATCCCCCCGCGCAAGGCATATCCAGGCGGCACAGACATCCGTTGAAAGAACGACATCCCGGAAGTTCCGGTCCGGGGCGATCCAAAGACGGGGAGCACCTAAACCGTGAACAGAGCTAACTTAAAGACGCGGACAGAACGGGAGCATGTCACAGGTCACGGCGGTTGCGTGTACATCCAGCAACGAAGCCGCCCCGGTTAGACCGAGACGGCTATTGATTTATGATGAAATTGGTTGCGGGGACAGGATTGGTTTTTTGTCCCGCGGTGTCGGCTTTGCCTCCTTGCAGGGCAGGCCCCTGAGCCAAGGCAAATCGATGGCCAGCCCAGCCGAGTATCAAAACTGCCCGCACGAGGCGGGCCGTTTTGCCGGCTGAGCTGAATGTGTCATTTTTCGAACGCTACATGGACGGTGTCGAACTTTCCAAGGGTGCAGTTCAAGGCATTCGCTTCGACATCGTCGATGGAGAACCGTCGTTCAGGGTTGGCGTTCGTCCTGGCGAGCGAGGCGATATCACCATTGAGATCACGGTCGCGGCTGCGCAGACACTAAACAGTCTGCGTAGTGGCGATCCGGCATATTCGGCAGCGATCGACCATTTTCGGCGCGTGGGTCAGATGCGGGTTGATGGCGACCCTTCCTGGATGGGCAGTTGGCTGGCGGTAAGCTCGGCGTGGTTTGGTCGTCTATGTCTGCTCGGAGCAGGCTTCGGCGACAAGTGGCGCTGCTTTGCGCGTCGACGGCGGCGTCCATAGGTCAATCGTCTAAGGGGCGCTGTCGTCATTCGCTGACAGGTCTTCCCTAGCGGTCCAACTCCCGGTTTATGCAGGCTCTCGTTCGTCTCACAGCGTCGAGGAGGCTTGGCGGATTTGGGGGCAACCGGGAACTGCCGTTGGCTCTATGGCGAAAGGCGTTAGCGGTCTGTTTGACCTCCTTCATTCCGCTATCGAGTTTGACGCCTCCGGCCAGGAGACACTCGCACGCTTTGTAGAGATCAAACCAGTCAGGGGCTACGGCTGAATAGGCCAACGCTTCAGCAAGAATGGGTTGGGCGGCAGCGGCTTTGTATCTCTCTTGCGCGATCGATGGTGCCGCTTCCTCGACGATCGGCTCACCATGCTGGTCAAGGATCTGAAACCTGGCCGCCCCGGCGCCAAATCTAAAATGCGCGGTCTCGGTCTCCATGATGAAATCTACCAATAATCGGTCCCCGAACGAGCGAACCGTTCCGGTCAACGTCACATTTGATTTGCCAACGATTCCGGCCACGATGGCATTCATTTCCCTGACGGCCAACTTACCAGCGTCAAAGGCTTCTCGGGGCGTGGCACTAGCGCCCAACCGCGCCACATTCAAAACAAGATGCTCTTGCCCGTCCTGACTAAGCACCTCAACGGAAGGGTCGAACGGAGCCGAGAATAAATCCAGCCAGTTGCGCCGCTCGGCTGCATCAGCCCTTAGAAGTAGCCGCACCGGTTATCCTCGCGGTTGTAGGGAGCTAATGCAGTCTCCGTAGTATGTGATGACGTCATTCCCAGGCGCGGCTATTGAAACAGAGGTGGGCATTCGAAGGGAAAACGTCAGCTCCTGTGCCCCTATTTCGGCAACCATCAAACTTGATCCGACGCTTAACGAAACGGGCGGGTTTTGTCCGACTTGCAGAGTATTGTCGTTAGCTCCCATCCCGCCACGGAACGTTAGCAGCATCGGAGGCAGGTGCTCAAACTTGCAGGAGACCACAGTCGGTTCTCCCGCCGCAAGCGCAACCATCTGAAAGGGCAGGCACAAAGCCACAGCCAGTCCAATTAGTCTCGCTGTCATCGTCGCCATTCCTAGCATAAGGTTTCGCACGCCTGCCCGTCGCCATCCCGGTCGAGCTTGCCGCCCCACGGACAATTACTGAGATACCATTGAGCCTCGTCGCACGAGCTGATTTGCGAGCATTTCCGCCGCGGCTGGCATGAGTAGCTTTGCGCTACCTGTTGACGGCTGATGGTGCCGAGCGGTTGGCTCACCGCCGGTTGGGCATTGTCTCCATGCCCGGCGCGCCATTCCCACGGCGCTTGGAACTTTCCGACCCACAGCCCGACCTTCGCCGCTTCCGCCTTCCCCTGCTGCGCTGCATAGGCACCATGGCTGTAGCGGGGCCAGTCGATCGCCTGGCCGTGCTCGACCATCCAGGCGCCCACGCTGGCGCCATCGGCACGCTGGCAGTCGCCGACAAAGCGGTGATAGCGATCCCAGGTCACGAATGTGCATTGCACTGGCTTCGACGCGGCCAGGAAGGTGTCAAGCGCCTGTGCCGATCGCCGGCCGCAGGGATAGTCGGCCCCACTCGCATTTTTACAAAGCTGCTGGCTCTCCGGCGCGTCGATGCCGTTGAAGCGGATGCGCTGTCCGTGGATTTCGATCGTGTCGCCGTCGATGACGGATGCCACGCCGGCAATCGTCGCCAGGCCCGCGCTGGTCGAGTTCGGCAGACGGAACTCAGGTATGCGGTCGCTGTGTTGCATGGCCGTTTGCGCAGCCAGAGCGCCAGCCGCGGCCACCGTCACCAAGATCAGGCGCCTTTGCACCACGCCAAGTGGCCTCCGGCGAGGCGATCGCATTCTACGCAGCATTGCTAGTTCGCCTCATGTCCGGTGCGGCCGCCCGGTTTCGCTTCGGCGGCACGTTCACCGCAAGCCCGGCCTAGGCTGTCAACCCCATTGCGCAGATCGCATGGATGATTGCCAGAGTCCCCGCCGCCACCTTGGCGCGCACCTTGGCCTGGCGGTGTCAGCGGGATTCCGCGAAAGGCCTGGATGACTCCAGCTGTTCGCTGGCCGTCGCCCTCGATATGCGTGTTCTGACTGTTCGGGTTGAACGGGTCGACTGTCTGGGCGAGGCTATTGGCGCGATTGGCGTCGCCGGCAGAGAGCGTCACGCTGTCGTAGTGATTGAGATAATCCGCTGCGCAGCCGCTCAATGCCAGAACGATGCCAAGGCAGATCGCCAGGTTCCACTGCATGGCCCCTAGACCGGCGCCGGGTTTATGCCGGCGGCTCTCAGTTGCGCACCAAGCTTCGCTCGAGTCCCACACGCGGCCTTGTCGCCGGCGACGCACTTGTTATTCGCGCCTGACCAGTCCAGCAGCGCCGTATTGATCCAGCTGCCAGGTGCGCGCTGGATCCCATAGGGTGTCGGTGGCGCGCCACCAGCAACGGCTGGAGCTGCCGTGGCACTCTGGCCATGCGGGGCACGCTTCCACCCGCTTAGGATGAGGCAGTTCTTCATATACTGGTCTTCGGCAGCCAAGTTGCCGAGGGCATTGCCGATTCCGGCCCCCGCAACAAAGCCCGGGGACCCGATAGCAATATAGCCTTGGTCAACCGACCCCTTATGCATTTCGCATTGAGCGTGGGCGACGTCGAAACTAGGCCCGTAGCCTATTTGCATGTAGTCAGCTTGATTGCTTGTTTGGCAGCCGTCCAGCGCTGCCGTGGCACTAAGTGCCACAAATGCTTTTATTCTCATCCCCCAGCCCTCCCAAGGCCGAGTTAGCATCTCCTAAAGTTGAATTTGGTGCAAGAGTGATGAACAAATCTGGTAAATTCTGCCAAATTCCACCTGCTGGCAGTCCGTAGACTTCCCTATTCCGACGGATATACCCCGTTATTTTATCCATCATTCCGTAGGAATGAAGATGCGAAACAGCGAATTGGCGCAACGGCTATGCAATGGCTGGACCCCATGGGCAAAGGGTCCAGGCGACCACGATATTGAGAAAATATGGTGGGCGGCCCGCGTGCTGCATTTTCCGAAGCTGAACTTTTCGACTTGGTTCGAGGGCTCGGAAGTCGTCGGCACCTGGCATTGGGGATTTCGTCAGGAGCGGCATGCTTCTCCCTCTGACCCGATCGTGCATCTCTTACGGATGTAGAGCTACTGATTCCGGCTGACGTCCGCGACATGCACCCGCAGAGTAGAGTGAACCTCTAACATGGAAGGTGGAGGTTTTTGTCCTCCTTGGGCGATCAACGCTGGAATTTCGGCGGGGGGCGCTCGATCAAGGATGCCGAGACCGAGATTACGCCTTTTGAAGGCGTGCAGAATTGACAGAAAGGGCAGTTTCAGGTCATGCGGCCGGCAGCATTCGCCATAGTGCCGATTTGATCCGCAGCTGCAAAGCTCGGCCTCCTTAAACTGAGTTAGCCGATAATAGGGATCAGATTGGCCCAGTTCATCAGGCATCGCATACTGGCGTCCCGGCCACCGATCAAACACCACCAAATGAAGGTGACGAAGCGCCCATACGCTATAAAGGTCGAGCAACGTGCACAAATCACCACCTGGCGACCAAGCTTTGTCGAGCATGGGGTGATAAGCGCAGACCGAGCCGTCAGGGAAATTGGTATGTCGCGGGCCGATCCATTCGACCTGCCCATCTTGCTCCCAGAACGCCCATCCACGCGGCTCGACCGCTGGTGTTTCTGGTAAGGCAATAAGGAATATGGCTTCTCGCGCTAAACCATCTATGACTTGGCTGCGAGCGAGAAGCCATACTCCATGGTCATCGGGGAGGAGAGTTGCTCCGGGGTATGCCCGTTGCACATTCTCTAGCTGCCCGGCGTATTTGCCGGCGAGGCCGACGATCCGTGATCCGGCACGGGGCGCCCGTGATCGATCGGACGACCTTTGCCGTCTGGTGGACCCTTGCCGTGATCGGGCTGCGGGTCCTCCCGCTCCTTGCTGTTGCTCATTACTTTTCTCCTGGACAGTCGGTGATGTGGGCTGTGGGCCGAGAATTACGATTCCCCGGTCCCTTACCCCCACGGGCTGGCGCGCGTCCAAACCGTCGCCAATCCGCTGCAACTCAGCCCGCGCATCGTCGGTCAACAACACTTCCATTTTGCTTGCCGATGTGCGAGTCTGTGTCACCAGCACAGGATGCATTCTGGAGCGGAGTGTGTCAAGGTGTGCTGATCGCACAATGGTGAACATGAACGAATTCGAAGAAAAGCTCGTCGGAGCGGTCCGCGAGAAGCGGGAACGCGAAGGTCTTAGTATAAGGGCATTATCGGGGATTGTGGGGATCAGCTTCTCCACGCTGGCCCGCATCGAGCGGGGCGACGGATCGCCCGACAACAATTCCAAAATTAGGCTGCTCGAGTGGCTCGGCCCTGATGCCGATGAACACGAGCTTGGCTTTGATCGGGTGGCATTCGTCCACTTCCGCGCTGGCAAAAACGCGTCCTCCGGGACTGTGCAAACCCTACTGCACGCAGCCGTGTGTCTTCGTCAGCACTACACTAAGGGTGATATATCAGAACCGAGCAGCGCGCCGATAGATGCTGAAGTTATCGCCATGTCTAAGGAGGAGCTAGAGCAGACGGCCGAAGATTTCCGAAAAGAGTTAGGGTTGAAGAAAAGCGATCCGCTGGATCCATTTTATTTGATTGTTGATTCTGTTACGGTAGAACGATTGCGGGAATCCTCCTGTATCTCCGGAAAGGCAAAAAACACGCTTGCTGGACCGTCGCGCGGCGAGTGGTCCGCTATGAGCGTTCCCTTGAATTCCGATCAGGATAGCTGGGTTGTCTTTTTAAACGACTACCATACCGTTGAGAGACAAAGAGTGACGCTACTTGAGGAGTATTGGCATATTCTTGCCGGGCACAAGCTAACCAAGATAGCTAAGATTGCTGGCTGCTTCGGTCGAACATATGATAGCGCTGAAGAGCACGACGCTTATTTCTTGGCATCGGCAACTTTGCTTCCACGAGACGCGATCAAGCGTATGGTCTCGGATGGCAAAAGTGCCCCTGAGATCGCATCCTTCTTCGGGACCTCACCGGAACTTGTTGAATATCGAATAAAGCGGCTCGGCTTATGGCGCGATCATATTGGAAAGAAAGTGAGTCTCGCCAAACCCTAACGATGCCACCCGTCGACCGCCAGCGGCGCGTGGTTCAGCAAGGTTCAGATTCGCAGTTACGCTTAGGCAGTGCAAAGCCGGTCGGGAAATGTCGACCCTATTACAAACTTCAAAATAGCGCCTTCTAGCTCCCCTGACCTTTCGATGCCGTCAAGGAAGGAGACCGACGAGCGCGTCATCCCCCTCGGCAACGAGCCATCTCTGCCGGAATGGCTGCTTGTCCGCCTCCAAAGCGAATCTCACCGCCTCCTCCACCCTCTCATGTGCACCATCTGCAATCGCCCAGAGTGTCGGGTTGAGAGCGTGTCTTTGCCTAGCATCCTCCAACAAGAGATCGACCATGCGCGGCAAGTCGGCAATGGTGGCGGCTCTGATAATAGCAGGCATGTCGTTCCCACGTCGCAATGCGGATTACGCCAATCCTGTTGGCGGCGCCACGGCACCGAGCAGACTCAAAGCTGCCTTAGCTGCTCTCGCAAATGAACTCCCGCTCGGGGCGGATTGCGGGTCCTAGTGCTGCGCTAAGGCTGCCGAGAGCATCCCTGACAGGTCGTCGGGCCAGATGGTTTCGGCGGCGGCGGCTAGATCATCAACTTCATAGCCTAGGTTTGTAGCGCTCTTGACTGCCTGACCGCGCCGGATAAATTCCATGCCGTGCCTTGAGAAGCGGCCCTGGGCATCTTGGCTAAGCCGCGTGATAACCGACGATGGGGGAGCCCTTACGTCGTAGACAACGAGCAGCACCAACAAAACTCCTTGAACATATCAACTGGCCCGCTGACCTGCTCACGCAGTCTGCGGCCGAACGAACACGTTTGGAGATGGAGTCATGCGGATACAGAGTGGCTATTGGTGGGCGATTAGTAACCGCCCGGTTGTTACCGCGGAGATTTCGCTTTGATGCGAGCGATGAGTTCCTGGTCATCGACGAAGGCTTCGAGGAAGTCATTCCATTCGTCAGCGGTGCGGCGCGCATGGGTAAGCATTTGCTCCAGCTCTTCCATTCCGTCGC
>NZ_JBWLUZ010000035.1:0-51971 GCF_057784325.1 Mesorhizobium sp. CNPSo 4689
GCGGTGCCGACCAGATCGGCGGCGCCGACTACACCTTCGACTGCACCGGCAGCACCAAGGTGATGCGCCAGGCGCTGGAAGCCTCGCATCGCGGCTGGGGCAAGTCGGTCGTCATCGGCGTCGCCGGCGCCGGCCAGGAGATCTCGACCCGGCCGTTCCAGCTGGTCACCGGCCGCACCTGGATGGGCACCGCCTTCGGCGGCGCGCGCGGCCGCACCGACGTGCCGAGGATCGTCGACTGGTACATGGACGGCAAGATCCAGATCGACCCGATGATCACGCACACGCTGAAGCTGGAAGACATCAACAAGGGCTTTGATCTGATGCATGAGGGCAAGTCGATCAGGAGCGTGGTGATTTACTGAGGAGAAGAAAGCCGCCGACCGAAGGGCCAGCGACTGACGTTGCACAGGGTTCAACAAGGGAGGAATAAATGCCGGAAAAACTGCATCCGAAAATCGACAATGGCCTGCCCAGGGAAAGCGCAAGCTTTGCCGGCGGCACGCTGGTCTGTGCCTGCACCAGCAAGCCGGTGAAGGTGAAGGTCAAGGGCCAGATCGCCCATAACCACGCCTGCGGCTGCACCAAATGCTGGAAGCCTGATGGCGCGATCTTCTCGGTCGTTGCCGTGGCTGGCACCGGCGACGTCACCGTCGTCGAGAACGGCGACAAGCTGAAAGTGGTTGATCCAAGCGCGCTGATCCAGCGGCATGCCTGCACCGGCTGCGGCGTCCACATGCATGGCCCGGTCGAACGCGATCATCCGTTCAAGGGCCTGAGCTTCATCCATCCCGAGCGCTTCGAGGAGGACGGCTGGTCGCCGCCGGGCTTCACCGCCTTCGTCTCATCGATCATCGAATCCGGTGTCGATCCAAGCCGCATGGACGGCATCCGCGCCCAGTTGAAGTCAATCGGCCTCGAGCCCTATGACTGCCTCAATCCGGGCCTGATGGACTACATCGCCACCTGGACCGCGAAGAAGTCGGGCGCGCTGCCGGCCTGACAATTGTTCGATTTCAGGCATGGGGCCGGGCAAGTCTCGGCCCCATGCTCGTTTTGGAGAGACAATGCCCGCACCCGCCATCCTCGTCGATGCCGACGCCTGCCCGGTGAAAGCCGAGGTCGAAAAGGTCGCGGAGCGCCACGGCGTCGTCGTCACCTTCGTTTCTAACGGCGGCTTGCGCCCGTCACGCGATCCGATGGTCCGCAACGTCGTCGTCTCCAAGGGCGCCGACGCGGCCGACGACTGGATCGTCGACAATGCCAGGCCCAACGACATCGTGGTCACGGCAGACATCCCGCTCGCCGCCCGCGCGGTGGCGCTTGGCGCCCATGTGCTCGGCCCAACCGGGCGCCCGTTCACGCCGGAGACGATCGGCATGGCGGTGGCGATGCGCGATTTGAAGCAGCATCTGCGCGAGACCGGCGAAAGCAAAGGCTACAATGCCGGCTTCACGCCGCAGGACCGTTCGCGGTTTCTCGGCGAGCTCGACCGCATCTTGCGGCGAGCGCTCAAATCCGCCACACCGGATTGAAATATGACGACCGACACGCCCATCAAGACGCCCTCGCACCGGCACAAGCAGTTCGCGATATCTGCTTGCATTGGCTTGGCAGCGTTGGTCATCGCGCTTTTCTTGCGTGCACCGCTCGCCTATTCGATAGGCGCCAACGCGTTTTTCGGCACCTATATCACTCTCGTCGTCGCCCAGATGCCGCTGCTTACCGGCACCTATCTGAGCAAGAACGCGCGCGCCACCGACCAGCCGGTGCTGGTCATCTTCGCCGTCACGCTGATTGTCGTCGGCGTCGCCATCATCTCGCTGTTCCAGCTGATCAACCAAAAGGACAGCGCGGATTCGCTCCAACTCACCTTCGCACTGCTGTCGATCCCGCTCGGCTGGTTCACCATCCATGCCATGACAGCGCTACACTATGCGCATGTTTATTGGATGGACGACGAGGAGACCGGCGGCAAATCGAAACAGAAAAAGCCCGTCGGCGGCCTCGAATTCACCGGCAAGGAGCGGCCGGACGGCTGGGATTTCCTCTATTTCTCGACCACTGTCGGCATGACCTCGCAGACCTCCGATACCGAGGTCTCGACCACACAGATGCGGCGCATCGTGCTTCTCCATTCGATCCTGTCGTTCTTCTTCAACACCATCATCGTCGCCGCCGCGGTCAATCTCGCCGTCAACCTCGGCAGCCCGTAATAAAAACGTGATCGTGTGAAACATCGCTTGGGCCGGCGACGTATTGGGAGGAGAACGAACATCTGAGAGGCCGCGACGGGACGCGCGGACGGGAGTACAAAGGACGATGGAAACCGTTGCCAGGAGCCAACCAACCGTCGAGGCGGATGCCGCGCCGAAGGATGCGACGCTGATCTACCGGCAGTCGCGCTGGACGCGGCTGACGCACTGGCTGTGGGCGATCTCGCTGTTCTTCATGCTGCTTTCCGGCCTGCAGATCTTCAACGCCCGCCCCCAGCTCTACATCGGCAAGGAGTCCGGGTTCGACTACAACAACACCGTCTTCGCCATTGGCGCTGAAAACACCGCTGCCGGCACGCGCGGCTACACCGAGATCTTCGGCAAACGTTTCGACACCACGGGCGTGCTTGGCTGGTCGGGGCCGGCGGGCCAGGAAACCTCGCGCGGCTTCCCGTCCTGGGCGACCATTCCGTCCTATTATGACCTTGGCACCGCCCGCGTGGTGCATTTCTTCTTCGCCTGGATTTTGAGCACCACCTTGCTCGTGTGGCTCATCGCCAGCCTTATCAACGGCCATCTGCGCCGCGATCTCGCCCCGCGTCTCGATGATCTCAAGCGCCTGCCGCGCGACATTGTCGATCATGCCAAACTGAAGTTCCACCACACGCGCGAATACAACACGCTGCAGAAGATGGCCTATGGCGGCGTTCTGTTCGTGCTGCTGCCGCTGATGATCATCACCGGCCTTGCCATGTCGCCGAGCATGAATTCGGTGCTGCCGTTCCTCAACGATCTGCTCGGCGGCCGGCAGACGGCGCGCACCATCCATTTCGCGGTCATGGTGCTGCTGGTCGGCTTCTTCATCATCCATATGCTGATGATCCTCGCCGCCGGCCCGATCAACGAA
This sequence comes from Mesorhizobium sp. CNPSo 4689, assembly GCF_057784325.1. Classification (NCBI taxonomy): domain Bacteria; kingdom Pseudomonadati; phylum Pseudomonadota; class Alphaproteobacteria; order Hyphomicrobiales; family Phyllobacteriaceae; genus Mesorhizobium; species Mesorhizobium sp. CNPSo 4689. Next base: position 3,124 of record NZ_JBWLUZ010000035.1, read on the forward strand.
TTGCGATCGATCATCACCGGCTGGTACCGCACCGATCCGCCGGCGCATGGCGACAACACGCCCGAGAGGAGCGCCTGACATGGCGAAGTTCGAGATCAGCCGCCGGAAATTTCTCACCTCGGCCAGCCTCGGCGTTTCCGGCATCATGCTGTCGGGTTGCGATGCCTTTGACAGTGGGCTCGGCGTCGGCGACGGCCTGCGCAGTTTCCTCGAAGGCGCCAACGGCCTGACATATCGCGCGCAACGTTGGCTCGCCGGCCGCGACGCGCTGGCCCAGGAATTCACCGAGGCCGACATCCGCCAGCCGCAGCGGCCGAACGGCGTCACCGCGCCCGACGACGATACCTACAGGGGCCTGCTCGCCAACAATTTCGCCGACTGGCGGCTGGAAGTCTCAGGCCTCGTCGAAAAGCCGCTGTCGCTGACCCGCGAGCAGCTTCAGAACATGCCGAGCCGCACCCAGATCACCCGTCACGACTGCGTCGAAGGCTGGAGCTGCATAGCCAAATGGACCGGCACGCCGCTGTCGCTGGTGCTCGACCAGGCGATGGTCAAGCCGCAGGCGCGTTACGTCATGTTCCATTGCCTGGACACGATCGACCGGAGTCTAGCCGGCGATATCAAATATTACGGCACCATCGACCTGATCGATGCCCGCCATCCGCAGACGATCCTAGCCTATGGTCTGAACGGCAAGCCGCTGCCGGTCGAGAACGGTGCGCCGCTGCGCGTCCGCGTCGAACGACAGCTCGGCTACAAGATGCCGAAATACCTCTACAAGATCGAGCTGGTCGACAGTTTCGCCGCGATCGGCGGCGGCCGCGGTGGCTATTGGGAGGACAATGGCTACGACTGGTACGCCGGGATTTGAAGCCGTCGACCGTTTCCGATCAATGATTTGACGTCTAAGCTACTTTGTCGAGCAGCGGCTTCAGCGCCGGGTGGATTTCCGGCGAAGCGTGCTTGATCAGCGTCAGCAGCGCGCGCTCGTTCTCGCGTAGCGGCCGGTCCCCGCCGATTCGCTCGGCCAGCCATTTCGCTTCGCCGGCGTCGATCGTCTCGGCGCGGCGGGCGAGCGCCTCGGACGCCCGGTTCTTGGCTTCCCACTCGGTCTCGATATCATCCGGCGCGCGATAGGCTTCCATGATGGCGGCAAGACCGCCGGACACCATGCGGCCGAAGAAGCCGCCGATTTCGGCATCCGCCTGTTCGAAGAAGCTATCGCGGCGCAGCGCCACCTCGCGCGTCGGCGCCTCGTAACCGGCCGAGCACATGACAAAATTGGCGATCGCCTTGACGAACAGATCGTTCCAGGACGGGTCGTTGCTGGCCGCCGCGGTCCGCTCGTTGATCTTGAACAGCACCTCGGCCTCGGCGCGGGTGATGGCGATGTTGCCGTCGCCGCCATAGGCATAAAGGATCCGGCGCAACAGATCGACCTCGGCCTTGGCGATAAGGCCGGGGACCAGATCACCGCCGAGCATCAGCGAACCCTTGCCGTCGATCACCGCATGGCCGACCTGTTCCAGCGCGTAGGCGGAAAGCCGGCTGGGCGAGGATTTCGCCTTTTCCAGCACATGCACCAGAAGTTCGAGTTCGGTCAGGCTGTCGACCATGCCGTCGCGCGAGATCGTCTGGACCAGCCAATCGGCATTGCCCTCAGAGATGTAGCCCGCCGGCTTTTCCTGGTGGACGATGTAGTCGGTGATCGCCTCGACGAAGAATTCAGGCCATTCCTGGCACTTGTCGCGAGCCGTCGCGTCGAGCGCGAACAGCGCCTCGGCCTCGCCGCGGCTCACCACGCCGTCGCCGAACACCTCGCGGCGCAGCATCGTCACGTCCTCGGCCGTGATGCGGTTCTTCGAGGTCAGTCCAGCCACCGGTGCGCTCATGATCAGTTCGCCCATTTTCTTGTCCCCGTCCGCGCCGGCAGCCGCCGGTCGCAAGCCACCATGTCGACCAGCATATCAGCAGTGTCTTGAAAAACCGGCAAACGGCGTGGTTAGCGAAGACTTGTCGGCCAATGCATGTCGCCCAAAAGTGTGCCGCGGTTTTGGGAGAACGACATGCATCAAAACAAAGATCTAAAGCGTGTCGCCTGAATCCGTTTCAGCGCGACGCGCTTTAGATGTCGCTGGCAGGTGACAAGGTGTCGTTCACGGGCTATGGATGACGAGTCGAGGGCTCATCGTTTGAGTCCTACCTGTTTGCGGGAGAGAGCAGCGAGAGCTGCCGCCGAAGGGGAAATCGCCCGAAATCTCTCAGGCAAAAGAACCGTAGACGGGAAAGACACTCTGGAAAGTCGGGGCTTGCCCCCGCGCCGAAGGTGTAAGCGCTGCCGACAGAGTTACGGGGCGCGAGTCTCTCAGGCTTCAGACAGAGGGGCACGGACTGGTCGCCATCAGCGGCCGATTGCGTGCGACTCTGGAGAAGACATGACGGGCGAAGACACCAAACACCTCCCTCTCAAGGATCTGCACACGGCCGCGGACGCGCGCTTTGGCGCGTTCGCCGGCTGGTCGATGCCGCTCACCTATCCGGCCGGCGTCATGAAGGAGCATCTCCACACCCGCGAGCATGCCGGACTGTTCGACATCTCGCACATGAAACTGTTCGAGGTCAGCGGTCCCGGTGCGGCGGCGCTTCTCAACCGCACCTGCCCACTCGACGCCAGTGCGCTCGATATTTCCCAGTCGAAATACACCTTCCTCCTCAATGAGGCCGCCGGCATCATCGACGACCTCATCATCACAAGGCTCGGCAACGAGCGCTTCATGGTGGTCGCCAATGCCGGCAATGCCATCACGGACGAGAAGCACCTGCGGGCATTGGCCGAGGATTTCGACGCAAAGGTCGATGCGCTCGACCGCGTCTTCCTGGCCATCCAGGGGCCCGAGGCCTGGGCAGCCCTTGCCCGCGCCGGCATCGAGACCGGTTCGTTGCTGTTCATGCACGGCATCGAGCCCAGGCAAGACTGGTTCATGAGCCGCTCGGGCTATACCGGCGAAGACGGCTTCGAGATCGGCCTGCCGGAGGCGGACGCGCGGAATCTGGTCGCGAAATTGCTCGAAGACGAGCGCGTGCTGTGGATCGGCCTCGCCGCGCGCGACAGCCTGCGGCTGGAGGCCGGGCTCTGCCTGCACGGCCAGGACATCACGCCGGAGATCGATCCGGCCAGCGCCGGGCTGATGTGGGCGATCCCCAAGGATGTTCGCGCCTCGGGCCATTTCATCGGCGCCGACGCGTTGCGCGCAATCGTTGAGCGCGGCGCGGCGCAAAAACGCGTCGGCCTGAAGCCGGAAGGCCGCCAGCCGGTGCGCGCGGGAGCGGCCCTGTTCGACGCCGACGGCAATCCGGCCGGCCACGTCACCTCGGGCGGCTTCGGCCCGTCGGCCGGCCATCCGGTCGCCATCGGCTATGTCCACACCGCGCTGGCCAAGCCCGGCACAAAACTTTTCGCCGATGTGCGCGGGACGAAAATCCCGATCGAAATCAATCCCCTGCCCTTCACACCTCATCGCTACCGCAAAGGATAAGTCCCGATGGCAAAGACCTATTTCACCGAAGACCACGAATGGCTCCGCGTCGAAGGCGGCATCGCCACGGTCGGCATCACGGACTACGCGCAGGAGCAACTCGGCGATCTCGTCTTCGTCGAACTGCCCGAAATCGGCAAGAAACTGAGCAAGGGCGATACGGCGGTCGTGGTCGAATCCGTCAAGGCGGCCTCGGACGTCTACGCGCCCGTCGATGGCGAAATCACCGACGCCAACAGTTCGTTGTCATCGGATCCATCGCTGGTCAACTCGGCCGCGACCGGCGACGGCTGGCTGTGGAAGATGCGGCTCGCCAATGAAAGCCAGCTCGAAGGCCTTCTGGATGAGGCGGGTTACAAGGCCCATATCGGCTGATAGCAGGATCATGACAATGAGCGCAGCACCCTACCCCTTTTCCGCCCGCCATATTGGCCCCGGCCTCAATGATATCAGAGCGATGCTGGCCACTATCGGCGTTCCCTCCGTCGAGACGCTGATCAGCCAGGCCGTGCCGCGATCGATCCGCCTCGACTTGCCGCTGACCCTGCCTGCGCCGGCCAGCGAAGCTGAAGCGCTGGCCGAATTGTCGGCGACCATGGCAAAGAACACGGTGCTGAAGAGCTTCATCGGCGCCGGCTACCACGGCGTCCACGTGCCGCCTGTCATCCAGCGCAATCTGTTCGAGAATCCGGCCTGGTATACGGCCTACACGCCCTACCAGGCCGAGATCAGCCAGGGCCGGTTGGAAATGCTGTTCAACTTCCAGACCCTGGTCGCCGAGCTGACCGGCCTGCCGGTAGCATCGGCCTCGCTGCTCGATGAGGCAACCGCCGTCGCCGAGGCCGTCGGCATTGCGCTGCGCCACCATCGCGACAAGCGCACCAAGGTGGCGCTTGCCGGCACGCCGCATCCGCAGACGCTGGATGTCGTGCGCACCCGTGCCGAGCCGCTCGGCACCGAAGTCGACGGCGAAACGATCGACGACAATACCGCGGCCCTGCTCGTCTCGTGGCCGGATACGTTTGGCGTCTATGGCGACCACAAGGCGGCAATCGAAAAAGCCCGCGCCCTTGGTGCGCTTGTCATCTTCATTGCCGATCCGCTCGGCCTGACGCTGACCGACGCGCCGGCGAAGCTCGGCGCCGACATCGCCGTTGGCCCGATGCAGCGTTTTGGTGTACCGATGGGCTTTGGCGGCCCGCACGCCGCCTATTGCGCCGTCTCCGACAAACTAACCCGCCTGATGCCCGGCCGCCTCGTCGGCCAGTCCACCGACAGCATGGGCCGCCCGGGCTACCGGCTCGCCCTGCAGACACGCGAACAGCATATCCGCCGCGACAAGGCCACCTCCAACATCTGCACCGCGCAGGCGTTGCTTGCCAATATGGCGACCGCCTATGCGATCTGGCATGGCCCCGCCGGCCTGCAGGCGATTGCCGGGCGCATCCATGCGCTCGCCAGCCGCCTGGCTGCCGGCCTCGAGGCGTCAGGCGTTTCGGTGCTCGGCACCAGCCGCTTCGACACCGTGACAGTGGAAGTGAAAGGCAAGGCCAAGGCGATTGCCGCCGCCGCCGAAAAAACCGGCCGGCTGCTGCGCGCTATCGACGCCGACCATGTCGGCATCAGCTTCGACGAGACCTCGACCGAGACCGATCTGGAGGCGATTGCCGCGCTGTTCGGAGCCAAGGCCGGCGCTGCCGGTGCCGGCACCCTGCCCGGAAAACCGCGCGGCAAGGAGTTTCTCAGCCAGCCGGTCTTCCACGACAACCACTCTGAAACCGAGATGATGCGCTTCCTGCGCCGGTTGGCCGACAAGGATCTGGCGCTCGACCGCGCCATGATCCCGCTGGGATCCTGCACGATGAAGCTCAATGCCGCCGCCGAGATGATGCCGGTGAGCTGGCCGAGCGTCGCCAATTTGCATCCCTTCGCGCCGGCCGGCCATTCGGCTGGCTACCGCGCGATGGTCGGCGAACTGGAAGGCTGGCTGTCGGAGATCACCGGTTTCGACGCGGTCAGCATGCAGCCCAATGCCGGCAGCCAGGGCGAATATGCCGGGCTGCTCGCCATCCGCGCCTATCACCGCTCGCGCGGCGAAGGCCATCGCACAGTCTGCCTGATCCCGTCCTCCGCGCATGGCACCAATCCGGCCAGTGCGGCGATGGCGGGCATGAGCGTCGTCGTCGTGCGCTGCTCAGAGGACGGCAACATCGACATGGACGATATGAGGGCCAAAGCCAATGAGCATTCCAAGAATCTCGCGGCGTTGATGTTCACCTATCCCTCGACGCATGGCGTCTACGAGGAAGGCGCGCGCCACCTCTGCGCTCTCATCCACGAGCATGGCGCCCAGGTCTATTTCGACGGCGCCAACCTCAACGCCCTTGTCGGCCTCGCCCGCCCCGGCGATATCGGCGCCGACGTCTGCCACATGAACCTGCACAAGACCTTCTGCATCCCGCATGGTGGCGGCGGTCCGGGCGTCGGCCCGATCGGCGTCAAGGCCCATCTGCAGCCCTATCTGCCGGGTCATGTCACCGAGGGCTCGGCGCATGCCGTGGCGGCCGCACCCTTCGGCAGCGCTTCCATCCTGCCGATCACCTGGATGTACATCCGCATGATGGGCGCTTCCGGCCTGAAGCAGGCTACGGAAACCGCCATCATCTCGGCCAACTACGTGGCGACCCGGCTCGCGCCGCACTTCCCGCTGCTCTACAAGGGCAGGCACGATCGCATCGCGCATGAATGCATCCTCGACACCCGCGTGCTCAAGGAGAGCGCCGGCATCAGCGTCGACGATATCGCCAAGCGGCTGATCGACTATGGCTTCCATGCGCCGACCATGTCGTTCCCGGTTGCCGGCACGCTGATGGTCGAGCCGACCGAATCCGAGCCCAAGCGCGAGCTCGACCGCTTCTGCGAGGCGATGATCGCGATTGCTGGTGAGGCAGCCAAGGTGGCGAAGGGCGAATGGCCGCTTGCCGACAATCCGCTGGTCAATGCACCGCACACCGCGGCGGAAGCGCTGGCCGTCGAGTGGTCGCATCCCTATTCGCGCCTGGAGGCCGCCTATCCGGCGGGTGATGCCGACAGCGCGGCAAAATACTGGCCGCCGGTATCGCGCATCGACAATGTCGCCGGCGACCGCAACCTCGTCTGCTCCTGCCCGCCGCTGTCTGAATATCTGGGCGCCGCCGAATAATTTCGGGCGACGGGTCAAGCGGAACGCAAGGCCGGCCCCTCGGCCTTGCTCGCCCTGTCCAGGACAAGCACGCGGTTTCGCCCGGTGTTCTTGGCCGCGTAGAGCGCTCTGTCGGCCTCGGCCAGCACGTCCTCGAGGCTGCGGCCGCCGACCTCGCCGAAACCGATGCCGCCGCTGACGGTGCTGCGCAAGGGGCCGCGCGGGGTGGGCACGACTTCGGCGCCGAAGGCGACACCGATCTTACTCGCAAAGTCGTAGGCCTTTTCTTCCGTCATGCGCGACATGACCAGCGCGAACTCCTCGCCGCCCAGCCGAAAGGCGTCGACGCCGGTCCGGCCATATTTGCGGATGACCGCGGCGAAGCGGCACAGAACCTTGTCGCCGACCGGATGGCCGAACACGTCGTTCGTCCGCTTGAAATGATCGAGGTCGAACATGACCACGGACATGAACGGGCCGAAGGCGCGCTCGCCATAGAGCGACATCAGCGCCCGCCGGTTCATCAGCCCCGTCAGCGGATCGGTCAGGGTCTCGGCCTTCAATTCGATCTGCGCCTGCAAATGGTGCAGCGAGAGCGTCAACGCGCCGAGACCGGTCATGCAGGCGACCGCCACGACGGAATTCAATCGTTCGGCCCAGTTGTCGGGCGCCACGCCGAGCACCCATTGTCCCTTGACGACCAGCATCGCGGCACAAAGTCCGAAGGAAAGGGCGCAGGTGCCGCTCAGGAAAGAAACGACCAGCAGAATCCGGCGATCATGACCGCCCTGGATCCAGAACAGCACCCCGGTCACTGTCAGCAGCGCCGTCACGGCAATGTAGGTGAGGATGAAGCCGACGCCATCGAGGCCGAAATAGGTGACAGCCGCGCAGACGGCCATCGCCGCTACGGTCGGAAGCACAACGCTGCGATAGTGACGAACGCCGAGATACTGCATGGCAGACAGGCAGATGATCAGAAAGCCCAGGCTGAGCAGCGCAAGCACGGCCTGGCACAGCCAGGGGCCTGGATCTCTGCCGTACTGCCAGAACAGCACCACATGCGCCACAAGGACGAGCATGCCGCAGGCCACCGTCAGGACAAACCGCGCCATCGGCGTGGTGAACCAGATTGCAAGCAGGGTTATGCTGAGACACGTGCCCGACAGCGCCGCCGCGAGCAGGAGCGAACTGAAATCCAACATATGTGCGCGGCAGCCTTTGCGATCCTTGGTTGCATTGCATCATAAGCCAGGGGCGGCCCGCAGGTACCATTTTTGGTCAGGTTTCCCGCCCAACCTGCGGACAGGGTTTATAAAGAGTCGATGTCCTTTTCCGCCAGCCGCTGCACGTTACGGATGCGAGACCGGAGGAGATCAGCTCTTGGCCAGCAGCGCCAAATTGGCGTCGACCACCGTCTGGTCGGCCATATGGGCCTTGGCCTCGAGCAGCAGCGCCCTCGCCTTCTTCTTGTTGCCGCGCAGCAGCTGCGAATAGCCCATATTGTTGACGATCTGCGGCTTGCGGCCGGCAACCTTCAGAAGTTGGTCGTAGGCGCGGTCGGCGAAGTCGAAACGGCCGAGCTCGTCATAGGAAGCGGCCAGCCCCATCCATGCCTCGGCATTGTCGGCCTTCAGCTCGACGGCCTTGCGAAAGTGCTTTTCGGCGAGGCCGTAATTCGCCTCGCGGAACTGCGCCTTGCCCTGATCCAGGTCGGACGCGCTGACGTCCTTTGCCGTTGGCTGGATGGCGGTGGTCTTGGTCGTGTCGACGTTGCTCGACGTGCAACCGGATATTATCAAGACGGCTGCCATCGCGGCCATTGCCGTGAGAGTTCTGTGACGCATGCCCCTGCCCCAATCGCCCGATTTGCCGGGTCGTCCTTCAGGAAGCACCGTACAAGAAGGCGATTAACCTTCGGTGCCGAAACGCGCCTAAAATTTGGTTTCGAACAAGGATCGCATTTGTCGCAAAAACGAAATCCTAATTCGCCGTCATTTTGACGATGATCGGAATGATGGCGATCATCAGCACCACCGGCAGGATGCAGACCGTCACCGGGACCGACATCTTGGCCGGCAAGGCATGCGCCTTCTCCTCGGCGAGCGACATGCGCTTGTGGCGCATTTCGTCGGAAAACACGCGTAGCGCCCCCGACAGGCTGGTGCCAAGCTCCTTGGACTGCTGCAGGAGCGTGGCGAAGGAACGCACCTCGTCCAGGCTGAGGCGATCGGCGAGCGCCTTCAGCGCGTCGTCGAGGCTGCGGCCGGCCCTCAGCTCCAGCGACACCATCTGCAGATTATGGCTGAGCGACGGATAGGTCTTGGCAAGTTCTTTCGAAACCCGCTCGATGCCGGCCTCCATGCTCATGCCGGCATCGGAGCAGACGATCATCAGGTCCATGAAGTCGGGAAAGCCGTTGCGGTATTCGCGCATCTTTTCGCGCACCTTCTGGCTCAGCACCAGGCCCGGCAGGAAATAGCCGGCCGCTCCCGACAGGATGACGAAGCTCCAGCGGCTGGTCATGGTCGCATCGGCGCTGGCCATCCACTGGTTGATCAGAAACGCACCGACGGCGGCGCCGACAAAGGCGGCAAAGCGGATCAGGAAGAACGTGCCCACCGCGCGCGGCTCTATGTAGCCGGCCTGGATCAGTTTCATGCGCAGCCGTGCGACGTTTTCCGGATCGCTCTTGGCGTAGAATTCCTGCGCTCGCTTGACTGCCTTCTCGCGCACAGCGCTGGGGTTCTTCCTGGGCGCCGCTTCGATGCGTTCGACCGCCTGGCTGTCCTCTACCTTCAGCCGCCGCTTGACGTCGTTGCGGTCGCCTTGCGCGGCGACCAGCGGCCACGCCACCGCGCCGCCGCCCAGCACAAGCAACAGCAGCGCGACCGGCATCAGCGAGGTCGGCGCAAGCGAGGCGAGGAATTCGATGACGCTTTGCATGTCAGAATTTGAAGTTCGACATCTTGAACATTATGAGGTTGCCAAGCATCAGCCAGGAGATCGAGCCACCGAGCAGATACCAGGTCTTCGCCTCACCCCACACATCTTGATAGAACTGCGGCATCAGCACCATGATGGCGGCGAACAGCAGCGCCGGCACCGCCGTCAGGATGTAGGCCGACATGCGGCCCTCGGTCGAAATGGCGCGCACCTTGCGGCGCAGCTTGCCGCGGTCGCGGATCGTCATCGACAGCCCATCCAGGATTTCGCGCAGATTGCCGCCCGAACTGGTCTGGATCGACACGGCGGTGACGAACAGCGGAAGGTCCTCGTGGCCGACGCGGTCGAACAGCGCGTTCAACGCCGAGACCAGATCCGAGCCATAGGTCACCTCATCGGCAATGACGCCGAATTCGGTGCCGATCGGGTCCGGCATTTCGCGTGACACCATGGCGATGGCCACCGGCACGGGATGGCCGGCCTTCAGGCCGCGCGTGATCAGCTCCAGCGCCTCCGGCAACTGCATGCCGAACCGCTTCAGCCGGCGATTGCGCTGGGAGCGCATCACCATCACCGGCAGGACAGGCAGCAGCACGACGAAAAGCAGCAGGCCCATAAGCAGCGGCAGGCCATACCAGATGGCAACCAGCGCCAGCGCAAACGCCACGCCGGAGGTGATCGCCAGGAATTTGGGCAACGGCATGACCATGCCGGACTGGGTGCGCAGCGCACGGAACTGGTCGAGCGAAAACCGTGACGCTCCGGCCTCGAGACCGCGCTCCTTGCGCAGCTGGATCAGCACCTGCTCCTGGCTGATCTTGTTTTCCTGCAGCTTCATGCGCCGGTTGATCGCCGTGCGCTTGTCGCTGCGGCCGGCATAGAGCAGATAGCAGGCCTCAGCGATCATGATGCCGGTGAGCGCGGCCGCGGCATAGACGACGTAGATCGCGCTGAAGCCCTCGAACACCTGCTACTCCTGCGGCCGGCCGGGCTCGAAATAGCGTCCGGGGAACTCGATGCCCATGGCGCGCAGATCCTCTAGAAAGCGCGGACGGATGCCGGTCGCCTCGTAGTGACCGAGGATCTTGCCGTCGGCCTCCATGCCGGTGCGCACGAAGCGGAATATCTCCTGCATCTGGATGACATCGCCTTCCATGCCGGTCACCTCGGCGACGCTGGTCACCTTGCGCTTGCCGTCGGACAGGCGCGTCAGCTGGACGATGATGTCGATGGCGCTGGCGATCTGGCTGCGGATCGACTGCACCGTCATCGGCATGCCGGTCATGCCCAGCATCTGCTCCAGGCGCGAGATGGCGTCGCGCGGCGTGTTGGCGTGGATGGTCGCCATCGAGCCTTCATGGCCTGTGTTCATCGCTTGCAACATGTCGAAAGCTTCCTCTCCGCGGCACTCGCCGAGGATGACGCGGTCGGGGCGCATGCGCAGCGCGTTCTTGACCAGGTCGCGCTGTTTCAGTTCGCCATGGCCTTCGATGTTGGCCGGGCGCGTTTCCATGCGTGCGACATGCGGCTGTTGCAGCTGAAGCTCGGCCGCGTCCTCGATGGTGATCAGCCGCTCGTCTTCGGGGATGAAGGCTGACAGCGCATTCAGCATGGTCGTCTTGCCGGTGCCGGTGCCGCCCGAGATGATGGTGGTCTTGCGGGCGTGCACCGCCGCCGCCAGTACTTCGGCCATGTTCTGGGTGATGGCGCCGAACTCGACCAGTCTGTGCAGGCCAAGCTTGTTCTTCGAGAACTTTCTGATCGACACCAGCGGTCCGTCGACGCCAACAGGCCGGATGGCTGCGTTGAAGCGCGAGCCGTCGAGCATGCGGGCATCGACCATGGGCTGAGATTCATCGACGCGGCGGCCGACGGCCGCGACGATTTTGTTAATGATTCGAAGCAGATGCGCCTCATCCTTGAATGGGATGTGCACCTGCTGCAGCTTGCCGCGTTTTTCGACGAAGCAGTTCTGATGGCCGTTGATCAGGATATCGTTGATCTCGGGATCCTTCAGCAGCGGCTCCAGCGGACCGAGGCCGACCATCTCGTCGACGATGTCGTCGACCAGCGCTTCAAGCTCGACAGTGTTGATCGCCATCCGCTCCTGGCGGGCCTTTTCGGAGACGAATTCATGCACCTGGCGACGCATCTCGTCCTTTGGCAGCCGCTCCAGCGCGACCAGGTTGATCTCCTCGAGCAACATCCGGTGGATACGAACGCGCGCGTCGCCCACTTTGTTGCCGCTCTTGGCCGGTGTGGCCTCCGGCTTTGGCGCGACAGGCTTGCGGGTCGTCGGAATGACCACGGCGTGCTGGGTGACCGGCACGGCCTCGGGCGCCCTCAGCGGGCGTGCGTCGCGGTTCTGCAGGGTGGAAAAGCGGCTGGTCATCCGACCTTCCTCTTGAGCAATCCCTTGCCGAGACCGAACAGCGAGCGCGATTTCTCGGGCGTCGCGACCGCTTCTTCCGGCAGGATGATCTTCTTCAGATCGTTGACGACATTGGCGTTCGGGTCGATCTCGTGCAGCGGCACGCCGCGATCGACCGCCTCGCGCACCAGCCGGTAATTGTTCGAGATGCCGCCGACGAAATGCTCGCCGAGGATTTCCTGCACATCCGCATGCTTGATGCCGTTGTCGAACATCTTCTGCTCGAAGCGGTTGACGATGACGTTCGGCTTCACTTCCTTGCCGGCGGTCTCGTAGACCGCCTGGATGAGCCTCTGCGTGTGACGCAGGCATGGTACCGTCATTTCGGCGACGATGTAGAGCTTGTTGGAGCCGAGCAGCACTGTTTCCGTCCATGGAAACCAGGTGCGCGGCATGTCGATCACGACATTGTCGAAATAGGCCGAGACGAGGTCCAGCATGCGCACCACGACATCGGTCTTGAAGGAGCGCATTTCAGACGGGCGTGTCGGCGCCGCCAGCACGCAGAGCCCGCTCGCATGCTTGGACAGCATCACATCGAGCAGTTGCCGGTCGAGGCGCTCTGGCTGGTTCTCGATTTCGGTGATATCGAAGCGCGGTTCGAGGTCGAGATATTCGGCGCAGGCGCCTTGCTGGAAATTCAGGTCGACCACACAGGTCGAGGCGCCCCGCGTCACCGAATGATGCAGCTGGAAGGCGGTCTGCAGCGCCAGTGTCGTGGTGCCGACGCCGCCCGCGGCCGGCATGAAAGTATAGATCTGCGACTCTGTGTTCTCCTCCCGCCCCGGACCTTGCAGCGCGCGGATGACGGAGCGCACCAGGTCAGCGGTGGTGATCGGCTTGACCAGGAAGTCGGCGACCTTGAGCTGCACCAGGATGCGCACCGCCGCGGCGTTGAACTCCTGCGTGACGACGACGACGGGAACACGGCCCTCGAGCCGGCGCATGATGCGCTGCAGCGACTCGATCTCCTCGAGCTTCGCCGCATCCATGTCGACGATAAGAGCGCCGAAATCGGCTTCCTGAACCTCGCCGCGAAGCTCGGTGACATTCTTGTCGACCGTCGAAAGCTCGATGACTTCCGACGCGGCGAACGCCGTGCGCGTGTCCTGCAGGAACGTCCTGTCGGTGGATACGAGCAGTATCTTCTTGGTCTTGATGCCGCTTGCCATGTCGTCAGCCCGTCAGGTCAATAACAAATCAAAATCAATTGGTTGTGGACGTCGGTGCCGTCGTCGCGCTGGCTGCCGGGTCGGCGCCGCCGCTCGCGGGAGTGTCGCGCTGGGCCGGCACCAGAAGCCTGGTGTTCTGGACGCCGTATTTCCACGGATCGACCATCTGCATGACGGTATTGGATGCCTGCGCGTTGCCCGCGGCCGGCGTCACGCCTTCGCTGCGCACATAGTCGTCGCTGGTGCAGCCGCTGGAGAGGCCGGCAAGCGACAGGGCAAGCAACAATCCTGGGGCCAGACGCATGGCTTCAATCCTTCGGCAGGTCGAGGAAATGACCGGCCGTGGTGGCCGCGGCAGGCTGCGTGACGCGGCCGTCGGCCATCGCCAGGGCGCGGTTCGGGTCGGAGGCCTTCACTTCCTCGGTGTTGTTCAGGAAGTAATCGGCGTTGCTGGCCGGCTGCGTGCCGTCGGTCGGCTCGACGAGCTTCTTCGAAGGATCGACCGGTTTGACCAGGTAGGGCGTGACGATGATCACCAGATCGGTCTCGCGCCGCTGATAGGACTTCGACGAGAACAGCGGCCCAAGCACCGGCAGCTTGCCGAGGCCAGGAAGGCGCGAGGTGGTGATGTCGTTTTGCGACTGCAGCAGGCCGGCGATCATGAAGCTCTGGCCGTTCTTAAGATCGACCGACGTCCTGGCCCGGCGCACGATGAAGCCCGGCACCGAGATATCGCCGATATTGTAGGACGCCGAGGCATCGATCGAGGACACTTCCGGCGCGATGTCGAGGGCCACCAGCCCGTCCTTCAGCACGGTCGGCGTGAAATCCAGGCTGACGCCGTATTTCTTGTAGCTGACGCTGATCTTGCCGTCTTCTTCGGAAACCGGGATCGGGAACTCGCCGCCGGCGAGGAAACTCGCGGTCTGGCCCGAACGGGCGATCAGGTTCGGCTCGGCCAGCCGCCGGGCGAGACCGCGCTGTTCCAGTGCCTTGATGGCGATATCGATCGACACGCCGTTCGACAACAGCCGACCGATGATTTCGCCGGTCCCCGCCGCCGGTAGCTCGCCCGGCTCAAGGCTGACCTCGCGCCCGCCGATACCGTAGGCGAAGTTGGCGCTGTATTTGGCGCCGAGGTCCTGACCGGCCTGCCGGTTGATCTCGACGAAGCGGACATTGAGCTGGACCTGCTGCGACGAGGAGATGTTGACCGAGTTGATCACTTCCTCATTGCCGGAAAAGCGGGTGGCGATCTTGTTTGCCTTCTCGGCGGCAACCGCGTCATCGGCCTCGCCCGACAGCACCACGCGGCCGTTGGCCGAACCGACCTTGATGTTGGCGTCCGGCACGCTGGCACGAATGGTGTTCGCCAACTGGTCGGTGTCCAAAGTCACCTCGATGTCGATGGTGCCGACCAGATGCTTGTTCTCGTCGAACAGGGCGATGCCGGTGGTGCCGAGATTGTTGCCCAGCACGTAGAAGGACTTGTCGGTCAGCGGATTGACGTTGGCGATCTCCGGATCGCCGATGACGATCTGGTAGAAGGCCGCACTTGTCATGATCGTCTTCGGCTTGCCCTTGGCCACCTTGATCGAGGTGTTCTTGGTCGCCGAGACATAGACGACGTCGTTGTTGGCCATAGCCGGCCCACCGAGGCCAAGCACTCCGGAAGCGGCCAGCGAGGCCGCCGCGACGAGCGCGCGTGCGAGGTGCAGCCCCTTCGTCAAGCGATAGATGTTCAGCCCAAACATTGTCTGTCCCCGTCCGGTCCCCACCGGTTATTGTTTCAGGTCCTTCGAAGGAACCTTGTATTCCTCGGCCTGCGTGCCGCGCGTTACGATGATCGTCTTGAACTTCGGCTTCTCCGGCTCCTTGGTGGCCGCATTGAACAGCGACCCTGCGGCTGCCTGGACGTTGGCTGCGACCGACCCGCCGAAGGACGATATGGTGGTCAGGCCATCCTTGCCGGCGCCGTCTTCGCTGGCCGAGCGAAGCGACAGCGACAAGGTGCCTACGGTGCGGGCCAGCGCCACTTTCTGCGCCCCGTCGGTCGTCACCTCGAGGGTCACGGAATTGGCGACCTGCGGGGCGGTCTGCCGCTCGTCGGCGCCCTGGCCGACGCTCAGCACCTTGGCATCGGACACCACGATTTCAGATGTGATGGTCGAACCGGCGGCACCCTGCGCGTTCTTGGCCACTTCCTGGATTTCGCCGGCATCGCGCGTCAGCACCACGTCGACCCGGTCGCCAGGTGTCACGAAGCCGCCGACACCAGCGATCTCGTCGGTGCGGATGGTCACCGCCCGCATGCCGGGCGACAGCATGTTGGACAGCGTCGCGCGGCCGTTCGGCCCGGACAGCTTGGTGAGCAGCACCGGCTCGTTGATCTCGATCGGCGACAGAACCACACGGCCGCCTTCGTCAAGCAGCGATCCGATGGTGGTGAAGGCGCCTTGCGGCAGGGAATCCTGCGGCCACGGGATTTCGCTGAGCTGAGCCCGCTCGAGCTGCATGCCGTAGCGCAACGGGGCGTTCGCCACCACGATGGTCTTGAACTCGACCTTGGGTGCCGCGGGCGCCACGATCGACGCCGTTTTTTCCTCGGAATCGGCCTTCGCCTGGCTCTTGACCCAGAAATCCGCAGCGAAGATCGAGATCGCGCCGAAAACGGCGGCGATGCCGATCATGGTTATGGCCTTGCCCCTCACGCTAAACCCCTGACGCCCGTGGTCTTTTGTTCGTTGACGCTTACGCTAGGCGTCATTGTTAAAGAATCAGGAACGCCGCAATGCGCGCGCCGACCTATTTCCGCCGGCTTGGTTATCGAATGGTTTTGGAATAAGAGACAGTTTGATCCCTGAACGGAACAGGAACCTCGTTCGCCCGCCAAAAGCGTGGCAGTATCGCGGGGTGATTCGCAGCACCGGAATTTATGGCGAGCATGGACGACAATAACGATCTTTTCGGCACCCTCGACAAACAGCCGCCACCGGCTCGCGCACCGGCGCGGCCTGCCGATCCGCTGGTGCAGGCGGCGAAACGTCCGGCCGCCTCGCGCGACGGCAGCGAGAGCTACAGCGCCGCCGACATCGAGGTGCTGGAAGGACTGGAGCCGGTGCGGCGCCGGCCGGGCATGTATATTGGCGGCACCGACGACAAGGCGATGCACCATCTGTTTGCCGAAGTCATCGACAATTCGATGGACGAGGCGGTTGCCGGCCACGCGACCTTCATCGACGTCGAACTCTCCGCCGACGGCTATCTCTCGGTTACCGACAATGGCCGCGGCATTCCGGTCGACCCGCACCCCAAATTCAAGAAGCCGGCGCTCGAAGTCATCATGACGACGCTGCATTCGGGCGGCAAGTTCGACTCCAAGGTCTATGAAACTTCCGGCGGCCTGCATGGCGTCGGCGTCTCCGTGGTCAATGCGCTGTCCGATCATCTCGAAGTCGAGGTCGCGCGCGGACGGCAGCTCTACCGGCAGAAATTCTCGCGCGGCATTCCGGTGACCGGCCTGGAGCAGCTCGGCGAGGTGCACAACCGGCGCGGCACGAAAATCCGTTTCCATCCCGACGAGCAGATCTTCGGCAAGGGTGCGGCGTTCGAACCGGCGCGGCTTTACCGCATGACGCGCTCGAAGGCGTATCTGTTCGGCGGCGTCGAGATCCGCTGGAGTTGCGATCCCTCGCTGATCAAGGAAAAGGACCAGACGCCGGCCAAGGCCGAGTTCCATTTCCCGGGTGGCCTCAAGGACTACCTCAAGGCATCGCTCGGCGACGAATTCCAGGTCACCCGCGAAATCTTCGCCGGCAAGAGCGAGAAGCAGGGCGGCCATGGCTCGCTCGAATGGGCGGTGACCTGGTTCGGCGGCGACGGCTTTATCAATTCCTACTGCAACACCATTCCGACCGCCGAAGGCGGCACGCACGAGGCCGGCTTCCGCAACGTGCTGACACGTGGGCTTCGCGCCTATGCCGATCTGATCGGCAACAAGCGCGCCTCGATCGTCACCTCGGAAGACGTGATGATCTCGGCCGCCGGCATGCTGTCGGTGTTCATCCGCGAGCCCGAATTCGTCGGCCAGACCAAGGACAGGCTGGCGACGATCGAGGCGGTGCGCATCGTCGAGACCGCCATCCGCGACCCGTTCGACCATTGGCTCGCCGACAATCCGCAGGAAGCCTCGAAACTGCTCGAATGGGTGATCGCGCGCGCCGACGAGCGGGTGCGCCGGCGCCAGGAAAAGGAAGTGTCGCGCAAGAGCGCGGTGCGCAAGCTGCGCCTTCCCGGCAAGCTCGCCGACTGCACGCAGAATGCCGCCGCCGGCGCCGAACTCTTCATCGTCGAAGGCGACTCGGCCGGTGGCTCGGCCAAGCAGGCGCGCGACCGCGCCAGCCAGGCGGTGCTGCCATTGCGCGGCAAGATCCTCAACGTCGCCAGCGCCGGCAACGACAAGCTTGCCGCCAATCAGCAAATCTCCGACCTGGTCCAGGCGCTGGGCTGCGGCACGCGCTCGAAATACCGCGACGAGGATTTGCGCTACGACCGCGTCATCATCATGACCGACGCCGACGTCGACGGCGCCCACATCGCCTCGCTGCTGATCACCTTCTTCTACCAGGAAATGCCGAATCTGGTGCGCGGCGGCCATCTCTATCTGGCGGTGCCGCCGCTCTATTCGATCCGCCAGGGCGGCAAGGTCGCCTATGCCCGCGATGACGCGCACAAGGACGAACTTCTGCGCGCCGAATTCACCGGGCGCGCCAAGGTCGAGATCGGCCGCTTCAAGGGCCTGGGCGAGATGATGGCCGCGCAGCTCAAGGAGACGACCATGGATCCGAGGAAGCGCACGCTGCTCAGGGTCGATGTAAACGAAATCGATTCAGCCACCAAAGACAGGGTCGATGAGCTGATGGGCACCAAGCCCGAGGCACGCTTCCGCTTCATCCAGGAACGCGCCGAATTCGCCGAGACGGACGTGCTGGATATCTGAGCGTCTGCCGTTCTAGCTTGCCGTTCTAGGAGACGAGCATGTGACCTGGACGCGGCTGAACGATTACTTCGGTACGGCATTCGCGGAACTGACACGACCGACCCGCTCGGACTGGATTTTCGCCCTGCGCACCGTTTCGGCCGGGTTGATCGCGCTTCTCGCCGCCTACGCTCTCAAGCTCGACCATCCGCAATGGGCGATGATGACCGTGTTCATCGTCGCCCAGCCGGTCGCCGGTATGGTGTTGGCGAAAGGTTTTTACCGGCTGCTCGGCACGCTGGCCGGCGGACTAGCGGCGATCGGCGTCACCTCCCTGTTCGGCAGCAATCCCTGGCTGCTGGTCACCGCGCTTGCGGTGTGGATCGGCCTCTGCACGCTGGTCTCGTCGCTGCTGCGCAATCCGGAAGCCTATGGTGCGGCCCTTGCCGGCTATACCGCCATGATCATCGGGCTCCCGGCCTTTGGACAGCCGCACCTCGTCGTCGATCTCGCCGTCGCCCGCTGTGCCGAAATCGTGCTCGGCATTGTCTGCGCCGGCGTGACCAGCCGGCTGATCCTGCCGAAACTGGCGGCCGACGCCATCATCTCCAGGCTGAAGCGCAGCATTCTCGACCTTGCCACCTATGCCGGAGGCGCCTTTTCCGGCGGCGATCCTGCGATCCTTGCCGGGTTGCAACGCAAGCTGATCGCTGACGCCCAGACGCTCGCCGAAATGCGCACCTACGCCAGGCTCGAAGCGCCGAGCTTCGCCACTCGCGCCCACCCGGTCAGGCGTACGATCGGACAGCTTCTGTGGGCGCTCTCTGCGGCACGCGCGCTGCACTCCCATGCCGCGCCCAAAAACGCCGCGCTGATCCCGGTGCGCAGCGAGTTGCAGGCCCTTGTTGGCGAGTTGGCAGCGAAGCCGGGCGCCCTGGACGACACCGGACCGTGGGTCGCCCGGCTCGACGCGATCGCCAGCAGAGCGCGGCGGATACCGGAAATGCCGGCCGGGCAGGACGGCGACAAGATCGGCGCCATCACCCGCCTCACCATCGCCGCCGATTTCGCCGAGGCGTTGAAGCAGGTGTTGCGCGGCCTGGACGCGCTCCGCTCGCCCGTTTCCCGCCCCTCCCGCGACCGGCGGCAGCCGGCGTTGGTCGTGCACCGCGACTATCATGCGGCATGGCGCAATGCCGTGCGCGCCGCCCTTGCCACGCTGCTGGTCGCGGCCTTCTGGCTGACGACGAAATGGTCGGAAGCGGCGGGCACGGTCATTCTCGTCGCCGTCGTCTCCAGCCTGTTCGCCGCCCGCCCAGATCCCGTCGACTCGGCCTGGGGTTTCTTCAAGGGCACGCTGCTGGCCCTGCCCTTTGCGTTTCTCGTCGGCCAGATCGCCCTTCCCGCCCTGCCCGGCTTCGGCTGGTTCGTCGTCTTCGTCGTGCCGATCATGGTGCCGGCAGCGCTTGGCATGGCCAATCCGCGCCATGTCGGCGTGGCGACCGCCTTCGCCATCAACTTCTTCGCCTTCCTCAGCCCGCATCAGGCCATGACCTACGACCCCGGCCCGTTCTTTGCCGGCTCGGTGTCGATCCTGGTCGGCATCCTGCTGGCGGTCGGCGTCTTCATCGTCGTGCTGCCCGCCGACCCCTGGGTCACGGTCAACCGCATCCTGCAGGCCATGCGGGAGGATCTGGCGCGGCTTTGCCTGCATGAGCGCGTGCCGAGGCGGTCGGCCTTCGAAAGCCTTGCCTACGACCGGGTCAACCAGCTGATGCCGCAGTTGCAGCGCACCGGCAGGCAAGGCGACGCCGTTCTGGGCGGCAGCATCGCCGCCGTTACTGTCGGGTTGGAGATCCTGCGGCTGCGTGCTGCCCAGCAAACTGCGGCGATCCCGCCCGAGACCGTGCTTTCAATCAACAATTTCCTGCGCGGTCTGGCACGTGAGTTGCTGTTTCGAAGACCAGGCGAGCCGCAAACCGCGACTGTCGCCGTCGCCAGGCAATATGCGGCAGGCATCGCCGAGCGCAGCGACTCCGCCGAGATGCTGCAGGTCGCAGCCTCGCTGCGCGTCATTGCAGCGGCAATCGAGGACTTTCCGGATTTTTTCGCGAAGGCCTAGGCGCGGCACAGGGTGTGTTGAGATTCAGGTCAGGCCGAGTCGAAAACGATGGCTTCCGAGAACCGGAGCGGAGTGTACTCAAAGTACGTGAGCATCGGAAGCGCAGGAAGTCATCGTTTGCAGGCCGGCATCACCTGAATATCAGCACACCCTAGGCGGCTGCGATCGCCAACGCATGGCCGCGCGCGTTTTCACGCAGGGCCTCGAGATGGATCGACTTCACCAGCCCGGCGAGATCGCCTTCGGCGGACTGGCCGCCGAGTTCCTTCAGCATCAGCCAGCTGACTTCCTGCACGCCGGCGACGCGCTTGCCGTTGGCAACCTCGCGCCAGACCTTCAGCGCGCGCAGGATGATGCCATGGGTAGCGGCGGCGAGGCCGGCGCTGCGGAACAGCGCCTGCAGCGCCACGTCGTGCCCGCCGGCGAGCAGCGCCCTCACCCGTTGCTCGGACTGCTGGGCAAGCGCCACCAGCGCCGAGCCGAAGAAGTCGACCTTGCCATGCGCAATGGTGCGGATGATGAAGCTCGCGGTGAGGTCGCCGCGTAGCCTCAGATGTTCGATCAGCGCGGCGTGCTCCTCGGCGTGCGTGCCTTCGATCAAGGTCACGGAAGCCTTGACGCAGGCATCACGCATGACGCGATCGGCCCGGGCAGCGCCCATCAGCGCCAGCACCAGCGGCGATGTCTTGAGCGTCTCGCCGAGCTTGACCAGCAGCATATGGCGGCAGTCGGCGGGTAGCCGCGCATCCGATATCAGCGCTTCGCGCACCAGTGCGAGGTGGCCGTGCCGCTCCGCCATGCGGCGAAAGCTGAGCGAGGCGATGTCGGCGCCGCTGTTGGCGAGCAGCACGGCGCAGGCCTCCGGCTCGCCGATCTCGGCGATGGCCGCTGCCAGCGACATCGACACGACAGGCCGGTCGGCGATCAGCTTCTGCGTCGCCTTCTGGCCGCCGGCAACCCGGTCGATCAGGTCCGCGTCGGTAAGCAGCGGCGAGCGCGCCAGCACCATGGCGGCCACTTCCGGCTGGTCGGAAGCGAGCGCACTGATGATCTGCAGCGGCGCGTGGTGGCTCATCGACAGCGCTTCGGCAATCGCCAGCCGCACCTTCGACGAGGCATCGTCGAGCAGCAGCGTCAGCGCCGCCTCGGCGGCACAGCGATCCTCGAACGGCAGGTCGGAATTGATGTAAGCGCGAGCCAACGCACTGGCAGCGGCGGCGCGCTCGGAGACCCGCGCCGTGTCAATCCATTTCAGAAAGTGCGAAACTACCATGCCGCCTGCTTACGCCCCTTGCCAGAACGCGCCTGACCCCGATGGAAACGTAGGCCTGAAATGGTTTACGAAGCGTTCACCATGTTCCTTAACCGGCTTGATGGAGCCGCGGCCAACGCCTATCAAGCAACGGGAACGAGGAGATCGACCATGGCCGGGCTTTATCTGGAAGAGTTCGTCGTCGGCCATGTCTTCCGGCACACGCTGCGCAAGACAGTCACCGAAAGCGACAACATGCTGTTTTCGGTGATGACGCTGAACCCGCAGCCGCTGCATATCGATTTCGACTTCGCCGCCAAGAGCGAATGGGGCAGACCGCTGGTCAATTCGCTGTTCACGCTGGGGCTGATGATCGGCATCTCGGTCAACGACATCACCGTCGGCACCACCGTCGCCAATCTCGGCATGAAGGAAACCGTGTTTCCGCATCCGGTCTTCCATGGCGATACCATTCGCGTCGAGACCACGGTGGTTTCAGTGCGCGAGTCCAAATCCAAGCCGGATCGCGGCATCGTCGAGTTCGAGCACCGCGCCTACAACCAGGATGACATTCTCGTCGCCAAATGCACGAGACAGGCGATGATGATGAAAAAGGCGGCCTGAGCGATGCGTTCGCTGCTCTTCATTCCAGGCGATTCCGAAAAGAAACTGGAAAAGGGTTTTGGCGCCGGCGCCGACGTGGTCATCGTCGACCTTGAAGATTCCGTCGCGGCTGCGAACAAGTCGGCGGCACGAACGATTGCGAAGAGCTTCATCGCCAGCCAAAGGCAGCAGACGAGGTCTGCCATCTATGTGCGGGTCAACGATCTATCGACCGGCCTGACCGACGATGATCTCGCGGCCCTGGTCCCGGCGAAACCGGACGGCATCATGCTGCCGAAGTCGAACAGCGGCCAGGATGTGCAGCAGCTTTCGGCCAAACTCAGGGTGCACGAGGCCGAGAACGGCTTGCCGGATGGCGGAATCAAAATCCTGCCGATCATCACCGAAACGGCCGCCGGCGTATTGGCGGCCGCGACCTATGCCGGGGCGAGCACACGGCTTGCCGGCCTGACCTGGGGCGCAGAGGATCTGTCGGCAGCCATTGGCGCCCGCGCCGCGCGCGATGAGCGGGGCCGCTACACCGATGTCTTCCGCCTTGCCCGCACCATGACCATCCTTGCTGCCGGCAACGCCGAGGTCGCGGCGATCGATACGGTTTTTCCAAACTTCCGCGACATGAGCGCCTTCGAAGCCGAATGCATCGAGGCCGAGCGCGACGGATTCACCGGCAAGATGGCGATCCACCCGGCGCAAGTGCCGGTGATCAACGCAGCCTTCACACCGTCGGCCGAAGCCGTGAAACACTCCCAGGCGATCGTCGAGGCCTTCGCGGCGGCCGGAAATCCCGGCGTGGTCGGCATCGACGGCAAGATGGTGGACAGGCCGCATCTGCGGCTGGCCGAGCGGCTTCTGGCGCGCGCCAAGGCGGCGGGGATTTCCGTCTAGCCGCTACCAGACCAGCGGGATCAGCCTGTAGCGGACATTTGCCGCGTAGTCGTCGTAGCCGCGCAGGCCGGTCCGCAGCGTTCCCTCTTCGATAAATATGCGAATGGCCAGGAGAACGACGAACACAAGCACCGACGCCAGCCCCCACCAGGAGCCAAGCAGAAGCGCCGCGCCGGCGAAGAAGAGAATGGCGCCGGCATACATTGGATGGCGGACGTAGCCGTATGGGCCGGTGGTGATGACGTGCTGTCCGCGTTCTTTCTGGATCTTCACGACGGGCGCCGCGAAGCTGTTCTCCAGCATCGTGCGGTAGCAGATCCAGATCCCGAGCAGCAGCACTGCCGTGCCGACCACCTGCACCCATACGGGAACCGCCGACCAGCCGAAGCGGAAGTCGAGCCCCATCAGGACCTGCCAAACAAGCATGGCCAGCAGCAGCACGCTCAGCAGGACCTTGTCGGCCGCGGTCTGATTCTTCTGAATGGGCGGGTTCAGCCGCTCATTCATCAGGCCGGGATCGCGCCGGGCCAGGGACACGCCCAAGGTGAGGCTGAGCCCAACCATCATCACCAGGTACAGCCAGGCTCCAGGCCAGTTCAGCGTGCCGGCCGACAGGAAGAGCAAGGCGCCCATGGCGCCGAACCACACGAACGTCTGCAGGATCAACTTCGAGATCATAAGATGCCTCCTGATCCGCTAGTCCTTCTCCCAGCGCGGCCGCCGCATCGAAAATATGTCGCTGATGCTGGAATAGTCCATATAGCCGAGCCGGCTGACATTGCCGGCCCTGACGATGTCGAACCTGCCGTCTTTGAGGTAGGCGTCGTCGATATGCACGCCGACGACTTCGCCGGCGACAACGACGGCGCTGGTTTGCGAGCCGTCGAGCGCCCTTGGCCGCAGGATTTCCGTCACCCGGCATTCGAGCGCCGCCGGCGCTGCCGCCACACGCGGCGGCGCGACGAGTCGCGACGGCACCATGGCGAGATCGGCATAGTCGAATTCGCTGACACCGCGCGGCGCATCGACCGCCGTGCGGTTCATCTTCTCCGCCAGTTCGCGGCTGACCAGATTGGCGACGAACTCGCCCGTCTCTTGAGCGAAGCTGGCGCTGTCCTTCTCGCCTTCGGACGAGAACCAGACGATGAAGGGCCGGGTCGAAAAGGCGTTGAAGAAAGAATAGGGGGCGAGGTTGATCTTGCCTTGCCTGTTCAAGGTCGAAATCCAGCCGATCGGGCGTGGCGCCACGATCGCCTTGGACGGATCGTGCGGCAGCCCATGCCCTTTCGCCGGCTCGTAGAACATTTTCTCCCTAACCGGCCCACGGCCCCTGATAGTCGGCATAGAGCTTTGCCGGATCGGGTCGCGGCCGCTCCGGCGCCGGTCCCTGGTAGGAACCGATATGGACGAAGCCGACGACGCGCTCCTTCGGCGCCAGTCCCAGGATCGCCCTGCCCTCCGGCACGTCGGAATACCAGTTGCTGATCATGTTGGTGCCATAGCCCAGCGCGTTGGCCGCGATCATCAGGTTCATCGCCGCCATGCCGCCGGACAGGAACATTTCCCATTGCGGGATCTTGGGGTTCTCCCGAGGGATCGATACCACGCCGATCACCAGCGGCGCGCGCGAAAAGCGCGCCAGTTCCTGGTTGCGGCGACCTTCCGGCAGCGGCCCTTCGCGCTGTTCGGCGAGTGCCGCCAGCTGCTTGCCAATCTCGACGCGCGCCTCGCCGCGATAGAGGATGAAGCGCCATGGTTCGAGCCGGCCGTGGTCGGGCACGCGTGCGGCGGCGGCGATCATCGTCGCGATTTCGGCATCGCCGGGCGCCGGCTCCTTCAGCTCGGGAATCGGCGCCGAATTTCGAGTCTGCAGAAAGTCGATGATCGGCGACGCCATGGGCGCAAGTCTCCTGAACTGTGAGCTGAAGCGCGCCATCGGGAATTCGGGCGGCTCGGGCATTGGCGCGGCGCGCCGGAAGGAAGAGCCTCCGGCAGAGCGGATCAGACTCTTAAGCCTTGAAATTGCCACCGCCTTGGGCTTCAACGCAAGGCATGTTTGAGGGGAACTTGCGTCTTTTCCTGGTCTGGTTCGCCGCCGCGCTGTTCATGGCGCCGGTTTTGCTTGCTTCCGCGCAGACCAGGGATGGCATCAGCGACCTCAAACTTCCCGGAATCGCAAACTATTCGTCACCCAAGAACGAGACGTCGCTGGCGCTGGGAAGCGGCGGCGCAATCACGCTGTCGGCGCAGCTGACCGACAAAGGCACCGATATTACGCGCGGTATCGTCTGGCGCGTCTTCAAGCCTGAAGCAGCGAGCGACGGCAAGCTGCCGATGGTGGCCTCCGCCCATGGCGGCACCGCCGTGTTCCAGCTCGAGCCCGGCAGCTATCTGGTTCATGCTTCCTACGGACGCGCCGGCGCCACCAAGCGCATCACCGTAGGCAAGGAGGCCAAGCGCGAAAGCCTGGTGCTCGACGCCGGCGGCCTCAAGCTCGACGCCGTCCTGTCGGGCGGGGCGCACATACCGCCGAAAAAACTGCGTTTCTCGATCTATGAAGGCCGCACCGAAGCCAATGGCGAGCACGCGCTGATCATCCCCGATGTCGAACCGAACAGCGTCGTGCGGCTGAATGCCGGCACCTACCACGTCGTCTCGAACTATGGCTCGGTCAATGCCGTGATCCGCTCCGACATCCGTGTGGAGGCCGGCAAGCTGACGGAAGCCACCGTCGAGCACCGGGCGGCCGAGATGACCATGAAGCTGGTGCGCGAGGCCGGCGGCGAGGCGATCGCCGACACGTCCTGGTCGCTGCTCAACGAATCCGGCGATCCGATCAAGGAAACGGTCGGCGCCTTCGCCTCGATGGTGCTGGCCGAAGGCGACTACACCATCATCGCCAAGAACCGCGACCGCATCTACCAGAAGGATTTTACCGTAGTCGCCGGACAGAACCAGGAAATCGAGGTTCTGGCCACCGAAGCCTCGGCCATCGACCCCGAGGAAGGCGCGGACTAACCGACCTGCGATC
The DNA here is from genome assembly GCF_057784325.1 of Mesorhizobium sp. CNPSo 4689. Lineage (NCBI taxonomy): Bacteria > Pseudomonadati > Pseudomonadota > Alphaproteobacteria > Hyphomicrobiales > Phyllobacteriaceae > Mesorhizobium > Mesorhizobium sp. CNPSo 4689. Next base: position 29,282 of record NZ_JBWLUZ010000035.1, read on the forward strand.
AAGCTGCCTTGCGCATCCGGCGCGGCAGGAAGTGGACGCGGCCGCGCGGCGCGGCCGGCGCCAGGTCGAAGACGCCGCGATAGAGGCGCTTGAGCAAGGCCTTGCGATCGCGCAAAGGTTCCAGTTCGCTCCAGCTCAGAACGTCGCCGACGCGCACGTTGATAGACTTGCCGGACAGCCGCGCGAATTCGTGGATGAGCAGAGAAATGCGCAGCGTCAGCGAAGCCTTGCCGACGAATTTCGCCACACGCCCATCGCGCTCGGCCATGTTCATGGACCACTGACCAGATGGAACAGCCGCCCGTTCTGGCCGGAGAAATGCATCGGTATGACCGATGCCCGGGCATCCTGGACGAGACGGGCCGGAAACATCTTCCATGGCAGGTCACGCGCCCGGCCAAAGCCCTTCGGCGCGGTGGCGACGCCGCCGGCCGGAAAGACGACGATGGTGACGCCTTCCTTCAGCAGCCGCACCGCCTCATGGCGCACCGCCATGTTGTTCCTGAGCGCATCCTTGGTCTCGGAAAAATCGATCGGCAGCGAATAGGGTTCCATCTCGCGGATCTTGAGCAGGTCCTTGTGGATCATGACGCGAAACGGCCGCCCGAGTTGCTCGGCCAGCGACAGCACGGCAATGCCGTCGCCGATGCCGAACGGATGGTTGGCAACGATCACCAGCGGTGTGTCGGGCAGCTTTGCTGGCGGCCATTGATCGGCGCTCCACACCTTGACGTCGATCAGTTCCAGCATGCGGCTGAACACCCGCTCGCCGCTCGGCGCCACCTGCCGGCGCCAGAAATCATAGAGCGCGGCAAAACGATCGCGCCCGGACAGGGATGGAATGGATGAACCAGCGCGTGATCGCCGGCTGATGCGGACTGGCGTAGGAAAGCTCGGGAAACGGTCTTTCCCGCAGTTTCAGCTTGAGCATGGACGGCTCGTTACAGGCTTGGCGTGACAGGCATGTGAAAATGGCGGTGGATCGCTCCACCGCCATTTCGTCGGGACTGTGCGGATCAGGCAGCGCGCTTGGGCCTGCGATCCGGCGTCATCGCTTCTTCGCTCAATTGTGCGATCGCCTGGACGAGTCCAAGCGATTCCTGGTCGCGCGAGCCGAGCCGGCGGATGTTGACCGTCTCTTCCTCCGCCTCGCGCTTGCCGCAGACGAGGATGACCGGAACCTTGGCCAGCGAATGCTCGCGCACCTTGTAGTTGATCTTCTCGTTGCGCAGATCCGCTTCCGCCAGAAGCCCGGCCGCCTTCAACTGGCCTACGACCTTCATCGCGTAATCGTCGGCATCGGAGGTGATCGTCGCCACCACCACCTGCAGCGGCGCGAACCACAGCGGGAAATGGCCGGAATAGTTCTCGATCAGGATGCCGAGGAAACGCTCCATCGAACCGCAGATGGCGCGGTGCACCATGACAGGCTGCTTCTTTTCCGAATCCGAGCCGATGTAGAAGGCGCCAAAGCGTTCCGGCAGGTTGAAGTCGACCTGCGTGGTGCCGCACTGCCATTCGCGACCGATGGCGTCCTTCAGCACATATTCGAATTTCGGCCCGTAGAAGGCGCCCTCGCCCGGATTGATCGAGGTCTTGATGCGATTGCCCGAGCGCGTCCGGATCGTCTCCAGAACGCCGCCCATGATTGCCTCGGCATGATCCCAGGCCTCGTCGGTGCCGACACGCTTGTCCGGCCGCGTCGACAGCTTGACGCTGATCTCGTCGAAGCCGAAATCGGCATAGGTCGACAGGATCAGATCGTTGATGCGCAGGCATTCGGAGGCAAGCTGCTCCTCAGTGCAGAAGATATGCGCGTCGTCCTGCGTGAAGCCGCGCACGCGCATCAGCCCATGCAGCGCGCCGGATGGCTCATAGCGGTGCACATTGCCAAATTCCGCAAGCTTTACGGGCAGATCACGGTAGGACTTCAGCCCATGCTTGAATATCTGCACGTGACCAGGGCAGTTCATCGGCTTCAGCGCAAACACCCGGTCGTCGTCGGTATCGTCGCCGGCGACCGTCACCTTGAACATGGCGTCGCGATACCAGCCCCAGTGGCCCGACGTCTCCCAGAGGCTCTTGTCCAGAACCTGCGGTGCATTGACCTCCTGATAGCCCTGCTCGTCGAGGCGGCGGCGCATGTAGTTGACCAGTTTCTGGAACATCTTCCAGCCCTTGGCGTGCCAGAAGACGACACCGGGGCCTTCCTCCTGGAAATGGAACAGGTCCATTTCACGGCCGAGCTTCCTGTGGTCGCGCTTTTCGGCTTCCTCCAACATCGTCTGGTAGGCGTCGAGCTGCGCCTGGTCGGCCCAGGCCGTGCCGTAGATGCGCGTCAGCATCGGGTTGTTAGAGTCGCCGCGCCAATAGGCGCCGGCCACCTTCATCAGCTTGAAGGCGTTGCCGATCTGCCCGGTCGAGGCCATATGCGGGCCACGGCAAAGATCGAACCAGTCGCCCTGCGCGTAGATCTTGAGGTCCTGGTCCTCAGGGATGGCGTCGATCAGTTCCAGCTTGTAGCGCTCGCCCTTGTCGGCAAACACCTTCTTGGCCTTCTCGCGCGGCCAGACTTCCTTGGTGAACGGCTTGTTGCGCTGGATGATCTCGCGCATCTTCTTCTCGATCACCGGAAAATCGTCGGGCGTGAACGGCTCGTTGCGGGCGAAGTCGTAGTAGAACCCGTTCTCGATCACCGGCCCGATGGTCACCTGCGTTCCCGGCCACAGTTCCTGCACGGCCTCGGCCAGCACATGCGCTGCATCGTGGCGGATCAGTTCCAGCGCGCGCGGATCCTCGCGAGTGATTATCTCGACCTTGCCGGACTTGCCGAGCGGATCGGACAGATCGCGCACGACGCCATCGATCGAATAGGCGACGGCCTTCTTGGCCAGCGACTTCGAGATCGATTCGGCAAGACCAGCGCCGGTCATCGCCGCTTCGTAGTCGCGGACGGAGCCATCGGGAAATGTCAGGGAAACGGAATTCAGCATAGTTATCTCCTATCCAGTCCCGCAAACGAGCGCGGGTGGTGAAATGCCGGATGCGTCCGGCGGCAGTCTTTTATGGGCAGATTCCGGCGCCGTAAAGCGCTCGTTCCGCCTATTTGATCAAGCCAGGCAGGTCTTTCAAGAACCCCGCCCGTGTCTTGGGACCCTTGGGCGTGTCGGTTGGCTTCTCGTCAACCACCAGCCGGGCAAACACGATCCGCCGGCTATCCTTCTCGGCCCAGCCGACGAACCAGCCGAGGGAGCGTTTGCCCGTGCCGCCATTGCCGAGCCTCGTGCTGCCGGTCTTGCCCTGCACCGTCCACCCTTCCGCGCGAAAGCTCGGGATGATCGCCTTGGCCATCTGATGCGCCCCGGCCGACACCGGCATTTTGCCGGCAAGCATCCGGCGCAGGAAAGCCGTCTGCTCTACCGGCGATATTTCAAGCGAGGAGTTCACCCAGGAATGGGTCAGGCCGTCATTCTTTCCGGCGCTGCCGGAGACATCCATATTGCCGTAGCCGAACTTCGATACATAGCCGGCAAATCGTTTGCTGCCGAGCCTGCTTGTGATTTCGCGGGAATACCAGAGAACGGAATCGCGCTCCCAGATCGTCGGATCGACGGTCTTCCGGTCCCGCTTCACCGCATTGAACTCAGGTCTGTAGTCCCAGCTCGGCGTGTGCTCGTCGCTGAGGATGCCCCCGTCGTAGCCGACCAGCGCCAGTGGCACCTTGAAGGTCGACGCCGGGCTGAAGCGCTGGTCGCAGACACCATCCTGGTAGAGTGTCTCACCGCTTACCGCATCCTGGATCAGCGTGCATTCTATATCGCCGAGCGGGGCGGATTGCGCCCGCATCGGAAAACCAAGCAGCCAGGCCAGCAGGAACAGAACGATGGCAAAAACGAACGGAAGGCGGTCTATCTGGCGCATGTAAAATCTCTCTCCTGACGGGTGGGCAGAAGAGGACTTAGCGAGGCGTCTTGTCTCGATTTTGTCTCAAATTCGCAGTCTTTGTGCAGGCTTGCGTTAACCCTACCAGATCGTAAAGACCGGCCGCCGCAGAGACCCCTGGATGCAGTCAGACCTCGCCGCGCTTGCCGATCCGCCAGTACCGCCACGGCATGAACCAGACATAGCGCCCGGCCAGCGTCTCCGGCACGCGATCGATGCCATGCGTGCCGAACGGGCCGCAGCGCAGCACCCGGAAAAGCCCCATCCAGCCGCCGGCCCACAGGCCGTGGCGGGCGATCGCCTCATGCGCGTATTCGGAACAGGTCGGCAGATGGCGGCAGGTATTGCCGACAAAACCGGACAGCGTCAGCTGGTAGAGACGCACAAGCGACGTGCCGAGGATGCGGCCCGGCGTCTTGCGCCAGGGGCCTGGCCAATTGCGCCCGCGCCGCGCCGGTGTTGCGGCATGCGCATGCCCTTCGTGGTCGCGCACCGCATTCTCCGTATCGCGTTTCGCCCCGGGATAAATGTGGACTTCGAGCAGAGAACGCAATCCCCGTTGATGCTGGCCATTGGTGATGCCGGCTGTCGATGCTGGCCGTCCTGCCTTTCACCGGTGAAAAGTGCGCCGATCTGCCGGAGACACCCAACGCGTGGGGCTGGTTGGTCCCTGTTCGCGGCGTCCGGCCTGTGGCCGCTTCTCGCCATACCATTGAAACGTCGCGATCCGCATGACGTCGCCAAAAATCTCCAGGAATTGGATCATGGCCGTATCTCCTTTGGCATCGATTAGACTGCCGCTGGCCTTCGTCTTCAAACGAGTATAATTTCCACATCGGATAACTTTAGATTATGCGTATTGAAGTGTGCCCGGCTGCATGACAACGATGCAACTATATGAAATCATTATGTGATCTGGCTTTGCCGCGGCGGCTTCAAGCTTGCTGTGTTGAGCGGGCCGTAGGGCTATTTCGCGCGGTTTGTGTGCTTGATGTAAACTCGGAAAAAAGAGCTAGACTCGTGCCGATCGTCAAACTGCATCAAAAGGTAGCCGACAGGCTGAAGGCCCCCGAATGAAGCGCGGACGCCTGCCCCTGACGGCGCTGAGGAGTTTCGAGGCGGCCGGAAGGCACCTGAGTTTCAGCCGCGCGGCCGAGGAGCTTTATGTTTCGCAAGCCGCGATCAGCCGCCAGATCCGCGAACTCGAGACCTTCCTGCACCAGCCCCTGTTTTTCCGCCATCATCGCCGCGTCGAGTTGACAGACGCCGGCCGGCGGCTGCTTGATCAGCTCGTCAGAAGTTTTGGCGATATCGACAACATGCTGTCGGAAATGGCGGTCACGCCGGCCCAGTCCCTGGTCTGCGTCAGTGCCGAACCCTCGCTCGCAGCCTCATGGCTGGTGCCACGACTCAACCGGTTCCGCGAGCTGCGGCCGGACATCGACATTTCCCTCGAGGTCGACGCACGCCTGATCGAGTTCCGCAGCGACCAGGCCGAACTCGCTCTGCGCTTCAGCGCCAACAGCACCTCATGGCCGCGCAGCGAGGCCGAGCGGTTGGCGCCGGTCATCGATTCCCCGGTCCTGTCACCCGCTCTTTTCAAGTCCGGCCCGGCCCTGCGAAGCCCCGCCGACCTGCGCCGCTACACACTGCTGCATGAGGAAAACCGCCAGGGCTGGGCGCGCTGGTTCGAGGCGGCGGGCGTGACCGGCGACGCACTGCCGGAACGCGGTCCGCTTCTGGCCGATGCGTCGCTGTCGAAACAGGCGGCCATGCTCGGCCATGGCGTAGCTCTCGGCGATCTCCTGCTGATCGAGGCGGAACTGGCATCCGGCGCCTTGATCAAGCCCTTCGACACCAACGTCATCTGCGGCGCCTACTGGCTGGTCGCAAGAAGCCTGCAGAACCTGTCGGAACCGGCCGCGGCCTTCGCCGACTGGATCCGTGCCGAATTTGCCGAGAGCCGGCGTTCTCTGGAAGAAATCTAGGCTGCTTCTTCGGCGCGTTTCTTCTCGATCTGGCCGATCGCATCGACGACCGCATCGAAGGTCAGCATGGTCGAGGCATGGCGCGCCTTGTAGTCGCGCACCGGTTCCAGATAGCGCAGGTCGGCGAAGCGGCCTTCCGGCGGCGCGCCATTTTCCTTCAGCATCTTCAGCATCGTCTCGCGCACTGCGCGCAACTCGTCCGCGCTGGCGCCGATGACATGCTGGGCCATGATCGAGGACGACGCCTGGCCGAGCGCGCAGGCCTTCACGTCATGCGCAAAATCCGTAACGACGCCGTCATCCATCTTGAGATCGACGGTCACGGTCGATCCGCACAGTTTGGAATGCGCGCGTGCCGTCGCGTCCGGATGGTCGAGCCGGCCGATCCGCGCGATATTTCCGGCAAAACCCAGAATTTTCGCATTGTAGACGTCGTCGATCATATTTTTCCAATCTGTCGCCGCCGAGCGAACAGCGATTGCCGCTGATGCGTCTTTCATTCGCTCGGCACGACCATATATAATGCTCACAGTCGAGCATCGACAAGGCAGCCGAAGGCCACGTCTTTGCTCAAATCAATTCACGCCGCTTGAGGGCTGGAAACCGCGAGTTTCTTACACCCGAAAGGTCGTGGTCCGTTCAACTCGTCCCTCCTGAGAGAGGGACTACGGGAGACGCCTTTATGGATGCCGTCATCAAGAAACTCATGCCCCAGTCCACTTACATGGAAAAGCCGGTCACCGACAGGCCGAGCGAAGCCGAGGTCGAGGCCGCGGTGCGCACCCTGTTGCGCTGGACCGGCGACAATCCGGAGCGGGAGGGCCTGATCGACACGCCGAAGCGTGTCACCAAGGCATTTCTCGAAATGTTCAATGGCTACGACATGTGCCCGGCCGAGGAACTTGGCCGCACCTTCGAGGAAGTCGCCGGCTATGACGACCTCGTTATCGTCAGGGACATAAATTTCCATTCGCATTGCGAGCACCACATGGTGCCGATTATCGGCAAGGCGCATGTCGGCTACCTGCCGGACGGCAAGGTCGTCGGGCTGTCCAAGATCGCGCGCGTCGTCGACATCTTCGCTCATCGCCTGCAGACCCAGGAAGCGATGACCGCGCAGATCGCCAGCGTCATCCAGGACGTGCTCAATCCGCGCGGCGTCGCCGTCATGATCGAAGCCGAGCACATGTGCATGGCCATGCGCGGCATCCGCAAGCAGGGCTCCACCACGCTGACCTCAACCTTCACCGGCGTCTTCAAGGACACCCCCGAGGAACAGGTCCGTTTCGTCACCATGGTGCGCGGCGGCGGGGTCTGATCGGCCCTCGCCGGCCGCTAGACCATGATCCCAAAAAGTGGGAACCGGTTTTTGGACAAGATCATGGTCAAACAAGAAGATCCGGCGATGTCGGCACTGGAATTCCCGAAAGCTCCGTCAGACAAGAAAGCGCTGGAGGAAGGCACTGTCCTTTCGCCGCGCTTCGACGCCAGTGGCCTTGTCACTGTCGTCGTCACCGATGCTGCCGACGGCATGCTGTTGATGGTCGCGCATATGAATGCCGAAGCGCTGGCGCTGACGCTGGAAACCGGCATCGCCCATTACTGGTCACGCTCGCGCAACGCGCTGTGGAAGAAGGGGGAAACCTCCGGCAATTTCCAGAGCATCGTCGAGATGCGCACCGATTGCGACCAGGATGCATTGTGGCTGCGCGTGAAAGTGTTGGGCCACGACGCAACTTGTCACACCGGCCGGCGTTCCTGCTTTTATCGGACGGTGGGGTTGAACGACGGCAAGGCGACGCTTGCCGACGACGGCAGCAAACCGCTGTTCGATACGGAACAAGCGTATCGGAAGCCTTTGTGAACCATTCGATATTCACAAACCACTCATATTCATTATTCTCGAACATCCTTGCTGTAGAAGGGATGTGGGACAAGGGGAGATTGTGATGCTCGAATGGGCGTCATTGCGTAGCAGACCAGACGTTCGAGAGGCCAACGGCCCCTCCTCGTCGGGCGGCGCATCCGATACGAAGCCTGGCAAGAAAACAGGCATTTCATTGGCGCTCGGCGGTGGCTGCGCGCGGGGCTGGGCTCATATCGGCGTGCTGCGTGCGCTCGACGAGGCCGGCATCGAAGTGTCGATGATCGCCGGCACTTCGATCGGCGCCCTGGTCGGCGGCTGCTACCTTGCCGGCAAACTGGACGATCTCGAGGAATTCGCCAGGAGCCTGACCAAGCGGCGCCTCTTCGGCCTTCTCGATCTCAATCTGCGCGGCAGCGGGCTGTTCGGCGGCATGAAGCTGGACGCCAGGCTGCGCGAGCACATGGCCGGCATCCGCTTCGAAGACCTGTCCAAGCCTTTCGTTTGCGTCACCTCGGAAATCCGCACCGGCCATGAGATCTGGCTGTCGAGCGGCTCGCTGATCACCGCCATGCGTGCTTCCTACGCGCTGCCCGGCGTGTTCGAGCCAGTAATCTGCAACGGCCGCGTCCTGGTCGACGGCGCGCTGGTCAATCCGGTGCCGGTCTCGGTCTGCCGCGCCTACGAGCAGCCGCTGGTTGTCGCGGTCAACCTTCACTACGACCTGTTCGGCCGCGCCGCCGTCATCAAGCACAGCGCCGGTGAACTGGTCATCGAGAAGGACGCGCCAAGAGCCGGCCACGTCGACGCCGAGCGCCAGTCGCACCAAACGCGGCTCGGCATCACTGGCGTCATGGTCGAGGCCTTCAACATCATCCAGGATCGCATTTCGCGCGCCAGGCTGGCCGGTGACCCGCCCGACATGTCGCTGCAGCCCAAGCTCAGCCATATCGGCCTGACCGAATTCCATCGCGCCGACGAGGCGATCCGCCTCGGCTACCAGGCGACGATGGCGCAGATCAGCGAACTCACCCGGCTGCAGACGGTTCTCGCCTGACCCACAATCAGACAGTTCTCAGGCTATTGCCGCGTCGGTGATGCGGAACTGCACCGTGCGGTTGCCGTTCCAGTAATTGCCCGACAGCGAACCCGCGACATGCACCGTCTTGCCCCGGTTCTTGAACAGGAATTCGCCAAGCGCGGTATCGACGGCGCGAAAGGCGATCGCCTGGATGCGGCCGCCGCTTTGCGACTGCAGCTCGGCGCGGATGTGGTTGGTGCCGACCGGCCGTGCATCCGCCAGCCGGTGGCGCGGCAGCGCGAAGACCGGCGCGACATGGCCGGCGCCGAACGGCCCGGCCTTTTCCAGCGCGTCGAGCAGCGCGAGTGTGGCGCCCTCGGCGGCGAGTGCACCGTCGATGGCCAGGCTCTCCTCGTCCTGCAGCCGGAACACCTCGGCCGCCGCCCGCTCCTCGAAGAAGGCTCTTAGCGCCCCGAGCTTCGCCCGCTCGACCGTGATGCCGGCCGCCATGCCGTGGCCGCCGCCCTTGACGATCAGCCCGGCATCTGCCGCCTCGCGCACCAGCCGTCCGAGATCGAAGCCGGACACCGAGCGTCCCGAGCCGGTGCCGACGCCATTGGCGTTGAAGGCGATGGCAAAGGCCGGCCGCCGTGCGTGGTCCTTGAGCCGCGAGGCGAGCAGGCCGACGATACCCGGATGCCAGGTGGTGCTGGCGGTGACGACGACGGCCGGGCCATTGCCGCCGGCAAGCTCGGCATCGGCTTCGGCGCGCGCCTGCGCCAGCATCTCCAGCTCCATCTGCTGGCGTTCCTGATTGAGCCGGTCGAGCGTCTCGGCGATCGTGTTGGCCTCGACCGGATCGTCGGTGGCGAGCAGGCGGCTGCCGAGGGCGGCGTCGCCGATGCGCCCGCCGGCATTGATGCGCGGCCCGATCAGATAGGCGAGATGAAAGGTGCTGATCGGCTCGCCGATGCGCGACACCCGCGCAAGGGCGGCCAGCCCCTCGTTCTTCTGCTGGCGCGCCACCTGCAGCCCCTTGACCACGAAGGCGCGGTTGACGCCGGTCAGCGGCACCACATCGCAAACGGTGGCCAGCGCCACCAGGTCGAGCAGCGAAAGCAGATCCGGTGACCTGGCATCCGGCAGCCGACCGCGCAGAATCCTGGCCGTCTGCACCAGGGTGAGAAAAACGACGCCGGCCGCGCAAAGATGGCCCTGCCCGGAAAGATCGTCCTCGCGATTGGGATTGACCACCGCATCGGCTGCCGGCAGCGGACCGCCGACCTGATGGTGGTCGAGCACCACGACATCGGCGCCGGCCTCTCTCGCCGCGTCGATGGAGACGGCACTGTTGGTGCCGCAATCGACAGTGACGATCAGGGTCGCGCCGCGCGAGATGAGGTCGCGCATAGCCTCCGGATTGGGGCCGTAACCTTCGAAGATGCGGTCGGGTATGTAGATCTCGGACGGCACCGAGAAATGCCCGAGAAAGCGCTTGAGCAGCGCCGACGAGGCGGCTCCGTCGACATCGTAGTCGCCGAAGATCGCCACCTTTTCCTTGGCGATTATGGCCCCGGCGATGCGGGCCGCGGCCTTCCCCATGTCGGTCAGCGATGCCGGATCCGGCAAGAGATCGCGGATCGTCGGATCGAGGAAGCGCTCGGTCTGCTCGGCGGTCACGCCGCGCCCGGCGAGCACCCGCGCGACGATATCCGGCACGACGTAGCCTTGCGCTATGGCAAGTGCAGTCATGTCCTGCCGCTCGGTCAGCCGGTGTTCCCAGGAGACACCGGTAGCCGACTGCCTTACGTCGAGGAAAAGCCTCTTCTCGCCCGTCATATGACGTGCCGCCCGCCTATTGCCATCTGTCACGACATCAATAGGCGACGGCTAAGCAGGAAGGAATCAAAACTTTTCCAGATCCTGATGGCGTGCCTTGATCTCGCGCACGGTGCGCGACGACGAACGCAGCACGATGGTGTGCGTGGTGATGTAGGTGCGGCCGAACTTGACGCCGTCGAGCATGTTGCCGTCGGTGACACCGGTTGCCGCAAACAGCACGTCGCCGCACGCCATGTCCTGCGCGCGGTAGACCCGCTTCGGGTCGGAGATGCCCATCTTGGCCGCGCGCGCCACCTTTTCCGGCGTGTCGAGGATCAGCCGGCCCTGCATCTGGCCGCCGGTGCAACGCAAGGCTGCCGCCGCCAGCACCCCTTCCGGCGCGCCGCCGGTACCGAGATAGATGTCGATGCCGGTCTCTTCCGGATCGGTGGTGTGGATGACCCCGGCGACATCGCCGTCGCCGATCAGCCGGATCGCCGCGCCCGTCGCCCGTACCGCCTCGATCAGTCTACCGTGGCGCGGCCGGTCGAGGATGCAGGCGGTGATCTCGGACACCGCAACACCCTTGGCCCTGGCGAGGCTGGCGATGTTTTCGGCCGGCGAGGCGTCGATGCCGATGACGCCTTCGGCATAGCCCGGGCCGATGGCGATCTTGTCCATATAGACGTCCGGCGCGAACAAAAGGCTGCCCTTTTCCGCAATCGCGATGACGGCAAGCGCGTTAGGCAGGTTCTTGGCGCAGATCGTCGTGCCTTCCAGCGGATCGAGCGCGATATCGACCGTCGGGCCTTTGCCGGTGCCGACCTCTTCGCCGATGTAGAGCATCGGCGCCTCGTCGCGCTCGCCCTCGCCGATCACCACTGTGCCCTTGATGGCGAGGCGGTTGAGCTCCTCGCGCATGGCATCGACGGCGACCTGGTCGGCGGCCTTCTCGTCGCCGCGTCCGCGCAGCCTGGCGGCGGCGACAGCGGCCCGTTCGGTGACGCGCACCAGTTCCATGGTGAGTATCCGGTCGAGACCGGCGACAATGTTCTGGGCGACATTCATCGATGGAAAATCCTTGTTGCCACGCTACCTCCCGCCAGAGGCCCGCTTCTTGTGTCAAAGCTCCATGACAACGGCAAGACTTGCCACGTCAATTTTTCGAAATCGCAGCAATATCAATCGATTAAAGGCGGAATATGATTGAATTTATCCGGCGCGTTCGATGCGGATCACCTGCGGTTTGTCGGTCAGATGGCCGTCCTTGGTGATGCCGTCGACGGCCTTGCGCACCGCCGCTTCGGTCGTCTCGTGGGTGACCAGGATGACCGTCTTCTGCGCGTCCGTTTCCGGCCCGGAGGCGTGCTGGACAATCGATTCCAGCGAAATGTCGTTGTCGGCCATGCGCTTGGCGATCGCCGCAAAGACGCCGATGCGGTCATGCACGGTCAGCCGGATGAAATAGCCGCCGGCATGGCTGCGCATCTGCGCTTTCTTGTAGGGTTTCAATTCCTTGGCCGGACGGCCGAAGACCGGACCGTGCTGGAAGCCCGGCCGGCTCTTGGCGATGTCGGCGATATCACCGATGACGGCCGACGCCGTGGCGTTGCCGCCGGCGCCGGGGCCGGAAAGCAGCAGCTCGCCAAGGATGTCGGTCTCGATCGCCACCGCATTGGTGACGCCATGCACCTGCGCGATGACCGAGGCGGTCGGCACCATGGTCGGATGCACGCGCTGCTCGATGCCGCTGTCGGTGCGCTGGGCAACGCCGAGCAGCTTGATCCGGTAGCCGAGATCGGCGGCCGCGCGGATGTCGGCCTGGCTGATGTTGGAGATGCCTTCCATGTAGATGTCGTTGGCGGCGATTTTCGTGCCGAAGGCCAGGCTGGTCAGGATCGACAGCTTGTGCGCCGTGTCATGCCCTTCGATGTCGAAGGTTGGATCGGCCTCGGCATAGCCGAGGCGCTGCGCATCCTTCAGGCAGGCGTCGAAGGAGATGCCCTCGGCCTCCATGCGGGTCAGGATGTAGTTGCAGGTGCCGTTGAGGATGCCGAAGACGCGGGTGACGGAATTGCCGGCCATCGCCTCGCGCATTGTCTTGATGACCGGGATGCCGCCGGCCACCGCCGCCTCGTAGTTGAGCAGCACGCCCTTCTTCTCGGCGATCTCGGCAAGCTGCACGCCATGCTTGGCCAGCAGCGCCTTGTTGGCGGTCACCACGTGGCGGCCGGCCCCCAGTGCCGCTTTCACGGACGCGAGCGCGGGCCCCTCGTCGCCGCCGATCAATTCGACGAAGACGTCGATATCGGCCTTCTCAGCCATCTTCACGGCGTCGTCGAACCAAGTCGCCGAGCCAATGTCGACACCGCGGTCGCGCTTCGGATCGCGGGCGGAGACAGCTGTAACGACGATGTCGCGGCCGCACTGGCGGGTCAGTTCCGCCGCCTTGTCGCCGAGCACGCGCACCACCGAGGCACCGACAGTGCCGAGACCGGCAATTCCAACACGCAACGCTTCAGCCATGTCCGGCGACGCCCCTCAAATTCGTTTCGATGATGTCAGGCAAACTCAGCGATGCGCGGAGAGCGGCACCACATTGTTGGGCTGCTTGGCGCTGGACGCCAGGAAGCGCTTGATGTTGCGGGCAGCCTGCCGGATCCGGTGCTCGTTCTCGACCAGCGCGATGCGCACATGATCGTCGCCATGCTCGCCGAAGCCGACGCCCGGCGCCACCGCCACGTCGGCGTGCTCGATGAGCAGCTTCGAGAATTCGAGCGAGCCGAGATGACGGAACGGTTCCGGGATCGGCGCCCAGGCGAACATCGAGGCAGCCGGCGCCGGGATGGTCCAGCCGGCGCGGGTGAAGGCGTCGACCATCACGTCGCGGCGCTTGTGGTAGACCTCGCGGACTTCGGCGATATCGGCGCCGTCGCCGTTCAGCGCATGCGCCGCAGCCACCTGGATCGGCGTGAAGGCGCCATAGTCGAGGTAGGATTTTACGCGCGTCAGCGCGGAGATCAGCCGTTCGTTACCGACGGCGAAGCCCATGCGCCAGCCGGGCATGGAAAACGTCTTCGACATCGAGGTGAACTCGACGCAGACATCGATGGCGCCCGGAACCTGCAGCACCGAAGGCGGCGGGTTGCCGTCGAAATAGATCTCCGAATAGGCAAGGTCCGACAGGATGATGATGTCGTTCTTCTTGGCGAAGGCGACCACGTCCTTGTAGAAATCGAGCGAGGCGACCAGCGCCGTCGGGTTCGACGGATAGTTGAGGATCAGCGCCAGCGGCTTCGGGATCGAGTGGCGGATGCCGCGCTCGACCGCCGGGATGAAGCCGTCATCCGGCTCGACCTGCAGCGAGCGGATGACGCCGCCCGACATGATGAAGCCGAAGGCATGGATCGGATAGGTCGGGTTCGGGCAAAGGATCACGTCGCCGGGCGCGGTGATCGCCTGCGCCATGTTGGCGAAGCCTTCCTTGGAGCCCAGCGTCGCCACCACCTGCGTGTCCGCGTCGAGCTTCACGCCGAAGCGGCGCTGATAGTAGGCGGCCTGGGCGCGGCGCAGGCCCGGAATGCCGCGCGACGACGAATAGCGATGCGTGCGCGGATCGCGCACCACTTCGCACAATTTGTCGACGATGGCCTTCGGCGTCGGCAGGTCCGGATTGCCCATGCCAAGGTCGATGATGTCGGCGCCGCGCGAGCGGGCGCTGGCCTTCAGCCGATTGACCTGCTCGAAGACATAAGGCGGAAGCCGGCGGACCTTGTGAAATTCTTCCATGTCAGTTCCAGACATTTAAACGTGTTTGGCAAAGAGACGCTTTCGGCGTGCGATATAGCCCTAATTGCAGGTAGGGTCGAGGGCGGGATCGCATTTGGTCTCGATCTGCTTCAGCGTATCGTCGCCATGGGTCTTCGCCAGCGAGTTCAGCGCCGCCGGATTGCTCCCACCGGTGCCGCCGCTCTTGCCGAGCTGCGCCTGCTGGTCGCCCTTCAATTGGGCAAGCTTGGCCTTGGTCTCCTCAGGCGTGAGCTGCTTGGCAGCCACCTGCGGCGGGATGTTGAGGTTCGGATAGGAGCCGGTGTCCTTCGGGCCGTCGGTAGTGGCGACCGGCGTCGTGTTGCCGGTGTTGCTGCTGGCGCAGCCGCCGGCCGCAAGCAGGGTGCCCCCCAGCAAGGCCATCGCGGCAGCGATGCGGCAAATACCAACAGCGCTCGAAAAAACGGTCTCGCCGACATTAATCGTCATATTGTTTTCCTGGCAGCCGGGTTAGACCGTGTTGGACCCGGCCGAATGTCCCATGATACTATGTCAAGAAAACGCTCCGGGAGGAACCCCGAGAACCATGTCCAAGACACCCGATTCGGGCAAAGCGGAAGATGGCGGACCTTCGACCGTCGAGCAATATCTGGTAAAGGACCCGGAACGCTTTGCGCTGAACATGGCGCGCATGGTCGAGCAGGCCGGCAAGGCCGCCTCCGCCTGGGCCGAGCCGCGCGAAAAGGGCGAGGTGCGCGATCACGTCGCCGAACCCGTGGTCGACATGGTCAAGACTTTCTCCAAGCTCAGCGAATACTGGCTTGCCGACCCGCAGCGTGCGCTGGAGGCGCAGACGCGGCTGTTCGCCGGCTATATGACCGTCTGGGCAAATGCCATTCAGCGCGTCAGCCCCAACGCCGAAGCACCTGACGACGCGGTCAAGCCGGAGCGCGGCGACAAGCGCTTCCAGGATCCCGAATGGGGCCGCAACGCCTTCTTTGATTTCCTCAAGCAGGCCTATCTCGTCACCTCGCGCTGGGCTGCCGACCTGGTCGAGCATGCCGAGGGGCTGGACGAGCACACCCGCCACAAGGCCAGTTTCTACGTCAAGCAGGTGTCCAACGCGATTTCACCGTCGAACTTCATCCTGACCAATCCGGAGCTGTTTCGCGAAACCGTCGCCTCCAACGGCGAGAACCTGGTGCGCGGCATGAAGATGCTGGCCGAGGACATCGCCGCCGGCAAGGGCGACCTGAAGCTCAGGCAGGCCGACTATTCGCCCTTCGAGATCGGCAAGAACGTCGCCACCACACCCGGCAAGGTGGTCGGCCGCAGCGATGTCGCCGAGATCATCCAGTATGACCCGACGACCGAGACGGTGCTCAAGCGGCCGCTGCTGATCTGCCCGCCCTGGATCAACAAATACTACATCCTCGATCTCAACCCGCAGAAATCCTTCATCCGCTGGGCGATCGAGCAGGGCCACACCGTCTTTGTCATCTCCTGGATCAATCCGGACGAGCGCCACGGCGCCAAGGGCTGGGAGGCCTATATCCGCGAGGGCCTGCAATACGGCCTCGACATGGCCGAGAAGGCCACCGGCGAAAGGGACGTCAACGCCATCGGCTACTGCGTCGGCGGCACGCTGCTGGCGGCGGCATTGGCGCTGCTGGCGCAAGAGGGCGACGACCGCATCAAATCGGCCACCTTCTTCACCACCCAGGTCGATTTCACCTATGCCGGCGACTTGAAAGTCTTCGTCGACGAAGACCAGGTCGCGGCCGTCGAGAAGTCGATGAACGAGAAGGGCTACCTCGACGGCACCAAGATGGCGACAGCCTTCAACATGCTGCGCTCGGGCGACCTGATCTGGCCCTATGTCGTCAACAACTACATGCGCGGCAAGGATCCCCTGCCCTTCGACCTGCTCTACTGGAACGCCGATTCCACCCGCATGGCCGCCGCCAACCATTCCTTCTATCTGCGCAACTGCTACCTCGAGAACAACCTCTCGAAAGGCACGATGGAACTTGCCGGCCGCACTGTGTCGCTCGCCGACATCACCATTCCGGTCTACAACCTCGCCTCCAAGGAAGACCACATTGCGCCGGCGCTTTCGGTGTTCCTCGGGTCGAAGTATTTCGGCGGCCCGGTCGAGTATGTGATGGCCGGCTCCGGCCACATTGCCGGCGTCGTCAACCCGCCGGCTTCGATGAAGTACCAGTACTGGACCGGCGGCAAGCCGGTGGGCGACTTTGGCCAGTGGTTCGCTTCGGCGATGGAGCATCCCGGCTCCTGGTGGACGCACTGGCAGCGCTGGATCGAGACCCAGGACAACACCCGCGTTGCAGCCCGCAAACCGGGCAAGCATATGAAAACCTTGGGCGATGCGCCGGGCACCTATGTCAAGGTGCGTGTGTAACAGACTGTAATGTCTGGTGAGTTGACGGCTAGGCAAAACAGGCCGAAATGGTGTCGTCAACCATCCGGCAGCCTCAATTCGCCTTCTACAATCGAATAAATCCGAGGCTTGCAGATTTGACACAGGTCCCGTTTCCGGTTGGGGAACAGAGGGGGCATTGCGATGGAGCGCGAGGCGCCGAGTCGACGATGAACCGGCCGGATACCGAGGGGGAAATTTGTTTTGAGATCAGCAGGTTGGCGTCTCACACGAGGGGAAAGCCGCAGCATTGCGGCAGCGCTTTTCTCCGTGCTTCTGGCGTCCTGTACCTCCGCCGGCGACCCGACAATGTCCGTCGGCATGCCGGGCTACAACGCCACCTCGGCCGACATCAATGCGGCCTCCAGCGCGACAACGGCAACCGCGACCGATTCGTCAATGCAGGCGACGTCAGCCTCTTCGGAGGCCTCGACCGTGATGAGTGAGGGCGACAAGCCTTTGCCTGAAAAGGTCGCCTATGTGCCGGTGACCAAGCCCGGGGCGGCCTTCCCCATCAACGTGCCTGCCGGTTCCGACACCGTTGCCGGCAATACGCCGCAGCCGCTGGTGCAGCCGGCGCAGACAGCCGCCGAGACCGACGCCGTCGCGCAGAAGGTCGCCGCCGCCGATGCCTCCACGACGGCACCGAAAGCCGACGCCAAGGCTGCCGCCCCGGCGGTGGACAAAGCCGTCTATGTGACGGCCGGCGAGGCGGCGCCGCAGCAGGTCAGCGCACCGAAGAAGGGTTTCCTCGCCTCGCTGTTCAGCACCACACCGGCCTCGGCGGCACCGGCGCCGTTTGTCAACGCGCGCTCGGGCGAGCAGCCTGTGCAGGCCAAGGCCACGGCGCCCGCAAAGCCTATTATCACGCTGGCCTCGGCCACTCCTGCCGAAAAGCCGGTACAGCTTGCCTCGATCGGCGGCGATAGCAACCACATCACCGGTGCCGACGCCCTGCCCGGCGTGCGCCAGACGGCGCTGTTCGAGATCAAGCGCAAATCCGGTCTCGACGACGAAAGCGACGTCGATCTGAACGAGGACGAGGGCGGCGCTTACCAGGTGGCCTCTGCCGCGGGCCTTGCCCGCCTGGCCCCGAACGGCCTGCTGAAGCAGAACGAGAGCGTCGACGTCGCCTGCCTGAAGCCCTCGCTGGTGCGCGTGCTGAAGACGATCGAAGGCCACTACGGCCGCAAGATGGTCGTCACCTCGGGCTATCGCGACCCGGCCCGCAACCGCCGCGCCAACGGCGCCAAGAACTCGCTGCACATGTATTGCGCCGCCGCCGACATCCAGGTTCCCGGCGTCTCCAAATGGGATCTGGCAAACTACATCCGTACCATGCCCGGTCGTGGCGGCGTCGGCACCTATTGCCACACCGAATCCGTGCATATCGATGTCGGCCCCGAGCGCGACTGGAACTGGCGCTGCCGCCGGCGCAGCGCCGGCTGATTTTTCGCCGACCTGCGCAACTCTGCCGAATACGTTTTCCGAAGATCGGGCAAAGCTGCGAAGCCGCGGCCCGCAGCCAAAAACGCTGTTTTTGCCACTGTTGAAAAAAGTTGTCGCAGGCGGCGGCAGACGGGTTGCCGGTTGCGAACAACGCAATTATAAGCCGCTCATCTGAGCGCGCCCATCGTCTAGCGGTCAGGACACCGCCCTTTCACGGCGGTAACAGGGGTTCGATTCCCCTTGGGCGTACCAGACATTTCAAGCACTTAGCTAAAATCCTTCCTCCCCTGTCCAATATCTGGCCAATATCCGCCCGGCTTTGTTGAGTCGAGCGATTCCCTGTCACTCGGCTCGCTCATGCGACTGGAGGGGGAAAAATGCGAAATGTGGTACTTGGCCTGGCTGTTGCGGCTCTCGCCGGCTGCTCAAACAGCGAGCCTCGCTATGAAGTTTCGCAGGGGTCGATCGTTTCGTATATCCAGCCGTCCCAATCTCAGCAGACAACGATCTTGCTTGATCGGAAAACCGCGAAAAGCTGGTATTTGGTCCGCACAGCCTCTGGCGAGATCGTTTGGTTCTCTATCAGCGATCCGATGAACCTCCCATGAAAAAGGCCCGCCACCCAGGAGAGGCAGCGGGCGCTTAGTTCGGGAGGAGGTCGGGCGTCCCCTTTGCCCATGAACAACGGTACGGTACGCCTCGCTTAGCTGGATAATAAGCTCGCGCCGGTTGAAGCTCTGCATATTCAAGCTGCGTGACTTTTCGGCCACAAAGAAAGCCCGCCACCGTAGCGGCGGGACTAAACCAGTTTCAGATTTCGGTCAGACTCCCGGTCGACAAAACGCTCTCACGATTCCCATCGGCATTCAGCCGTTCGAGCTTTTCGAGATGTTTTGCCGTGGCAAAGCCATTGACGATGAACTGGCCATGGTTGATCCAGAGAGCCCCACCCGGCGGCATCAGATTGGTGTTTATGACCGATGTTCTAATGGAATATCGGAGCGGCATGCCCCCCGCCGCCCCTTTCTCAGAGTTGATTTTCTCAATGGCCTCGCGGTGAACTTCGACGGCCTGGCGCGATAGAATGAACTCTCCGCCATGCATCAAGCCGGACATCTCAAAAATCCCGCCACCCACGTGAAGGTACATCGGAATATCGTCGTCAGTGCCATGGCGACCTACTACCAGCCCACCATGACGCGCATCGGCGATGCGCATCGCTTCCATTTCCCCAAAGAAATCTGTGAACGTGAGGCGATAGGTGGGCGTCGAGCATTCTGGACATTCACCAACCTGGAGAGGTACGGATGTCTCGCAAACCCGGCAAGGCGATTCTGCCGCGATATCTACACAGAACTGAACCATTTTGATTCTCCCCCATCACATCCCTGCACCAATGATGACGAGCTAGGGGAAAATGAAAAGCCCGCCACCTTGCGGCAGCGGGCCATTTCGAAACTAGTTCCGATTTCAGGCGCCTTGCCGACCCGAGATCAGGCCGGGCTGGTCGCACTTCGCCGCCGCCGTAATATCTCTCGTCGCCATTGAAATCCAAGTTCGTTCGGCTCGATCGAGGCTATCGGATCGCGTTCGCGCCAGCCCGTAGCAATGCCGGTCATCCGGCTGTATCAGACCCGAGCGAGATAGAAAGAAAGGCCGGAAGCCGAAGCCGCCGTCAATAGCCAGTTGGAAACCACGGACTGGTGTCATACCCTAAGCGCGGATTATAATGATCCAGGAAGTTTGCGGCCCGATTTGACGGTTGCGCAACAACGGTGCCTGTCGATTTACAATCCAGTTTCGGGGTCGGCTTGCTGCCAGCCTTCATATGAGCTGCAGAACACGAGGTTGCAGCCTGAGCGGTGGCCACCTTTTTCTTCTCTTTCGCAACAGCTGCTCCGGTGGCGGCCAATACCATTGCTACGCCAAAGCGAATATAGTGCCAGTAAAAAAGGCTCGCCACTGTGAGGTAGCGGGGTTCGATTCCGTTTTGAACCATTCCGCAGCCTCAGCTTTGGAGCTATGTTACGTCGCGGAGGCGAAGGGCGATGGATACGGTAACGTCTGCGATTATGGTGCTGTTGTCGTGCAGTCCCGATTTGATGCTATGCCGAGCGCCGGCCGCAAAGCCCACGATCTTTTCGACCACGTCCCAATGCGAACAAGCGCTGACTGATCAGATATCGAGAGTTCCGCGCGCTGGTCAAAAAACGGTTGGACGTTGCCAGGCGATCAGAGATGAGAATGATATCGCGAGATGGGGCGTCTCGCCGAATGGCGAGCTATTCTATGCCAGCGCGACGGACGTGACCGAGACAGTAGAAGCCTCGACCGCGACCGTTGCGCCTGCCCCTGCAAAGAGCGGACCTACCACAGTGCGCGTAACGCGAGGTAACGGTTCCGGCGCGACGACAACGTCGTCGTACACTGTGCTTCGCACCGACTCAAAGTGAGCTAAAGAAGCCCGGCCAAGAATGGCGGCGGCGCTGGCCAAGGCGATCGAAAGGCTGGAAAATGAGGGCGGGATCGTCGGTGAGGATGATGTGTAAAGGGCGATCGACCATCCCGCTGTCCGCGATATTGCTTGCGGCCGCAAGCCTGACGGGCTGCGGTGACTCACCACAAGAGCCAGCTGGCTCGGCATATCGGATCGTTGACGCGGTGAGCGCTGATGCATCGTGCGATGCTGGCGAACTGCTGCTGAGCGCCTACTGCTTCTCTGATGCCGGCCGAAGCATCTCAGCGAGTGGTCCGGCACTCCAACCAGATACAAACGGCAGGATTGTAGCAACATGCCTCACGGGCGGCCGCCATCTGCGTCTGTTCTGCATCAAACAGCCGTGACATGGACGCCAGCAATGATGACTAAGGGGCGAATCGAGTTCATCAGCGCAGTGCAAGAGGAAGGGATAGGGGTGCCGCAGCTATCGACCGCTGGCGGCGGCGCCGTCCGGACAGAGCCGGGGGGCGCGGGACCTAGATTTGGAAATCACGGGCGGGGAGAGTATAATTTATCGCGGGTGGATGGCCAAAGGGA
This sequence comes from Mesorhizobium sp. CNPSo 4689, assembly GCF_057784325.1. Classification (NCBI taxonomy): domain Bacteria; kingdom Pseudomonadati; phylum Pseudomonadota; class Alphaproteobacteria; order Hyphomicrobiales; family Phyllobacteriaceae; genus Mesorhizobium; species Mesorhizobium sp. CNPSo 4689. The sequence continues at coordinate 50,612 of NZ_JBWLUZ010000035.1, forward strand.
GGAATGGGCATGCACGCAATCGTAAGAACCTATTCTGGCAAGGGAGCGAAAGAGCTTTTCGACGTGCTGGAGAAGCGCAAGACGGAAGTTGAGAGCCTCATACGGTCGGTGAAGGGATTTGTGAGTTACTCGCTCATCCGCACGGCAGATGGCGGCATTTCCGTTACGGTCTGCACTAACAAGGCCGGCACGGATGAAAGCCTCCAGAAAGCGAGAGACTGGATCAAGGAGAACGCGTCCAACACTGGCGTCGGCGCACCCGCAGTCTCTGAGGGCTCGATCGTTCTGCAATTGAAGTAGCGCTACTAGCCTGGAGCCGAGACCCTGAAGAACGAAGAACTGTGTGGTCGAAGTGAGTGCTACGGCTGACACGCCGTCGTTCTAGGGCTCGCGCGCTCATGCTGAGACAAGCTGGCCGGCCGCCTTAGGTTCCTTCCTCGAAGTCCTGTCGCATGGCGTAGCGTGTGCTCGCCGCGAAGGAACTTAACCCGGCCGGTGATGCCTGGCTTGACCCATTCGACATCATCGGCAAAGGCGCTCGGCACCCGCTGCGCTGGCTTGGACGCCCTGGCCTCCTGTACACGCTCCGTCGCTTCGAGACCATGCCCTCCAGGCCCATCTGCTCAACAGCTTCGAAGAACGCGGCGCCATTGCCGGCGCATCTGGGCCGAACCGGTCGCGGAGCTTCACAGGGTCGAGCGGCTTGCTATGGTTCGACACGCATGGCAAGGGCGTAGCCATCATAAAGGGAAGCCTTGACGAGAAACCTCGGTGGCGTCGTTGACGGCAACTACACGAGCCCCTGACCTTTGTTCACTGGCCGCCGGCCAGCAGTCGCTAGAATTGTACTAATTGAACATCTCTTTGATTAACGCCGGCAGCGCTATCTTCTGCCTGGGTTGCTCATGTGGGTAAGGACCATGCATGGTCGGGGTTGGGTCAGAGATCAGCGGCTCGCCGAAGCCGTGAAATTACGGAAGCAGATCGCTTCGCTGCAATGCGAACTAACCGAAAAAGCGTCTTGTGCTGTCGGAATGTTCAAGATGGCCCAGCTTGGCCAACAATTGCGTTGGCACAAGTTTCGCCTGGAGCTTCTCGAAGATTGTCTAGCCGGGCTGTCGGAGGGGCGCGCCATGACTTCGAAAGACTGCCTGGCTAACGAACCGTAGGGGAATGACGCTATTTCACCGGCCCGGTCCCGTTCCATCTGATCTTTAGCATTACCTAACGTAAGAACGCCTCTTGCACGTTTCGGGAACGGAATGAGGCCCATTCTATATCACGTCATATCGGCGTATATCTTCGCCAGCCGGCACCCGTTGTTTGCCGGTTAAGGCAGGCCGGGCGGCCGACCCCCCCC
>NZ_JBWLUZ010000036.1:0-48244 GCF_057784325.1 Mesorhizobium sp. CNPSo 4689
ATGATGGGATTGCCGGGTTCGTTTGCATCAGTGAAAACCATGGCCATTCGCGTTGTCTCGGCAGCAACAACGAACGGGCCAAGGTCGTGCTGAAAGCTCTCGACTTCGGCTTCGGCGTCCTTCTGCTGTTCGGACTTGTCAGGCATCGTAACCATTGATCCTAATCAAGGCGCAGCACCAAAAACCCGCGCGAAAGGGGGGTCCACATGGATTGAAAAGCCCGCGCCGTCACCAGCGCGGGCTCGTACTTTATCAGTAGGGCGAATTGCACTGCCGACGAGGGCCGTAGTTGGGCTGGAACGTGTTGTCCGAAGCGCGATAGCTCCGGTACCGATCGTAGCACCACTCCACATGGGCATCACCGCCGCGATAGACACGGCTCTGGTTGTTGTTGATGATCGCACTGGTGATCAGCGCGCCGGTGGCGAAGGCCGCCAGCGGGAACCAGTAGTCGCCATGACGGCGATAGCCGCGATGGTAGTCACGATAGCCGCGATGGCCATTCCAGTAGGCGCCATCATTTTGCGAAAAATTGCGATTGCGGTTGACGCTCCGGTGCTTCCTCCACGGCTTGTGATCGATCGCCTGCACATCAGACGAGGCGGAAGGCGCTTGCGGCTGGAATATCCCGGCAGCGCCGGCAGGCCCGGCAGCGGCGGCCGCGAACGATACTGACAATGTGGCCGCCAGCAAACCCGATACGATCTTGTTCATTTTTCCTCCTTGAAGGGTGGTTGACGTCCCTATGGATTTAAAACGATTTAACCGCATTATGGTTCCGCCCGGTGCTGGAAGGGCCGCGCCGGCAATATCAGATCGCCTTTCGAAAGTTCGAGGCCAAAAGGAAGCCCACCGGCTTTGACACCGATGGGCTGCGCTTCATCGCTGAAGCGGTCCTAGAGCGGCGAGTGTGTCAGCCGCCGCTGGCGGGTGCAGCCGGGGCCGGTGCGGGTTCGGCAGGCGCCGGTGCGGGTTCGGCAGGCGCGGGAGCCGGCGCGGCAGGCGCCGGTTCAGCCGGAGCGGGTGCAGCCGGAACGGGTGCGGCAGGCGCTTGGGCCGCAGGCGCATCAACCTTCACGTTGACGTCACCCCCGCCGCCCCCAGGCATGTGGACGATACCCGTCGCAAACAGCAATACGACTATTGCGACGATTGCCACGATGACGGCGATAACTGTGGTGCCACCTCCGCCTCCGCCTGAATTGATAACAGTTGGGCCGTCAGCCATAATTTATCTCCTTTTCAGATTACAAAAAATCCAAGCGTTTCAGACGCAAGCCCAAAATAGCGGTGCGACTATCACCGCAAATGCTTCTGCCCAGGAGCTTTCCCAAGAATCGCTCGAAGATAAACGGACGACATCGGCTTCCGTTCCTTGAAGGGACGACTGGCCAAAGAAGTTCCATTGCGAAGGTCTTCCTGAGGATGCTTCATACAGGCTTTGATGCTAGCTCGACAGGCATGCCGCCGGGTACCCGGCCTCCCGTTTGGTTTCCTTTCCAAACGGGCAGCGCGGCCCGATAGTTCCGAACACTCAGGCGCTCGACACGGGGAAGCGGCAGCGGATTGGTTCCAGGGGTGGCTGAGCAGGCCCGAATGTCGCGGAAGGCTACGCCGCCCGCGGAATGCGCGAGATGAATGTCGCCCTGGTCACCGAAACGCTGGTGCCGTCGATGTCGCTGATGACCTCGATCTTGGCCTCCAGCTGCTTGACCAGTGCCTCGACGATGGCTGTTCCGAGGCCCACGCTCGGCACTTCGCCGGCCGCCTTGCCCGCGCCATTGTCCGAGACCGTCAGCTTCCAGTCGCTGCCGTCGGTCTCGTAGGTCACCTGGATCAGCGCCTTGGCCTTCTCCAACGGGAAGGCATATTTGATCGCGTTGAGGACAAGCTCGGTGACGATCAGGCCGAGGCTCACCGCCTTCTGCGAGTCTATCCTGCCGCCTTGCGCCGTGACGTTGACCTTGATCGGCTGGTCTTCACCGACCATCGACGAGGCCAGGCTGCTGCACAGCTTCGACAGGTAGGACACGACGTCGATTTCCTCGATGCCGGTCGAGGTGTGGAGATGACGCTGCACTTCGGCCACCGACAGCACCCGCTGATGGGCGTCCTTCAGGTGCTGGCGGGTTTCCTCCGAGGTGACCGAGCGGGCCTTCAGCAACAGGATGCTGGCGATGATCTGCAGGCTGTTGGCAACCCTGTGCTCCATCTCGCGCAGCAACACGTCCTTCTGTCGCAGCAGCTCTTCGGTGCGGCCGAGAAGCTCTTCCTTTTCCTTCTCGATCGAACGGCGGGCCGTGATGTCGTTGAAGGCGAGCAGGATGGTAGTGGCCGAACTGTGGTCGTAGAGCACCTTTCGCGCGTTGAGCAGCATCGTGCGCTGGCCGATATTGGGGAAATCATGCTCGACCTCGAAGCCGTCCATGGCGGTCTTCTCGGGGATGATCGTCTCCAAAAGCAGGCGCAGTGCCGGAATGTCCCACTGGCCATCGCCCAGCGCATAGAGCAGCGATCCGTGCGTCTGAGCGGGATCGACCTGGAAGGTCTGGTAGAAGGAGCGGCTGGCCGCCAGCACGCGAAACTGCTCGTCGAGCACGAGGAAGGGTTCGACGATCGTATTGACGATCGCCTGCGCCAGGGTCTGCGCATCTTCGATATTGGCAATGGGGTGGAACATGGCTTTAAGCCGGTCCGGGGGAGTTTTGCCCCGCTTCTTCCACCTATTACACCGTTGCCGGGCCTCTGTCGCGAATTGAATCGATCCGCCAGTGCCAGCCTGCCTTCTCCCTCTTGGGGGGCGAGCAGCCGGATCAGGTCATGCAGACACCGATCGGTGGCGCCCCTCCACATGTTCCCCGCCGGGGTTTCGGTCTGATCCTGCTATCGGACCTAAGTCTGAGTGCCGCGCGAAAAGGTCTGCAGTGTCATATCGCCCGGAACCTTGGGGCCCAGTACTCGTTCCCAGAAGCAAGTTTTCAGGAGGAAAAGATGGATGAGAGCGTCGGTCAAGCTCGCTGGCTATTGGCGCCAGTTTTTGGAGTATGTATAATTTTCATGACGATTGGCGTCTTCTTTAGCTGATCTATGAAGATGCGTCTTAAGTATGGGTTAGATGCACCGGTATCTACACAGTAACGTCCCTTCCTGTGTCGATAGGGTTTGCCCGCGACCCGCCCCGGGTGGCGGGCGAAGCCTTGTGAGGCAGCACTATCCTGTGGAACGCAAACATTGCGCGCCGACTAAATATACCCGATCATGACCTTGCAGGGTGGAGGCATCAAGTGACGACCAGTCGTCGAGACCCGTCGGGCCCCGGGCTGGGGAGCATTCTTTCCGCTGCCACGGCCCCGCGCATGTCATTGCCCACCGTCGCGACTGTCGTGGCGGCGATCGCCGCTCTGTATTTCGGCCGCGAGGTTTTCCTGCCGATCGCCATCGCGCTGCTGCTGACCTTTGCGCTCGCTCCGGTCGTTTCCGCCCTCAAACGAATAGGCCTTCCTCGCACCCCTGCTGTCATCGTCAGTGTGCTCAGCGCATTCGCGGCACTCGCCCTGTTATCCTTCATTGTCGCATCGCAGGTCAGCGAACTGGCGCAGAACATCCCAGTTTACCAGACAAACATCCTGACCAAGGTCAGATCCCTCAAGGAGACCGGCGTCGGCGGCGGCATCGTTTCCAGATTGAGCCGCGTGGTCGAGCGCATCGGCCAGGAGATCGAGCGCCAGGAGCCGCAGCTGCCATCCGCTGCCGAGGCACCGAAACGCGAGCCCCTGCCGGTCGAGATCGTCGCCCGCGAAAGGCCGCTCGAAGTGCTGCAGAACCTGGTCGGCCCGCTGATCAGCCCACTGGCCTCGGCCGGCCTGATCATCATCGTCGTCATCTTCATGCTGCTGGAGCGGGAGGATCTACGCGACCGCTTCATCCGCCTTGTCGGCTATGGCGACCTGCATCGAACCACCCAGGCGCTTCAGGATGCCGGCACGCGGGTCGGCCAATATCTGCTGATGCAATTGGTGGTGAATATCGTCTACGCCATACCCATTACCATCGGGCTCTGGATCCTGGGCATTCCCAATGCACTGCTGTGGGGATTGCTGGCGCTCGCGCTGCGCTTCGTTCCCTATATCGGCCCGGTCATCGGAGCGCTGCTGCCGCTGTTCCTGGCGCTGGCGGTGGCGCCCGGCTGGTCGCTGCTGCTGTGGACCGCCGGGCTGTTCGTGGTCATGGAGATGCTCACCGGCAACGTAATAGAACCCTGGCTCTATGGCTCGCGCACCGGGCTGTCGCCGCTCGCCATCATCGTCGCGGCGATTTTCTGGACCTGGCTCTGGGGACCGCTCGGCCTGGTCCTGTCGACGCCGCTCACCGTCTGCCTGGTCGTGCTCGGCCGGCACGTGCCGCAGTTCGAATTCCTCGACGTCCTGTTCGGCAACGAGCCGGTGCTAGAGCCGCATGCCCGGCTTTACCAGCGGCTGCTGGCGGGCGATCCCGATGAAGCCACCGACCATGCCGAGGAAATGCTGGAAGAGAAGTATCTGGTCGAATTCTACGACAAGGTCGCCATTCCCGCCTTGCTGCTTGGCGAGCAGGATCGTGTCCGTGGAGTCATGGACGAGCAGCAGCGGCAGCAGGTGGCGGCCAGCGCGCTGACGCTCGTCGCCAATCTCGACGACAGCGCGCAGGAGGAAGCGGCCGAGGAGGATGAGCTGACCGCGACCGAAGACGCCAGCACGGCTGCGCAGAAAGCCGCGGCCGGGGAAGGCAAGGATGCAGAGGGCGAGGACGACATCGAGCTGCCCGACGGATCTGGCATGTCGGTGCTTTGCACCGGCGGGCGCGGCGAACTCGACGATGCCGCCGCCGCCATGCTGGCGCAGGTGCTGGAAGTCCAGGGCGCGACGGTGTCGAAGGCAAGCTTTACCGATATGGAGCCCGCCAGCATTCGCCGCCTCGAACTCGACGCCGTCGACAGCGTCGTGGTCGGCTTCCTCAATCGCGATTCCGTCAAGCACGCCCGTTTCCTGGTGCGCCGGCTGAAGCGCGCCAGGCCGGCGTTAAGGGTCGGCATCGTGTTCTGGTCGGAGGCCGGCAACAAAGACAGGCAATCCGCCGAAGCGCTGGCCGGCGACATCAACGCCGATTTCGTCGCCTATGGCATGGTCGACGCCGTGCTGGGCGCGCTGACCGACGCGCCGCCAGTCAAGCTCAAGCTCGCCGCGAAGCGTCGCCTGCGGCGACGCCCGCCCGCCCGCAAGAAGGCGGCTCTCGCTGTTGCCGGCTGAGGCCGCGGCGACGGGGCTGCAGGCCTAGCCGTCGTCGCGCGCGGACCATTGGATCCGGGCGTCACGGCTAGCAGAAAGCGACCTATTGGAAATTGAAATACAGCGCCGGCGGATACTGCGATCCGTCCGTAGCCGGCGCCGCCTTTGCGTCGGCAGGCGTGATCCCGCCCGTCGGTGTGTTGTCGAGCGGCGGCCGGGTCTTCTCGACCTTGGCGGCGTTGTCCCCAGTAGCTGGGGTCTGCTTCTTGGCCTCCGCCGCTTGCGACAGTGCAAGCGCGACGAGCAGCGTGGATAGCATGGTTAGAACGAGTTTCATGACGGCTCCCCTGTCTTTCCCGGCGTGACGTTACCGCCGACTGCCGGGCCTGGAAGGGCAGGCACGTGGAATGCCATGGAATTCTTTGGAATTGCTGGATTATTAGCCAATGGAAATATAATATGGGGCAGGGAACGCTGCGCCGGCGAAATGCCGGCGCATGGCATGGCCCGGGCAGGGGCATGATCCCAAAAATTGGGAACCGGGTTTGGACAAGATCCATGCGCGGACCGGAAATGTGACATGCCCTGGGGAGCAGCAGCCGGATGGCACAATACATCGCGCAGAAACTGCGGCTGACGTCAGCCGTTCTGGGCACTGTCACCCGCAAGGACCTGGCGGCGGCGTTCCGGCGCGTCAATCCGGAGACGTCGTTCGACCTCGGCCGTGCCGACAAATGGCTGCAAGGCCGCGCGCAGCCGCGCCAGCTCAGCGTCTATGACGATTGGGCGAAAGTGTTGCGGCTGGAGCAGTCCGGCGCCTGGATCGCCGAATGCGATCTGGCGAGCTTCACGGCGGCGATATCGGCCCGCCATGGCATCGACAGGAACGAACTGGAGCGCCGCGCCAGCGCCCAGCTCGAAGCATCGTCCTCGCATGACGATCGCGGTCTCGGTATCGCGCTCGCCGGCACCTATGCCTGCTACTCACGCGCGCTGTCGCCCTATTATCGCGGCCAGTTGATCAGGGGCGACCTGTCGATAGAGGCCGGGCCTGGCGCGCATGGCCTCAGCGCCATTTATCGCGAGGCCCTGCCGACGGGCCAGCTCGCGCTTGGCGGTCCGGTCATGCCGGCAAAGCGCGGCCTTTACATGTATCTGAGGGAAGCCGGCGGCGATGCCCAGTTCTTCCTCTGCCTGTTCCCGCAGTCGCAGCCGGGAAGCGTGCTTGGCGGCTACATGTGCGGCACCACCATCATCGGCCCGGAACCGCAGCCCTCGATCACCAGAATCCTCGTCTTCCGCCTGCGCGATCCGCTGCCCGGCGCCGAGGCACGAGGCGGATATCTGTTGCCGGAACAGTCGATAACAGAGGATCTGGCCTCGCTCGGCATGGCCATCGAGCACCCGGAGGCGGTCGAGCGCCGGCTCACCGAATTCCTTTTTGGCGACGGCGGCGCCGACCAGATTCCGCCGGCGGAATTCCGCGCCATCCTCGACGTGTTCGACCGCGATTGGCTGAGCCATGCGGGCTAGGCGGGCCTTCACACCGACCAGAAATAGCGCACGGTGTGAAAGAACACCGGGGCGGCGAAGACCAGGCTGTCGGCGCGGTCCATCATGCCGCCATGGCCTTCGATCAGGTGGCCCCAGTCCTTCACGCCCTGGTCGCGCTTGATGGCCGAGGCGACAAGTCCGCCGAGAAATCCCATCAGGCAGGCGACGAGGGCGACAGCCGCCGCCTGCAGCGGCGAGAACGGCGTCAGGAAGGACAGCAGCGCGCCGAGCAGGCTCGATGCCGCCAGCCCGCCGACCAGCCCTTCCCAGGTTTTCGACGGCGAGACCGCCGGCGACAGCAGGTGCTTTCCGAACAGCTTGCCGAAAATGTATTGCAGCACGTCGCTGCCTTGCACGGTGATGATCAGGAAGGCGATGAGCAGCAGGTTGCGGCCCTCGAAGCCGGGCACGTTGAGCGTCAAGAGCGCCGGCACATGGCTGACGCAGTAGACCGAGATCATGACCGCCCATTGCTGCGCCGAGACGCGTTCGAGGAAGCGCTCGGTGTCGCCGTTGAGCGCGGTGATCGCCGGCATCAGCAGGAAGCAGTAGACCGGGATGAAGATGGTGAAGAGCCCATACCAGGCGGTCCACACCAGCCAGTACTGGAACGGGATGATGAGGCCGAACATGCCGAGCAGCACCCAATGGTCGCTGCGCTGGCTGTGCGTCAGCGTCACGAATTCGCGCAGTGCCGCAAACGAGATCAGCGCGAACAGGATGGTCATGCCGGTGCGGCCGAAGAAGAAGGCGACGGTGATCGCCACCACCATCACCCACCAGGCATTGATACGCTGGGTGAGATTGACCAGCGTCGAGGACAGCGGCTTCGGCGCCCGCCACGACAATATGCCTGCGACGAGGCTGGCCGTGGTCAGCACGCCGACCAGGCCGATCACCAGGATCATGGTTTCATGCATCGGCGGCATTATCATACCGGGCCTCCGGCCCTTGATTTTTGCTTGACCATGATCTTGTCCAAAAACCGGAAGCCACTTTTTGGGATCATGGTCTAATCGTCTCGATCCGGGCGGGGGTTGAGCGCAAGCAGCGTCTGGCGGGCGCGCTCGAGAAAGGCGCGCCGGTCCTCGCCGGGCGCGATGGTCACCGCCGGGCCGAAGACGACGCGGCAGAGCAGCGGCACCGGCAGGAACTGGCCCTTGGGCAGCACGCGCGACATGTTCTCGATCCAGCACGGGATCAGTTCGACCTCGGGCCTCGCCATCGACAGATTGTAGAGGCCGGAGCGGAACGGCAGCAGCTTCTCGTCTGACGTGTTGCGGGTGCCTTCGGGAAACAGGATCAGCGAATGACCCTGGTCGAGCACGGAGAGCATGATCGAGATCGGGTTCTGCGCCTCGTCGGTCCACTGCCTGTGGATCAGCACTGACGACAGCATGTCCTCGGCGATGTAGCGGCGCAGCCGCGACTTGCCCCAGTATTCCGCCGCCGCCACCGCATGGGTGCGGGCGCGCACCTTTTCGCTGAGGCAGGCTGACAGCAGGATGAAGTCTCCATGGCTGGCATGGTTGGCGAAGTAGATGCGCTGCCGCTCCGAGGGCTGGCTGCCGTTCCAGATCGGCCGCACCCCGGTCACCACCCAGGCCAGCGCCGACAGGCCGACCGAGGTCACCGTCTGCAGCAGGGTAAATGTGTTGGCGCGGAGGTGGAGCTTGGTCATCGAAGGGCCCATAGGAATGCCGCGACGAGCGACGCCGCCACGAACAGGGCGAAGGCGAGGCGCTGCTTCATCAGCAGGCGGCGCGTGCCCGCCATGCGCTGGTCGAGCGAGCGAGTGGCGGCAGGTGCGGGCTTGAGCCGCATGCGCGCCAGCACGTCGTCGATCGCCGCACCGCCGGCTGCTTCATTGTCGTGGCTGGCCATCAGCCGGAACAGCAGCGCGTCGAACAGGATGAGCATGGAGAAGGCGAGGGTGGTCAGGGCGCCCACCGCCGCCACGAACCAGGCCGCCGCCGACAGCGGCGTCGCCTGCAGCCCGGTCGCAAGCCCGATGACAGGCGTGGCAAGCACGCAGGCCGCGATCAGCAGCAGCGGCCACGCCGCCTGCACCATCAGCCCGGCGGCAAAGGCGCCGGCTTTGTCCTGATAGGCATTGCTCGTCATGCCGCTTCGTCCACCCCGGTATGAATGTGCACCGGACGGCCGGATGCCGCGAGCACTTTCCGCGCTTGTGCTGCCGTGTGCGTGCGGCCGGTGGCGACCAGCCATTCGGCGACGACGCCGGCGCTGCGCTGGAAGCCGAGCGCGCAGCAGACCAGCACCGTACCGCGCTTGCGTGCCGCCTCGATCGCCGCCACCGCTTCAGTGAGCCTTTGCTCAGGAGCCGGCAGGAGGTCGAGCACGGCAAGACTGATCCAGCGGCAGGAGGTGCCGCGCGGCCGTTCCAGTTCGCCGGCAAGGTCGACGACCGTGCCGAAGCCACTGGCTTCGCTGGCGGTCGGAAAACGGCCGAGGAACACGCCGTCGGTGACCGCCACATGCGCGGGCAGTTTTCGTGTCCACGCCCACTGATTGATCCGGGCACCGAGCCGGTATGGCCAGAGCACGATGCGGCTGGCCAGCGGCGCGGTGCCGTCGGCGGCTTTCTGGAACACTTTGGGTCCGGCCCCGGCATAGGCGAAGGCGACGATGGCCAGCGCCAAGGCCGGCCACAACAGGATCAGCGCGACAGGCGAGGCGAAAGCACCGAGAGCAGCACCCGCCAGCGCCAGAGCCGCTCCCAGCGCATAGAACCGCGCCAGCAGCTTGGCCTTCGGGTCGGTTGTCAGGCGAAAGCCGGAAAAGGGCAATTCGCCCTTGGCCGGGAAAAGCCACAGCGCAAAAAAACCGAGCAGCGCGCCGGTCGGGATGTCGATGAAATGGTGCTGCCAGGTCGTCAGCACCGAGGCGCCGATCAGGAAACACCAAATGTGCCAGAAGACACCGGTGATGCCGCTCAGTTGCTGCCGCCAGTGGTCCCAGATGATCACCAGCAGCGCGATGTGCAGCGATGGCGCCTGGTTGAACGGTTTGTCGAAGCCGCCGAGCACCGCAAACAGGAAACCGGGCAGCCCTGAGGTTTCCGGCCGCACGAAGGTCGCCTTCAGCGGGAACAGGATGAAGCAGGAGACAGCGACCAGTTGGGCCGTGAGATAGCGGCCGGCGAGGCGGTCGACACCGTTCTTCGTATCGTTGAGCAGCAGCGACAGGCCGTAAAACAGATTGATCGACCAATAGGGCACGATCGTCCAGGCCATGAACGGGATGTCGCGCTCCCACGCAAAGACGATGCTGCCGACATCGTCGCGCCGCGACGCCAGCCAGTTGGCGAAGCCGTAGGTCGAGTAGAAAAGCGGCGCCAGCAGTACCAGCCAAAGTGCGGCCCTGAGCAGGATGGCGCTGAAGCGATCTTTCGGCCGCTCGGCCGCAATGGGGGCAGGGTCTGCGGCAGGCACGGCCATGCTCTAAACGCGCCGCGCGACCGAGACAGTGAAGATGCCCCACTGGTCGATGCGCTGATCGATCTTCTCGAAGCCGGCAGCCGCCACCAGCTGGTCCATCTCGCCCTGCGTGCGCCGCCGCATCACCCAGGCCTGGCCGCCGCGATGCGAGGTCAGGCTGCGCGCGATCATCTCCAGCTGCGGGTGCCAGGGCTGGTTGGTGTAGATCAGCAGGCCGCCGGGCTGCATGGCGCTGGCCAGTCCGCCCAGCGAGCGCGCGATCATAGCATTGTCTGCAAACAGCTCGTAGAGTCCGGAGACGATGGCCAGGTCCGGCGCCGGCTTCAGGGCGGCCAGCATCTTTGCGTCGAAGGCGTCGGCCTTGCGGAAAGAGACGCTGGTCGGCAAATTCCGGTCGGCGATCAGCTTCGAGCCCAGCCCGACATTGATGTCGGAATAATCTTGCAGCCGCACGCTCGCCGGCGGATCGGCGCATTTGGCGACGGCATCGAGCACATAGCGGCCATGGCCGGCGGCGATGTCGACGATGTTGACGGGACGGGCGACCGCCTTCAGCGCCGCGACAGCGTTGCCGATCAATTCTTCCAGGTGAAGCTTGCGCTGGCGGATGCCGCGCCAGCCGATGGCGTCGAGGAAGGTGCGGTCGATCATGCGGCCGATGAAACCGGTGCCCCGCGCCTCGTTCTCGTAGACATAGTCGAGCGTCGAGCCGGAATCGAAGCCGGTGGCGATGCCCGTCTTCATGCCGGGCGACAGCCAGGCGCCCATGCGGATCGAGGCGCGGCTCATCGCCCAGTAGAGGCCCTTTGGCGACAGCAGCGGCAGCGGCGAGGCAAGGCGGTCGGCCTCGTCGCGCGTGTAGCCGGCGCGGTCGGCGGAGGTCAGGTCGATCTTCTTCTCCGATGTTGCGAACTGTTTCTCCAGGAACGGTCGGATCAGGTCGAGCGCCATCTTGCGGTCGCGCTCGCCCAGCGTGTCGTGGAAGAAGCCGGGCAGCACATGCCGCTCCTTGGCCGGGCTCGCCAGGTTGACGAAGAACTCGTGCTGCGGCCCGTGCCGTACCACCCAGTCGGCTCCGGAGATCAGGAGCTGCGTCGGCACTGCGATGGCGCGGGCATCGGAAACGATGCGCGCGGCATGGGCGTAAAGCTCGACCAGAATGTTGGAGGCGATCGGCCGTGTGATCAGTGGATCGGTTTCGAAGGAGGCGATGCGCTCGGCATCATGGGTGAGCAATTTCGCCTTGACGTAGGAATTGACGAAGAAGCGGCCCTTGAGCTTCTGCCAGAGTGCGATGCCTTCCTTGGCGAAGGGCACGTAGAGCTTGACGGAAAAGGCCGGCGAAGCCACCACCATCGCGCGGATGTCGGGCGCATAGTCATGCACCCAGGCGGCAGTGAGCACGGCGCCGAAGGATTGCGCGATCAGCGCGATGTCGCGCTGGCCAAACCCGTCCCTGCCGATCTCGCGCACGAAACAGTCGATGTCGCGCACAAGTGCGGCGAAGGACGGCGCATAGCCGCGTTCGCCGGCCGAGCGGCCATTGCCGCGCGCGTCCCAGGCGTAGAAGGCGTGGTCGGGCATGGCCAGTTCATCGACCAGATGCGCCATGCGGCCGCCATGCTCGTGGCCGCGATGGAACAGGAGGATGGCGCCCTTGGCGGATTCCCCGACGGCCGGCCAGTAGCGGTAGAAGATCTCGTTGCCGTCGTGGCTCTTGAAGGTCCGCTCCTCGGCCACGCGCTTCCCGTCGGCGACAGTGGCGGCGGTGATGTTCTGTTCGTGAAGCATGGCGGTTCCTTCGAGGCTGGTCATCAGCCCCCACTAAGGCCGCTGCGTATCCGGTTGATGGCGGTCGCAAGCGACAGTGTAGCCATGGCCGGAAACACAAAGGGTGTAAGGACTTGCACCCAAAGCCCGCAGGCGATGAGGAAGCCAATGATGCCGAGCGCCAGGGCCCGGTCGCTCTTGCCGAACGGGCCGGCATAGTTGCGGCCCGTGCCGGCCGCGACGCCGAGCACGCCGGCATATTCCGCGATGATCGCGGCAATCGCAAAGGCGACGACGCCCCAGACAGGGAAGGCGATGGCGAAGGCGAGGATCAACGCCAGGTCCGAAACAACGTCGCAGAGTTCGTTGAGATACATGCCGAGCCTGGAGGCTTGCCCATGCTCCCGGGCGAGCATGCCGTCGATGGCGTTCAGCGCCATGCGTGCGAACAGCACCGCCGGCATCAAGAGGAACACCCCGCGATGATCGGCAAACGCGGCGACCGCCGCGCCGGTGGCGATCGAGAGTGCGGCAGCGAGAAGTGTGATCTGGTTGGCGGTGACGCCGGTTCTTGCCAGCCAGTCGGCAAGCGGCCTCAACCTCGCCTGGAAGGCTGGTTTCAACGCATAGAGCGTCGGCATCTGCGATTCCCCAACCCGTGCCTCACTCCGGCGAAGATGATCAATCGACGGACAAGACGCAAGGGCGAAGGAGTACACCCATATTTTAGCATATGCTTGACAAAGCGAGCGCCACGGGATCACTTTCGCTGATCGCTTCTGGCAGAGGGGATGCCGATGAAAAAGGCCTACAGCAAGCCGACGCTTAGCCGGCGCGAAAAGCTGTCCGTGGTGACGGCAGGCGCGCCCGTTTCAGACGCCAACCCGAAGGCTTGATCCAGGCCAAAGCTTGATCCAGGCCAAAGCTTGATCCAGGCTTGAGTTTCCCGCGAGGGAGAGGCTGGCCAGGAGCGGGCGGTACACTTGCAAGTGCCCGCCCGTCCGGCGCCGCCGCCAATGCTGTTGAAACCCCGTCCGTCCCCAACAGCCACGGTTATGGCGTGACCCGTAGCTGTGCGAATATCCATTGGCGCTGCCGCCTGTCAACGCCGCCCGGGTGGGTCTGAAAGAGAGGATTCTCCGTCTTCGGGCGGCCGCCCGGGGCACCGCTCGATCACGCTATTGCTGGCATGAAAAGACCTCGAGAAAGCCGGTTTTCCGGGCTTTTCGCGGTTGCAGGGGACGATGCGTCAGCCCTGATCTAGGCGCTTGAATCGGTTTACTTTTCGCTGGCCGGGCGCGCTCCGCGCCGGGCTTTTCAACCTGACTTTTTTTGGGTGTATTTTCGTGGCGGCTCTTTCGGCGTGCTTCGCCGCCGGGGGAGCTTGCGTTGCCACTGCCGTGAAGCCTCTGCTCTCGCTCGCCGGAAACAGGAATGGCGGGCCGCAGCCCGCCATTTCCAACAGTGTCCCGTGCGACGAGCGTTCAGTTGGCGCCGCCGAGCTTCTTGGTCATGGCGCAGAAGTCGTTGTGCTCCTTGGCGGTTCCCTCGTCGCTGCATTCCTTCGACATGCTGGTGCGGTCTTCCTCGCTCATGGCCATCCAGGCCGCCTTGAAATCGGCTTCCGGCTTCATGGTCTTCATGCCGCTATCCGTGAAGAAGGGAGTCATCTTCTCCGGGTTGTCGAGCGCTCCTGGCCAGCGCCGCGCCGCTCACCATCGAAGGCGCCACCGCGCCCGCGCGATGTTGGGGGAGGCGCAAACAGCAGCCTCTCACGTCACTAAACGATGCGCGGGGGCAAACGGCAGCCAGCTTAAATGCGGCAACGCCGGCCCGATGGCGGGTGGTCGTCCCCTGAAGATGTGGTGATGAACGAAAATCGAGGCAAATCCTTAGGAAATAGTTAGCGTATTCATGATTGCTTGAATGCGCTATGCGGATGCTTCTGAATATTTTTTTGGACTTTGTCTCCCACTGCCTGCGTCGCGGCGCCGAGGCGGGCGGCAACGTCGCCGTCGTTTTCGCGCTGACTTTGCCCGTCGTCGTCGGCGGGGCAGGTCTCGGCGTGGAGACGTCCTACTGGTACTATTCGAGCCTGAAGCTGCAGGCGACGGCGGACGCCGCCGCCTATGCCGGTGCGCTCGAGAAGATCGCGGGATCCGACACCGCGGCGATCACGACGGCCGCCGCCCAATCGGCCACCTCGAACGGACTAGGCACCGGCACCATCGTCGTCCACACGCCGCCCACCTCGGGGCCGAACACGGCCAACAAGGCGGTCGAGGTGATCCTCAACCAGAACCTTGACCGGATATTCACCTCGATCTTCGTTCAGGGGCAGGTTCCCGAAAAGGCGAGGGCGGTGGCGCTCATCACCGATGGCGCCTATGCCTGCAACATAGCGCTCAATGCGTCGGCCTCGCAGGCGGTGCTCTTTTCCGGCAACACCAGCCCCAAGCAGACCGGCTGCGTCACCATGTCGAATTCGATCGCCAGCGATGCCATCAAGCTTCAGGGCTCGGCGACCCTCGAGACTGACTGCCTGATATCGGTTGGCGGCGTTTCGCTTGGCAACACACCCACGATGGTCTGCAAGGCCCCGATTACCCAGGCCTTGCCTGCGGCCGATCCTTACGCCAGCCTGCCGACACCCACGGTCTCGAACCCGTGCAAGAACGTCAACGGCAACAAAACCTCACAAACGCTCCAGCCTGGCACCTATTGCAGCGGCATGAGCCTCAACGGCAACGTCACGCTTTCTCCGGGTGTCTATGTCGTGGAGGGCAGTTTGAAGGTCAACGCCAACGCGATCGTCTCCGGAACCGGCGTGACCATCTTCATGTCCGGCAGCAACACCGTCAGCATGAACGGCAATGCCACGGTGACGCTGAGCGCGCCGACCTCGGGCGCCTATTCCGGCGTGCTGTTTTACGGCGACAGGACGGGGACCGCGGCGCAGAGCACCTTCAACGGCACCGCGAACTCGCTTTTGACCGGGGCCATCTATTTCCCCAGGCAGCAGGTCAACTATCTCGGCAATTTCTCGGGCATTAATGGCTGCACCCAGGTGGTTGCGGACACGATCCAGTGGTCCGGCAGCACGACCATCAAGCAGGACTGCACCAGTCTTGGGATGAAGAATATTCCGGCCGCCCAAGCCGTGCGGATCGTCGAGTAGCGGCATGGGGCCATTCGCGATCCGCTTCCGCAAGAACCGCTCCGGCGCCGCCGCGGTGGAATTCGCGCTCGTGCTGCCGGTGCTGTGCACCGCGCTCTTCGGCATCGCTGACGGCTGGTCCTACGTCACCAGTTCGCTGGCGATGCGGGCCGGCGTGAAGACGGCGGCGAACCTGGTGATGGCCGGCGCCACCGACGACAACGCCATCCAGGCCGCGGCGGTGGCAAGCTGGGAAAAGAAACCGGACGATGCGGCGGTCACGGTTACCCGCAGCTACAAGTGCGGAACGACCGTGGTCACTTCGACGACCACCTGCGCAGGCCCGAAGGTGTCTTCGGTCTTCGTCCAGATCCAGGCGTCGGGCACCTGGGTTCCGCCTTTCACCTTCGGCGTCTTCCCGGGCAACAGCGCGATTTCCCATCAGCAGGTGGTCCGTGTCCGCTAAACAGAGAGCCAGGGCGTTTGCCGGCGATGCCTCGGGCGGCGCCGCTTTCGAATTCGCGCTGATCGCGCCTTTCCTGATCATGCTCCTGTTCGGCATCTTCGCCTTCGGCTGGTCGATGAACAACATGTCCAGCGCGCGCTACGCGCTCGAGGCGTCCGCGCGCTCCCTGCAGCTCAACAACACTATGACCGAGTCCCAGATCCAGGCGATCGCGAAACAGAAGCTTGAGGCGCTCGGCCTAAAGAACGTCAGCGTCACGATCACCACCGATCCGGCGAGCGGCGGCTTCAAGATGGCGCATGTCAACGCCAGCTATGCCTTCGTCATCGACTTTCCCTATTTCGACCAGTACCCCATAAATTACACGACAACCGTGGCCGTGCCGCTGGTTGCCTCGTAGGAGGCGCGAGGCGGCCAGTTTTTGCCGGCTTCAGTCGCCATCGCCGGAAGAGGCCTTGCCACATTCGGCCAGCACCTTGCCGATGGCGGCGCTCGAGCCGCGAAGCGGAAAGCTGTTCTCGCCATGTTTGTCCGAGACGACGGCCACTTCGCCTTTGGCGCGCAACAGGGTCAGCAACGGGTCGGCACTGTCCATCTGCACGGTGAAGTAATTGTACATTGCCTCGAGTTCGAGCGTCTTGATCACGGCCTTGCCGCCGGCCCTGAACACGAACGAAGCGCTGATGCCGGGTTCCAGCTGCTCGCCGGTGGGGCCTAGATCGTAGCTCAGCGTCGGCTTGCCAAAACAGGTCAGCATCAGATGCGCATCGGCCTTCGGTCCGCCGCACACCGAGGCCGTCAGCACACTGCCGCCCTCGTCTTCCTCCATCTTCTCCGTCCAGCCGCAAGGTGCTGCAAGCACCGGCAGGGTGGCCACGACGGAGCCAGCCACGATGAGTATCGCCAATCCGCTTCGCATGATCCCCCTCCCAAGCCATCGAGGCTCCGCAGGCATTAGGGACCATACAGAATAACTGATGGCGTGGCATTATTTGCAAGGAGATTGGCGAAAGCGGCGGAGCGCTCAAATCTCCCTCACGAGGGGGGAGATCACTCGCTCCTCTGCCTTCGCCACCTCATGGACTTCGCCGGAATACAACCCATATTGAATCCATGGAGCTTTGAGCGTGACCTTCGCGCGGGTGGCCCTTCTTGCCGCGGCTTTCGTCGCCGCCGCATTCCTTTCTCCCTTGCCATCGGCCGGGAGCGGGAAAGTCGCGCTGAGCGTCGCGATCGACGGTGCCATTGGGCCGGCAAGCACAAGACAGCTCGAGGAAGCGCTTGATGTCGCCGCCAGGCGGGATGCCGAAGTCCTTATCCTTCAGCTCGACACACCTGGCGGGCTGGTCACTTCGATGCGCGAGATGATCGCCGACATCCTGGCTTCGCCGGTGCCCGTCATCGGCTATGTCGCGCCGGCGGGCGGCCATGCGGCAAGTGCCGGCACCTATATCCTCTATGCCACCCATGTGGCGGCGATGGCGCCCGGAACCAATCTGGGTGCCGCGACACCGGTAGAGATGGGCGGGCTGCCGTCGCTGCCGGGCGGCGACAAAGAGAAGGACGACAAGAGCACCGGGCCGCCGGCCGCCGACGCGATGACGACCAAGGTGACCAATGACGCGGTTGCCCTGATCCGCTCGCTCGCCGAACTGCGCGGGCGCAATGGCGACTGGGGCGAAAAGGCCGTGCGCGAAGCGGCCAGCCTGTCGGCCAACGGAGCATTGCAGGAGCGTGTCATCGACTTCGTCGCCCGCGATACGACCGAGCTGCTGCAACTGTCGGATGGGCGCACCGTCGAGGCGGCCGGCGCCAAAAAAACACTGGCGACGAAAGGGCTGCCGGTCGAGACGCTGGAGCCCGGCTGGTTCATCCGGCTTCTCTCCGTCATCACCGACCCGAATGTCGCCGTCATCCTGATGCTGGTCGGCATCTACGGCATCGTCTTCGAGTTCACCAGCCCCGGAGCGGTGGCGCCCGGCGTGGTCGGCACCATCTGCCTCGTGCTCGGGCTCTACGCGCTCAATCTCCTGCCGATCAACTATGCCGGCCTTGCCCTGATGCTGCTCGGCATTGCCTTCCTTGCCGTCGAGGCCTTCAATCCCACCGTGGTGCTTGGGCTGGGTGGCGTGAGCGCCTTTCTGCTTGGCGCCGCCATGCTGCTCAAGGTCGAGGGTCCCGGCTTCGAGATGTCATGGGCGGTCATCGGCGCCGCCGCCGCCTTGACGCTTGGCCTGGCGCTGCTCACCGGCAGCTATCTGTGGGCGGCGCGCCGGAGCCTGCCGCGTGTCGGCGGCGAGGCCATGCGCGGCCAGCCCGCTAAGATCCTCGACTGGCAAGGCGGCGAGGGCCATGTGCTGGCTTTAGGAGAGCGCTGGCGGGCGAAGGCTGACGAACACGTCGCACCGGGCGACAGCGTCGAGGTGATCGGTGTCAGCGACCTCGTGTTGACGGTGCGGCGCCGCGATGCGGGACAGAATGGAGCAAGACAATGATGGTTGGTTATGTGGCCTATCTGGTACTCGCTCTGGTCGTGGTCATGTTCCTATCCGCGGCCATCCGCATTCTCAGGGAGTATGAGCGCGGCGTGGTCTTCACGCTCGGCCGCTTCACCGGGGTCAAGGGGCCTGGCCTCATCATCCTCGTTCCCTTCATCCAGCAGATGGTGCGGGTCGACCTGCGTGTCGTGGTCCAGGACGTGCCGCCTCAGGATGTCATCTCGCGCGACAATGTTTCGGTGAAGGTCAACGCCGTGCTCTATTTCCGCATCGTCGATGCCGAGCGGGCGATCATCCAGGTCGAGGACTTCATGGCCGCCACCAACCAACTGGCGCAGACCACGCTGCGCTCTGTGCTCGGCAAGCACGAGCTCGACGAGATGCTGGCCGAGCGCGACAAGCTCAACAACGACGTCCAGGAGATTCTCGACCAGCGCACCGATGCCTGGGGCATCAAGGTCTCAAATGTCGAGATCAAGCATGTCGACCTGAACGAGAGCATGGTCCGCGCCATCGCCAAGCAGGCCGAGGCCGAGCGGCTGCGCCGCGCCAAGGTGATCAATGCCGATGGCGAGCAGCAGGCGGCGGCAAAGCTGGTCGAGGCTGGCCGGATGCTGGCGGCCGAGCCGCAAGCCATGCAACTGCGCTATTTCGAAGCCCTGCACGACATTGCCGGCGAGCGCTCGTCCACGGTGGTGTTCCCGCTGCCGGTGGACCTGCTCAGCCAATTCCTGAAGCAGGGTGGGGCAAAGTAGTGAAGATTGGGGAAGGCCAAGACGGCAGCCGATCTTCCCCTCTTGCGGGGAGATCGGCAGCTCCACCGCCTCTAGATCAACTTCTCCAGCGTGATCGGCAAATCCCGCACCCTCTTGCCCGTGGCGTGGAACACCGCATTGGCGATCGCCGGAGCCACGCCGACGATGGCCAACTCACCGACGCCCTTGCCGCCGAGCACTGACGAATGCAGGTCGGGGATGCCGACCGAGATCACCTCGATATCCGGAATGTCGGCATTGGTCGGCACCAGATAGTCGGCGAGGTTGTTGTTGACGATTCGGCCGTGGCGGCGGTCGACGATGCCTTCTTCGAGCAGCGCCTGGCCGATGCCCATGATGATGCCGCCCTTCCACTGGCTTTCCGCCAGCTTCGGATTGTAGAGCCGGCCCGAATCCAGCGCCGACACCACGCGTGATACCCTGACCGTGCCGAAATCCTCGTCGACGCGCACCTCGATGAAATGCGCGCACCAGCTATGCCGGGAATAGTCGCCATCGGTGTGCGTCAGCGGCGTGGCGATGGTGGTGTAGGCCTTGTAGCGATCCTCGGTCGTCGAATTGGCCGGCATGGTGTCGCCCTTGGCTTCGATCTGATCAGCCCCGACGCTGGCCAGCAGCTCGGCGATCGAAACCTCCGGTCCGTCGCCGCGCGGCGATGAAACACGGCCGCCCGCCACCACCAGCGTGTTGGCCTGCAGCGCATGGAAGGGCGAGCGCGGATCGGAGATCGCCAGACCGACCAGCTGGTCGAGTGCTGCACCGGCCGCCTTGTGCACGGCGCCGGTCATGATGCCGGCCAGCCTCGAGCCGCCGGTGACGCCGGCGCGGGCAAAGCGCGAGTCGCCGAGCTTGACCACGACATTGTCCGCCGGCACGCCGAGCGTCTCGGCCGCCGTCTGCGCCAGGATCGTGTAGGTGCCCTGGCCCATGTCGATCGACGAGCTTTCGACCTCGACCGTACCGTCGGCGAGGATGCGCACCAGAGCCTCGCCATAGGCGCGCCGCACCGGATAGGTGCCGGCGGCGACACCCCAGCCGATCAGCTGGTTGCCGTCGCGCATCGAGCGCGGGGCAGGGCTGCGCCTGGCCCAGCCGAAGGCCTCGGCGCCGGCAGCGAAGGCCTCACGCAACTGCCTTGTCGACCAGGCCTTCCTGGCATGCGGATCCTGCTCGGCATAGTTCCTGAGCCGGATCTCCAGCGGATCGATGCCGACCTCATAGGCGAGCTCGTCGATGGCGCTTTCGATGCCGAAGGCGCTCGGGTTCTCGCCCGGCGCGCGCATCGCGCCCGGCACCACCGAATTGACCCGCACGACATTCTGCTTCGAAGAAAAATTCGGCGTCGCGTACATGATCGAGGTGACCGATCCAAGCGGCTCGACCCACATGCCGCCCATCGAGGTTTCGTTGACGCCGCGATGCACGATCGACTGGATCTTGCCGTCGCGGTCGGCGCCGAGCGTCACCGTCTGCCGCGTCGCCGCCCGGCCGCCATAGCCGGTGAAGGTCTGCGGCCGGCTCATCACAAGCCGCACCGGCCGTCCGAGCATTTTCGCGGCACTGGCCGCCACCGCGCCATGCGAAAGTGCCAGCGCCTTGGAGCCGAAGCCGCCGCCAATATAGGGCGAGACCAGCCGCACATTCTCGAACGGAATGGCGAACCATTCGGCATAGGTGCGCGCCATGCCGTCGAGCCACTGGCTCGGCTCCCACACGGTCAGCCGGTCGCCTTGCCAGGCGGCGATCAGCCCATGCGGCTCCATCGGCGCCTGGTATTCGCGCGGCGTATTATAGGCGGCGCAGATGCGCACCGGTGCCGCGGCGAAGGCGGCTTCGGCCTCGCCCCATTCCTTGGTCATCATGTCTATCGCAATGCCGTCGCCGGCCTTGGGATCGCTGAGGTCGGCGACGGCCGGTGCTTCGTCATAGCTGACCTTGACCAAAGCCGCCGCCGCGACCGCCTGCTCGAAACTTTCGGCAACCACGGCCGCGACATGCTGGCCGCTGAAGGCGATGTCGCGCGCCAGCGGGCAATAGGGCACATCCGGCGGCGGCGTGCCGAACCAGTCCGACGCTGTCTTCAGCGGCGGGATGGTGTCGGGCGTCAACACCAGAAGCACGCCGGGTGCACCTTCCGCCGCTGCGGTGTCGATCGCGCGCACCTTACCGGCGGGAACCGTGCTTTCCACCAGCACGGCATGCGCGAGGCCCTCGAGCTGCTGCTCGACCGCGTATTTCGCAGCACCGGTGATCTTGGCCGGACCGTCGACTCGCGACAGCCGCCCGCCGACCTGATCGGCGCTGCCGTCCGAAGCGTCGCCGTGCCGGGTTCTGAGGTCGTGAATGGTCATGCCATGGCTCCCGTCTTGAGGATGGCGCGGGCGACGACGCGCGGCGCCAGTTCGATCTTGTAGTGGTTGGCGCCATGGTCGACGGCGCCCTCGACGGCGAGCAGGCTGGCGCGACGGACCGCGTCCTCTTCCAGCACCTTGCCTTTGAGCGCTTCTTCCACGGCCCGCGCCCGCCACGGTTTGGTGGCGACGCCGCCGAGCGCGACGCGCAGGTCCCGGATGGTGCGGCCGTCAGCTTCGAGTTCGATGCCGACGGCGGCGCTGGCCGCGGCGAACTCATAGGACTGGCGGTCGCGGACCTTGAGATAGGTCGAACGCCGCGCCGCGGCCGATGCCGGAATGCTGATCGCGGTGATCATCTCGCCGGGTTGGATCGCGTGCTCCCGCTCCGGCGTGGTCCCGGGAAGGAGAAAAAAGTCGTCGACGGAGAGCTGGCGCTCACCGAGATGGACGGTCGCATCGAAGGCGACGAGCGCCACCGCGAGATCGCCGGGATACATGGCGATGCAGGCCTCGCTGGTGCCGAGCACGGCATGGCCGCGGGTTACGCCGCCGATCGCCGAGCAGCCGCTGCCGGGCTCCCGCTTGTTGCAGGCGGAGAAATTGGCCGGGTCGCGGAAATAGGGGCAGCGCGTGCGCTGCATTAGATTGCCGCCGATGCTCGCCATGTTGCGGATCTGCGCCGAAGCCGCCTGCCACAGCGCCTCCGAGACGGCGGGGAAGCGGCTCTTGATGCCGTCATGGCCGGCGACCTGGCTCATTTTGGCCAGTGCCCCCAGCCTGGCGCCGTGCTCGCCGACCTCGATCGTGTCCAGCCCTTTGAGATGGCTGATATCGACCAGCGTATCGGGCTCGGCGACGCCGCATTTGGCGAGGTCGACCAGCGTCGTGCCGCCGGCAAGCAGCATGGCGCCGGGGAGCGCGGCCGCTTCACGCGCGGCAGCGGGCGAGGTGGCGCGAAGATAGGAAAAATCCCTCATGACTGCACCTCCAGGGCTGCCTGGCGCACGGCGGCGACGATGTGCGGATAGGCGCCGCAGCGGCAGAGATTGCCGGCCATGTATTCGCGGATTTCCTCGTCCGAGCCGGCATGGCCTTCACGGATGCAGGCCACCGCCGACATGATCTGGCCCGGCGTGCAATAGCCGCACTGGAAGGCGTCCTGTTGCAGGAAGGCGGCCTGCACGGCGTGCAGCGTGCCGTCGGCCTCGGCCAGCCCTTCGATGGTGGTGATCGAGCGGCCTTCGACTTGCGCGGCAAGAGTGAGGCAGGCAAGCACGCGCTCGCCGTCGACATGCACGGTGCAGGCGCCGCACTGGCCCTGGTCGCAGCCCTTCTTGGTGCCGGTCAGGTCGAGGCGGTCGCGCAGCGCATCGAGCAAAGTGACGCGCGGCTCGACTTCCAGTGAATGATCATGGCCGTTGATGGTGAGATGGATGGGGATGGTGGTTGGGCTTGTCATGGGGCGTCTGGCTCCAGTTGCTTGACGCTGAGGGGATTGATCTGGTGCCCTACCGGGGGACGGCAAGGGCGTCAGATGGCTAGGGGCGACTGCAATTGCTGGCAGCCGGCAGAGGCTGGCGATTGGCGAAAGCGGCGGAGAGCCAATCTCCCCCCTCGTGGGGGAGATCGGCAGATTCTCGGCCGCCCCTCTCCAGCGGGCAGGGGAAGTTCTGGCCTTCAAACTCTCAGCACGTGACATACCGGCCCCCCTGATTATATGATAAAGGTGCTCCACTAAAACGGAGGCGCCTCCGTTTATTACGTGGGGGCTGACCCGCCTGGGTTCAAGCCCCGAATTGCATGTGGAGATAAAATTGGCTCTAGAGCCGGCAGAAACCGTCGAGGACAAGGCACCCGCCGCTCAGCAAAAGCCGTTGCGCGCCGACGCGCAGCGCAATCGTGACCGACTGGTCGAAGTGGCTGCGGCGGCCTTCGCCCAAAATGGCGTCGACGCCTCGCTGGAGGAGATCGCCCGCCAGGCCGGCGTCGGCATCGGCACGCTCTACCGGCATTTCCCGACCCGCGAACATCTGGTCGAGGTGGTCTACCGCCGCGAGGTGGAGGGGCTCTGCCAAGCCGCCGACGAACTTGCGCTCCACCATCCGCCCGATGTCGCGCTCGAACAGTGGATGCAGCGCTTCGTCGACTACATCGCCACCAAGCGCGGGCTCTCGACCAGCCTGCGTATTCTGCTCACCACCAATTCCACCCTGTTCTCCGACATGTCGGGCCGGGTGACGCTCGCGCTCCGCCGATTGGTCGAGGCAGCGGTCGCCGACGGCTCGATCCGCGGCGACGTTGACGCCTCCGACGTGCTGCATGCGCTGGGCGGCATCTATTCCGCGCCCGACACCAAGGACTGGCGCGACCGCTCGCGCCGGCTGGTCAAGCTCTTGATGGATGGGTTGCGGTTCGGCGCGAAAGCGAGTTGAGGCGTCGAAGCTGCTTCGACAATCGGGCGTTGAATGCGCTTCGCTATCGTCCCAGCGGTTGCTTCGACAGCGAGACAAGTTCCGCCTCGTCGAGGATGCCGGCCATGTAGTTGGCAAGAATGCGCGACGCCAGCCCCTCGAGACGATCGGGCGAATCGCTTTCACGTTTCAGCCGTTCGAAGACCCGCGCCAGCAAAGCCAATTCGGACGGATCGAAAATGCCGGCATCCTGAGCTTTTCGGCGAATCGGCATGACGCCTCCCGTGCAGACGCTTTCGCAACGATTGCAACGCGCTCCGATGAAATTGCGGGTGCGTGGTTAAGAAAACATTAGCCATGCAAAAAGTTCCGCTGCGGTCCGAGTCGACTGCGGCGAGGGAGCGGCGGTCTCCTGGCAGACCCACCGCCGCACTTTCTGGTGATGGTGACTGGCCCTGGCGTCCGCAGTGCCTAGATAAGGCCTGCGCTGGGGCGCAACGTTGCGGAAGGACTTGGACATGCCTGAACAGATGACCCTGAATAGACCTGACCTGATTGCGCTGAACGACGGCGCCGCCATTCCCCAGCTTGGCCTCGGCGTGTGGCAGGTCGATCCGGCCATCACCGCTGAGGTGGTAGGCTGGGGGATCGAGGCCGGCTACAGGCTGATCGACACCGCCGAAGGTTACCAGAATGAGCAAGGGGTCGGGCAGGCGATCCGCAAGGCCGGCGTGCCGAGAGGCGAGCTGTTCATAACCTCGAAGCTGCGCAACGGCGCGCATCAGCGCGACACCGCGTTGCGGGCTTTCGACGAGACGATGGAGAAGCTCGGCATCGAGCAGCTCGACCTGTTCCTGATCCACTGGCCGGTGCCCAGCCAGGGCAAATATGTCGAGGCCTGGAAGACCTTGGTCGAACTCAGGCAGGCCGGCCGGATCAAATCGATCGGCGTTTCGAATTTCAACCAGGACCATCTGGAGCGCATCATCGGCGAGACCGGAGTGACCCCAGTCGTCAACCAGATCGAACTGCATCCTCGCTTCCAGCAGCGCGACGCCAGGGACTTTCCAGCCAGGCGCAACATCCGCATCGAAAGCTGGAGTCCGCTGGGCAGCGGCCGGTTGTTGAGCGATCCGACGCTTGCGGGCATTGCCAGAAAGCATGGCAAGTCGGTGGCGCAGGTCGTCATCCGGTGGCACCTGCAGGAAGGGCTGATCGTCATCCCGAAGTCGAACCACCAGGACCGCATCGCCGCCAACTTCGATGTCTTCGATTTCGAGCTGGACGCGAAAGACCTCGAGACGATCGGCGGCATGGATTCACCCGACGGCCGCAACGGGGCGAATCCCGCGACGGCCGCGTTTTTGTTCTGAGCTATGCTCTCCTTTCTCCCTTGTGGGAGGAGGGAGATCATCCCCCGTCGACCGTAAAGAACGCAAGCACGCCGGGCAGGCCGCTGGCTTCCATCTCACCATGCTCCTCGAACGTCAGGCCGGAGCCGACCACGAGATCGCGCACGGTTCGCGACGCGATGATCTCGCCCGGCCGCGCCCGGTCGAGCAGCCGCGATGAAAGGTCGATCGCGATGCCCGAAAAATCATTGCTACGCTCCTCGCATTCGCCAGTGTGGACTGCAGCGCGGACGTCGAGACCGGATTGCCTCAGGCGATGGCGGATCGCGATCGCACACTGGATCGACCGCGTCGGCCGCTGGAACACGGCGAGAAATCCGCTTGCCGAGCGCCTGATCTGCCTGCCTTCGGCAACCAGCAGTTCGGCCCGGATATCCTCGGCATGCCGCTCGATCGGATCCGCGCCGGCATCGGAGCCCTCGATCTCCACGGACAGCACCGACACCAGGACGCGTTCGCCCGGCGCCGCCGGCAAGGCGCCGGTGACGAAAGCCTGGATCTCGTCGACGAGGCGATCGGAATTCTCGCCCCACATCACGTGATCCCGGCCGGCAAGCTCGATGTATCTGGCGCCCTCGATATGCGTCGCCAGGTAGCGTCCTTCTTCCCGCTTTATCCAGCGGTCGCCGGCCGTCTGCACGATCAGCGTCGGAACATGAATGGCAGGCAGAATATCGCGAACGTCGATTTCGGTTCCCCAGCGCCAGAGCGCGATAGCGTCGGCGGGCGAGGCTGAATTCCTGAGATAGGCGGCGAACCATTCCCGCTCGAACGTGTCGCTCATCAGGCTGGGCGCCGCGTTGCTCATATCCGCCGCCGCTCCCCACTCTCTCTCGACGACCGCCAGATCTTCTTCCACCTGCTCGCTTGTCTTCGCCCACGGATAGCCTCTCGACCATCTGCCGCTGGCATAGGCTCCGTTGAGCACGAGTGCCGCCGTGCGCTCGGGATAGGTCGCCGCAAACAGCATGCACATCGGGCCGCCCTCGGAACTGCCGAACAGCACCGTGCGCTTCGAGCCGACCGCATCCAGCACCGCACGCACGTCCTCCATCCGCTCTTCCATCGTCGGCAGGCCGACATTGCGGTCGGACAGCCCGGTGCCGCGCTTGTCCATGCGGATCAGGCGCGAGAAAGTGCCAAGCCGCCGGAGGACATGCGAAAGCCGCGGCGAGGCCCAGGCAAGGTCGAGGTTGGAGACCCATCCAGGCACATAGATCAGGTCGATCGGCCCGTCGCCGGTCACCTGATAAGCGATGTTGATCCCGGCCGATTTGACATAGTGGGTCGGAGGGCGCATCGGCTCGCTCCCGAACGCCGGCCGTTCGCCGGCTCGGGCTGGCGACGCTGACGACGCCGGAGCGGCCGTGCGGGAGGTGGGTTGCGGCATCATGCGCCGCGTCCGCAGCTCTTCGTGGAGATGCCGGGTTTCCGGCTCGGGCTGCAGCTTGAGTTCGCGCTGCAGCGCATCGCGGCAATGCTCAAATTGCCTGAGCGCGAGATTGATCCGGCCCTGCGCCGCATAGGCTCGCATCAGGGCGCGGTGGATATCCTCCCTCAGGGGCTCCATGGCCAGCAGCCGCGTTGCAGCGCGCACGCATGAGGCAGGATCGTTCGTCGCGGAATAGTGCACGACGAGTTTGTCCAGCGCCGCGACGGCCATAGCCCGCAGGCGCTCTCGTTCGATCCGCAGCCAGTCCTCGAACGGCTCCGCCTTCAGGCCGAATCCATCGAGCAGGTCGCCGCGGTAGACGAGAAGCGCCTGTTCGAGGTCTTCAGGCGCCGAACTGGCGGCCAGCGCCTCGAACCGCGCGACGTCGAAATCAAGGCCATCGAGATGGAGGGCGATGTTGTCGCCGTCCGTCATGAAGCGCCCGCCGGACGCGTGCATGGCCTTCCTGACGGAAGACACTGCCTGGCGAAGGCTCATCCGGGCCTGGGTCTCGCTGTTGACGCCCCAGAGCAGCGTGGCGAGCTTCTCGCGTGATTGCGAATGCCCGGATTGCAGCGCGAGGTAAGCCACCATGGCGCGCGCCTTGCGGCTGAAGACCGGGACCGCGGCCCCGACACCGGCAAAGTCGAAACCACCCAGCAGATGAAGATGAGGCCCCGTCATTGGATTTCGCCCCAGCCATGGCTTGGCGGCAATTCTTTCGTGTAGCGGCCGCTAATTCAACCGCGATCTGCCCTGAGCGCCGTTTTTCACGATTCCATCACGCTGGCTTCACCGCCTTCGTCACGGCCGCGGACGACAGTTGGTCGATACGATCAGTCAAGGAGCGATGCCATGCTGCCCCCGAACACAGTCGAATGGCCCATCTGGCATGACGACCCCCGGCGGAACGGGCATGGGCGTGACGAGCCCGTGCCGCAGCGCCACGACATCGAACTTGCGCGCTATGTTGAAAAACAACGGGCCTGCCGGGAAACGGGACCCGGCGGGATCGATCTCACGGAAACGGCAAGCCGCCTGCGGGCGCTTGCAGCGCGGATCGCAAGCATCCTGTTCCCACGCCGCGGACGCAGCGCTTCATCGACTGCATCGCCACCCAGCGTGGGCATGGATACCGTACCCGACATGACTGGCGCGACCGCTCGCGCCGTTTGGTCAAGCCGCTGATGGGCGGGCTGAGGTTCGGAGCGGGAAAGGGTGAGGCGGCTGAGTGGTGAGGCCTTCTCCCACAAGGAGAGAAGGCGAGGCACAGCAGCCCGGGCCATCATATAAATGCCGAGTACCCTGCTAGTTAGGATCGCCGGACCTCGAGCCCCCGTGAGACCCGCCGCCGGAGTTGTCGGAACGACCATGAGCGGCCTTCCGGGCTTGACCGGGAGGGCCGCGGTGGATGTGGTTCTTGTCCCCCCAGCCATTGCCGGGACGTGATCCACCCGATTTGGCGATCGCCGCGGAGCTCAGGCTTGTGCCGAGCAGAAGCGTTACGGACGGCGGTGTCACTGCCGCGAAGCGCCCGGCCTTCTTGAGAAAATCGCGCCGCGCCTGAGCTTCTGAAACCAGACTCTCGGACTCCGACAGTTTTGGGCTTTCCGTTGCCATGTTAAAACCCTCACTTTCAACACATTTACTTTAGTGTTTCTGTCTAAGGGCACCAGCTCTCCAAAAGCCTTAGATTTCGCGACAATTAAAGAGGATGCGAGCGCTGAGGCCGGGTGCCGAGGCGTTGCCCATCCTGCCCCTCACAAGCAAGGCGCGTTCATGGCGCAATGGCCGGCGTCCCGGTAACGGGCATGCAGCTCATTTGGGCTCTGGCCGGCCTCTACGCGCTGTTCGCCCTTGTGGCAGCCATGCAGACTTGGCGACGGCTCCGGCGTGGCGAAATGAACGAGGCACGATCGGCGGGCCTGCGGCTGGCGCTCCTGCTGACGCTGCCGTTGACGGCCTGGCTTTCGACGAATGCAATGGTGCGCGCCTGGCCATGAGGCCTTGCTCAGGCTTCCGCCGTTTGCCAGTCGTGCTCGGTCACTGCCTTGGCGAAGGCCGAGATGGCGGGTGAGGGCGCGCGGTCGGCCACCGAAACCAGCGAAACTTCGCGGATAATCTCAGGGTCGACGACGGGCCGGTGGCAGACGCCGGGATGATTGGCCGAGTACTCGGCGATGAAGCAGACACCCATGCGAGCGGCGATCATTGCCAGGATCCAGTCCTCGCGCTCCGAGCGGAAGGCGCTGCGGATGTCGAAGCCGATGTTGCGGCAGAGCTCGTCTATGTGATTGCCGTATTCGCAGTTGATGCGCTCGAGATAGGCCTCGCCTTGGACGTCGGTCAGATGCAGCGTGTTGCGCGTCTCAAAGGGATGGCCGGTCGAGAAGGCGAGGCCGAAGCGCTCGCGATAGACAGGCTCGGCCCTCAGCCGGTGGTCGAACGGTTCGGGCCTGGCCAGCAGCGCGATGTCGAGCGTGCCCTCGGTCAGCAGGTCGGTGAGGTGGTTGGCCGCGCCCTCGATCACCGTCACCTCGACGCCTGGATAGCGCTCGCGAAAGGCATTGAGGAAACTGATGAAACACAACGGGCCGATGGTGCACATGACGCCCAGCGTCAGCGAGGCGCTTTCAAGCGAGAGGAAGCTTCTGGCGGTCTTCTTCGCCGTCTCCGAGCGCTGCAATATCTCATCCAGATGGGTCCGCATCGCTTCGTCGGTTTCGACTATCACGCGCCTTCGATCGAACGCGCCCGCAAGGCCGCCGAGGAAGCGGGGTCAGCGCCAACACGCGCTTCGAGGTCGCAGCCGCCAAGACCTATCCGGACACCTATGATCTCGTCGCCTTCTTCGACTGCCTGCACGACATGGGCGATCCGGCAGGCGCGGCCACCCATGTCCATGGCTCGCTCAAGCCGGACGGCACCTGGATGATCGTCGAGCCTTTCGCGCATGATCATCTGGCCGCCAACCTCAATCCCGTCGGACGCGTCTACTATGCCGCTTCCACCTTCGTGTGCACGCCGGCGTCGCTGTCGCAGGAGGTCGGGCTCGGGCTCGGCGCCCAGGCCGGCGAGGCGCGATTGCGCAAGGTCGTGACCGGCGGTGGCTTCAAGCGCTTCCGCCGCGCCACCGAGACGCCGTTCAACATGGTTCTGGAGGCACGTCCATAGAGCAATTCCAGGAGAAGTGCGTAGCGGTTTCCGTCCGGAATTGCGTAAAAAACAAATATTTAGAGCGGGCCAGCCACTCTATCAGAAGCAGAACCGCTATAGAGTATTCTGCTGCCGAATGCTATTTTATGGTGTCCGCATAAATGCGGAAAAACAGATGGTTAGAGCAGCGTTCTGCTCCATGTGGACCGGAGCGCATGACTTGAACCGATGGGAGGAAATTATGACCGCCTACAATGTCGTCCGTTTTCGCACCAAGCCAGGCAAGGAAAAGGCTTTCATCGAAGCGCATGAGAAAATCGCGCTCAACGCCGCGGGCTTTCGCAAGGGCGCCCTGATCAAGACCGGCGAAGGCACGTTCTGCTTTGTCGGCGAGTGGAACGACATGGACAGCCTCGCCGCCGCGCGGCCATCGATGATCGGCCTTCTCGACACATTCCGCGATACGCTGGAAGACCTCGGCGGCAATCTCGGCGTGACGGACCCGGTCTCGGGGACGGTTGTCGCGGAAGTGCACTGAGGGAGCAACAGCCAATCCCCCCTCGCGATCCACCCCTCGGGGGAACCAGCTAGGCAACAAGCGTCCGTTCGCTGTCGGTCATGGGGTCCCCGACATTGGGATGCCCTTTGCCTGTTGCGATCAGGCTGCGCAGACTGCCGTTGATATAGGTGCGCCATCCGTCGGAGCAGGCGTCGTAGCACTCATAGTCCGGAACCAGGCCCTGGTGGGTGAAGCGGACCTCGGTCTTGCCGTCCTTGCCGGAGATATCGAAGATGATCTCCGTGCCCGTCCATTCGGTCTTGTCCTCGGTAAAACTGAAATAATTGTCCAGCACGCGCCAGGCGTCCTTCTTACCGGCGACGAGCTCCGTCACCTTGATCTTGCAGCGGTGGAGATCGCTATAGTGGTAGTTGAAGTCTTCGCCGGATTTGTCGGTTCGGCCTTGGATTTCTTCCGACCACCATCCACGGACATTGTTGATGGCCGTAAAAGCTGCTTCCGGCGTCTGGTCCACCGTGAAGGCAGTGGTGAAATTGCGATTGGTCATGACGGTCTCCTGTTTCGTGATGGGTCTGCTTGTCAGCGATCAAAAGGGTTCAAATGCCTGAGGTTGGTTATTCCCGGCCCGGGCGTGCCTGCCGGCCGGAAATCACCCGCAGCCAGGGCGCCAAATGGAAGGCGCTCATCAACAGATACATCGCCGGCATTCCGGTGAGCGGCGAGGCATTCGCGCCCATGCACAGCGTGGCCGCATCGCCACCCTGAACACAGGTGAGCAGCGCCATCAGCGCAAAGGTCGGTGCCGCGGCAAGGCACAGCCAGTCGGTGGTGCCAAGGGTAACTGCATTGGCTTGATCACTGGGGATCGCACCACCGGTGCCTGCATGGGTCTCGCTCATGGTCTCTTTCCCTTGATGGAGCGCAATTGCGCCACTGGCACGTGTCAGGGGAGGCCGCCCGCTCGCCGACGGCACCGGGCGCCCTGCCAAACCCGCCAGCTAGTTGTTGTCCCGGAAAGCTGCCTCTCCGGCATCCGACACTTCGGCCCATTTCTTGTCGGGCGCGGCGTCGTAATTGTCGTGCCAGTTCCACCATTTGTAGGTCGGGGTTTGCGGATAGCCTTCGGGCGAGTCCTCCCAGACCTCCTGGCGGCCGAGCGGCGTGGCGTCGAGGTAGCTCCAGACGGTGCCCATCGCCTCGTCGCCGCGGCTGTTGATGAGGTAGGTGCGGAAGATGCGGTCGCCGTCGCGGATGAACACGTTGTGGCCGTGCCATTCGTCGACGCCGAAGTCTTTGTCGAAGCTGTCGGTGATGGTGTACCAGGGCATCTCCCAGCCCATCCGCTTCTTCAGCCGCGCAATGTCTGCCTGCGGAGCGCGCGAGGCGTAGACGAGCGTGGTGTCGCGGGCGTTGAGATGGGCGAGATTGCCGACCTGGTCAGCGCCCAGCGAACAGCCGCGGCAGGCGTGATCAGGCCAGCCATAGACGCCGGGCTCGAAGAAGGCGCGGTAGACGATCAGCTGTCGGCGGCCGTGGAACAGGTCGAGCAGGCTCGCCTTGCCGTTGGGTCCCTCAAACGTGTAAGTCTTGTCCACTTCCATCCACGGCATCCGCCGGCGCTCGGCGGCTAAAGCGTCCTTGGCGCGGAGCGTGGCCTTCTCCTTCACCAGCAGCTTTTCGCGCGCGGCTTCCCATTGCTGCTGCGAAACAACAGGCGGTGTCTTCATTGCGGTGTGCTTGGTCATGGTCTTCTCCTTTGCCAGTCTGTCGTCACGCCGTTGCGACGTGTTGTTGGTTGCCGATGGTGAGATAGAGTAGGGCCCTGTGCCGAAAGGTGGGAGTTACAAGTGTGACGGGATTTGAATGGACTCGCTGATCACCGCGGCTGGGCTGGCGCTGGCGGCCGGTGATCCGCTCGGCGCGCTCGACCGCGTCGCCTTGCGTGAGGATGCACCGGCGCTGGCGCTGCGCGGCATCGCCATGGCACAGCTTGGCGACCTCGATCGCGCCAAGCTGCTGCTGCGGCGCGCCGTGCGCGGCTTCAGCCCGAAAGAGCCCGTGGCGCGCGCCAGATGCATTGTTGCCGAGGCCGAGATCGCGCTGGTCTCGCGCGATCTCGGCTGGCCGGCCAAGACGCTCGACGCGGCGCGGGCGACGCTGGAAAAGCATGGCGACCGGCTGAACGCAGCGCACGCTGGACACCTCACGGTGCGGCGCCTGCTGCTGATCGGCCGCCTCGACGAAGCCGAGCGTGTGCTGGCCGGGCTCGACCCGGCGCCCCTTCCGCCGGCCTCGCGGGCCGCGCACGAGCTCGCCGTCGCCGGGATCGCGATGCGTCGCCTCAGGACGAAAGCAGCGCGCGAGGCGCTGGAGTGGGCGAGGCTGGCCGCGAACCGGGCCGGCATTGCCGGGCTGACGGCGGAGGTCGACAGTGCATTCCTGGCGCTGGAGACACCCGCGGCGCGGCTGATCGCCAAGGGCGAAGAGCGCCCGCTGCTGCTCGAGGAGGTCGAGGCGTTGCAGGCCTCGCCGGCTCTGGTCGTCGATGCCTTGCGCCATCTCGTGCGCAAGCAGGAAGCGACAATCTCGCTGGCCACGCGCCCGGTGCTGTTTGCGCTGGCACGGGCGCTCGCCGAAGCGTGGCCGGGGGATGTGTCGAGAGAGGAACTCGTGGCACGGGCTTTCGGCGGCAAGCACGCCGATGAATCGCATCGCGCCAGGCTGCGGGTCGAGATCGGCCGGCTGCGCGCCGAACTGCGGCCGCTGGCCGACATCGGCGCGACCAAGCGAGGCTTCGCGCTGACGCCACGCCAGGCCGGCGAGGTGCTGGTGCTGGCGCGGCCGATCGAAGAGCGGCACGCGGCGGTGCTGGCCTTCCTTGCCGATGGTGAATCCTGGGCCAGCTCGGCGCTGGCGCTGGCGCTGGGCGCCGGACAGCGCAGCGTGCAGCGGGCGCTGGAGCAGCTCGCCTTGACCGGCAAGGTGCAGTCATTCGGGCACGGCCGCGCGCGCCGCTGGATGACGCCACCGGTGGCCGGATTCACGACCACCTTGTTACTCCCGGCACCGCTGCCGAACGGCTAGGAGCTATCATTGATAATCTTGGCGAGGACAAAGATATGAAACATGCAGCGGCCGAAATCCTGCGCGAATACGGACCCTTTCCGGGGGTGGACGCCGTGCATGGGGTGAGCTTTGACGGAAAGAATGTCTGGTTTGCCTCCGGCGAAAAGCTGACCGCCTTCGACCCGGCAAGCGGTGAGACGCTGCGCTCGATCGATGTCGCCGCCCATGCCGGCACCGCCTATGACGGCAAGCACCTGTTCCAAATTGCCAAGGACCGGATCCAGAAGATCGATCCGGACACCGGCCAGGTGCTGGCCACGATTCCAGCACCGGGCGGCGGCGGCGATTCCGGGCTCACCTGGGCCGAAGGGACGCTCTGGGTGGGCCAGTACCGAGAGCGCAAGATCCACCAGATCGACCCCGAGACAGGGGCAATCCTGCGCACCATCGAATCCAACCGCTTCGTCACCGGCGTGACATGGGTCGACGGAGAACTGTGGCACGGCACCTGGGAAGGCGACCAGGGTGATGTGCGGCGCGTCGACCCGCAAACCGGAAAGGTCCTGGAGCGGCTGGACATGCCGGCCGGCACCGGCGTGTCCGGCCTCGAATCCGATGGCGGCGACTGCTTCTTCTGCGGCAGCGGATCCGGCGGAACGGTGCGAGCGGTGCGCCGGCCGAGGTAACGACCGAAGGGGTCAAACCCGATGCGGTTGCACTGGTCGTCGCCGGCCGCTCCCGCTCATATGCCGGAGCCGTCGAGCAGCGGCACGTCTTCGCCTTCCCAGGGCGCCGGCATCGAGGCCCGGCCCGGATTGGCCCTTGGCAGCGGCATCCAGCATTTCAGCTCCGGGTCGGCATATTCGACCACCCGGCCCGGCGAGGAGTCGGAGGCGCGCCAGCCTTCGGCGCCGAACTGGTCGGCGCGCGACCAATAGGCCATGTCGACTTCCGCTGGCCCCTGTTCGGACGGCCGCACTGTGACCAGGATGCGGCTGCCGTCCCGTGGCGCGCTCGACATGTGACGCCACTGATCGGGTTCGTCCATTGCATTTCCTCCCTGCAGTCTGCGCCGGCTGGCTGGACCCGATAGTCGCTTCGTGCCCGGGAGCGGTCAACCCGAACTTTCCGCTAAAGCAATTCCAGGAAAAATGCGTAGCGGTTTTCCGTCCGGAATTGCGTCAAAACAAAAGGATGGAGCGGTTCTGCGTTCCGCGAAACGGTGAACCGCTCCGGAGAGCGATATCGTTCCTGGTCTGGCGCAGCGACCTTCAGCTTACCTTGGCTTGCACTGCCCAGGCTCTGGTTTTCATGGGGATTGATCCGTCCTCGCCGCGCGGCAGGCTGTCACGCAATTTCTCCATCAGGCGCTGGCGGGCTGGCGGTTCGAGGCTCATGCAGTAGCCCGGCGCCGGACCTGCGCCCAGCGTGAAGGGGCGCCAGTAGTCGTCAAAGTCCTTGAACACAGCCGGCATTTCGATCTGGGTGCAGTCGATGGAAACCAGTCCCGCCGTCTTCACGAGGTCGGTCAATCCGTCCGGTGTGCAGAATGGAAAGCGTTTGTCCTCGGCAAGGTCGATGGCGGCGGGGTCGAGGGCCGTCGCTGCTGTCCAGAATGCCCGCATGAATTCCACGCCGCCGCCAGGATAGTCCCATACATAGAGCCCGATCGCCGCTCCAGGGCGAGCAACCCGCCGCATCTCCGCGAGCGCCTTCTGCTTGTCGGGGATGAAGTTGAGGACCAGCGCCGACACGACCACGTCCTTGCTGCCCGATTGGACGGACAGCGCCTGCGCATCACCTTGGGCAAACTCGACACGGCCGTCAGGCACGTTTGCGCGCGCCTTGGCGAGAAAGCCCTCCGAGGGATCTATCGAGACCAGGCTCGCGGGGCTGCATCGCGCAAGGATGGCCGCGGACAGCGCCCCGGTTCCACACCCCACCTCCAGCCAATCCAGCCCCTCGGGCGGATCGAGCCAATCCAGGAAGAGAGGAGCGATCTGACGGCTCCATCGCCCCATATAGAGGTCGTAGCTGTCTCCCGCCTGCCAAGCGTCGTGACGCGTTGCCTGAGCCATCGCAATCTCCTAGCGAGATCGTTTTCAGACCATTGGACTGCAGGATACGCCCGCCTCCCTGACAGGACCAGTGGGACGCGCGACCGGTCACTTTGCACAAGACAGCTATATCGTTCAAAGCTAATGTTCTGAGGCTGCAATCCGGACGACGATCGATGAGCGAAGAATTGCTGGCCAGCGCGACCTGTCTCGGGCCGGTTCATCTGCGCGTCATCGATATCGCAGCGGCCTTGCCGGTCTGGGTCGACGCGGTCGGCCTCGCGGTGCTTAGCGATGATGGCGCAACAGTCGGACTCGGCGTCGATGGCAAGGCGCTGATCGTGCTTCATGCCGGGGCGGATGCCGTGCTGCCGCCGAAGTCGCGCGATCTCTTCCATGTCGCCATCCATGTGACGACGCGCAAGGAATTGGCGCGCGTTGCCGCCCGGCTCAAGGCGTCGGGGCTGAGACACAGCGCCCAGGACCACCTGATCTCCGAATCCCTCTATGTCTCCGACCCATCCGGCAACGGCATCGAGATCTGTTTCGACACGCCCGAGCGTTATGCCTCGAGACAGGAGACCGCGGACGGCCGCGTCACCCTGATCGCCAGAGACGGCAGCGCCCATTCCGGCCTCGAGCCGCTGGATGTCGCGGGCTTGCTGCGCGAGCTCGGCAATTCCGGCCATGTCGAACCCATGCTGGCGGCGCACGCCTTCATCGGCCATATTCATATGCGCGCCCGCTCGCCGGAAGCGCTGATGGCATTCTATCTCGGCGCGCTCGGCTTCGGGCCGCACATCCAGTCCCGCTCGTTCGGCCTGTTCGACTGCGGCACCGACCGGCGCCCGCACATGGTCGCCTTCAATATCTGGGCTCGCGACGAATTGCGCGAACCGCCGCCCGGTGCCGCCGGTCTCGATCATTTCACCGTGGTGGTTCCATCGGCTGAAGATCTCGCTGCGGTCGCGCGGCGGCTCGGCAACGCGAACCTGCCTTCGACGCAAACGGATGGGGCACTGCACCTCGCTGATCCCGAGGGCAACCGCCTGCGGATCGTGGTGGCGGGAGACTGATCTGCTCGATCAAGGGGAGGGGTGGCATATCAAAATAATAGGAACCGGCTTCGGCCGCACCGGCACGGATTCGATGCGCGAGGCGCTTGCGATCCTGGGTTACGGCCCCTGCCACCACATGTCCGCGGTCAACACCAACGAAGAGCAGAAGCGGCTCTGGCGCGCGCTGGCCAAGGGTGCCGCGCCCGACTGGAACACGCTGTTCTCCGGCTATGTCTCCTGCATGGACTGGCCGTCGGCCTATTACTGGCGGGAGTTGATCGATTTCTACCCCGACGCCCGCGTCATCCTCACCTGGCGCTCGCCGGAAAGCTGGTGGGAGAGTTTCGAAAAGACGATCGTTGCCGGCATCGCCACTAGCCAGGAGCCGGATTCGCTAGGCGTCGCCCTCATCGCCAAGCAGGTCTTCGCCGGCCGGCCGCAGGATCGCGCGGCCGCGATCGCCGCCTATGAGGCCAATGTCGAGGGTGTCATTGCCACAGTGCCGGCCGAGCGCCTGCTGGTCCACAGGCTGGGCGACGGCTGGGAGCCGCTCTGCGCCCATCTTGGCGTTGCCGTGCCGGACCAGCCCTATCCTAACCGCAACAACACGAAGGACTTCCGCTCGACATGGCTGTCGCTGAAATAGGGATCGCACTTTTCAAAGCGATGGGCGATTGCCGCGCTCAGACACGCTCTAATGCCCGCTTCCCCCGACCTTTTGCCGACGAGATCTGACCGCCTCCATCAGTTCGCGCTCGCTGGTGTGAGCATTTCGAAAAATGGCCACAACCATCACCGCCAA
The DNA here is from genome assembly GCF_057784325.1 of Mesorhizobium sp. CNPSo 4689. Taxonomy (NCBI): domain Bacteria; kingdom Pseudomonadati; phylum Pseudomonadota; class Alphaproteobacteria; order Hyphomicrobiales; family Phyllobacteriaceae; genus Mesorhizobium; species Mesorhizobium sp. CNPSo 4689. Next base: position 37,215 of record NZ_JBWLUZ010000036.1, read on the forward strand.
GATTTCGGTGTCCGGGTCCAAAGGGTCGAGATGCTCATCCGCACAGACCTGATCGAATACGCGTTCGCAAATAGCCAGATCGTGAAGGCTGAGGCAGGTGCGATTGAAACGTCGACGCAGCATCCGTGCGAACCTTTCAGGGCCCGCTACCCGTGCTTGCGGCGGGCTTTTTTGCTGATGAACCGCTGAAGCGATGGACTGCTTAAGTGACAATATCGTCTGCAGTGTATTTGAATAAGTTTACTTGTTTGCTGATGATTGCTCTGTAATTAATCCCAAAATCAGCGCACACTCACGAGCTTTATATTGTCCAGCAACCATAAGTTGGTAATAATCTTGCCGTTTGTGTTCCGGAACATGAAAGCCGCGTCGAAATTCCGCCGCCTCTTTCGGTGTTCGAGTGCAGCCGAGTTTACTGGCGGTGACTTTCAAACTCGCCAGGGAGCATCCGATCTTTGCCGCAATATCCTTCAACGGTTCGTTGTTACCGTATCCATCAAGAATTATCCTGCGACGAGCTTCGCTGTTGAGCTTTGTGGTCACTTCGGTGGTCTCCTCAACTAATATTTCACGATGCTCGATTCTATACGCATCAGGTTGAAGAGTGTCGTTAGCTTCGCATCCAGAAACTTATCTCGGAATGCATTTCTTGCCGTAATCCAGCGTGATCGCCGTTTCAGTCGACTCGAGTCCGCCAGTCTTGCCAGATGCCTGAGTTACACCACATGATTGAGAGGGGCATGGGCATAGCCGATTCGGATATGGCACCACGCGATGGACGCTAAAAGGCAAGACAAGACCTCTGCGAAGCAGGCACCGGAGCGTGATCGACGTCGCTGGGCACGCGAAGCTCAACCTCACAATGAGGCTGCTCCGTTACTCGCGCCGGCGCTCGAACCTCTGCCCTTTTCAACGCTCGAACTGGCGCCAGAGGATCAATTCGCCGCTTGGCAAGCGCATATGGCGCCGCTTGTCGAGGTCAGGTTGCCGGATGACAGATCGCTGGACGATGGCTTTCCCGCCAACCACACGGCTTGGAACCTCGGTGGCATGCTGATCGTCCAGCAGCACGCTCCGGCACATAGTTACATCCGTTCTGCCGCTAAGCTTCGGTCCAGCTCGATCGATCACTGGTATATCGTCTTGCCACGTATTGGCCGGTCGTGGACAGAGGTCGATCGCCGTGTTGCAGAAGGCCAGCCGGGCAAATTGGAGATCAGGTCGCTTGGCTATCCGTTTCGCGGGAGGACAACGGACTCCGAAAGTCTCTTTCTCTATCTGCCGCGTGATTTGTTCTCTGATGCGGCGGCAACTCTCGACGCAAAGAACAATTCAATTCTGTCCGGCAACTTTGCCAACCTCTTGGTTGACTACGTAAACAGCATTGAAGCAAGGCTGCGCAGTCTCACGGCTGAAGATCTGCCTCGCATCGTACACGCAACACGCAGCATGATCATTGCCTGCCTCACGCCTCCGGCGGAACATGTTGCGGCCTCCGAACAATTGACGAGTGTCGCGTTGATGGAGCGAGCGCGTCGATACGTCCAAAACAATCTGGATGCGGCTCATTTGACACCGGATACAATGTGCCGGGCGCTCGGCGTATCACGCTCTCGTCTCTATCAGTTGTTCGAACCGAGCGGTGGTGTTCTCCATTACATACAAAGTCGCCGCCTTCTGGCAGCCCATATTGCGCTTAGCGATCCGGCGGACAGCCGGCGTATAGTTGAAATTGCTGAAGCCTTCGGGTTTAGTTCTGCGGCGAATTTCAGCCGGGCATTCAGCAAGGAATTCGGTTACAGCCCCCGCGAAGGCCGGACTGCTGTGGTATTGCCGCGCCCCGCCAACTCTGTTTCGCTTGCGGGACACGAGAAGGCCCCTTCCTTTGAAGGTTGGCTCAAAGCGCTCGGAAACTGAATTGGGGATCGGCGATCTTGGGACGGGGCGGGGCTCAAAACAGGCTTGCCGGGGCGGGGAAGGCCACGCCGCCTCATAGATCACAATACTTCGTGTCGCGTCCACCGCGCCGCCAATCGTATGGCTAATCCCCGCCAATTCCCGATTTATTAACGAGTTGCGACTGTTCATCGTTATTGATAATTTTCCGCCAATTGCAGCGGAGCGTACATTGCAACTACGCCGCATGCGGCGCTTGTTAAGACTGCGAGTTGAAAGTTTGCCAAGCTTGATAGTTATGTTATTTCTAGACTGGGGGACGCGGATTTGCACCGTTTACGGAGGTGGCTCTTGCATCCAGAGGCATCAGGCGTCGGCACCGAGAGTGAGGGGCCTTCCTCGAGCGATGTTCCACGTGCCGGCGAAGCGCTTCTCGCTGACCTTTTGGCGAACACGACCGAACTTTTGTCGTTCTATGACCGCGACTTCAACCTGACGCACTACGCAACCAGGCTCAAAGGTGTGTACGGAGGCGCGGTGGCGCCGGGCGCCGCTGTTTGGGAGATCTACCCGAGCTTCCTCGATGCGAGGCATCGCGACGAATTTCTTCGTGTGCTCCACGGCGGCTCTCCGGCCAGCATCGATTTGCCGCGATCGTCGGGCCAAGCGCCACGGTCCGCTTTCGTCTTCGCTACTGCAAATGGTGTGGGAATCATCGAATCAAGGGAGCACGGCGGGCGGAGCGCGGCGGAGGAACAGGAGCATGTAATTCTGCTCCACCAGGCGACGCACGACGTGCTGACCGGCCTGCAGAATCGGCGGAGATTCGGCGAGCGGCTGCAGCAGGCACTGGAGGCCATCGGCGGACCAAAACCGAAAGCCGCCCTGCTGCAAATCGACCTTGACGATTTCAAAGCGGTCAACGACACGCTCGGCCATGGAGCAGGCGATACGCTTCTTCAGCTCGCGGCAGGTCGAATCCGCGACGCGCTGCAGGACGGCGAATCCGCGTACCGGTATGCCGGCGATGAGTTCGCTGTCATCCAATTGGGAAAGGATCAGCCGGCGGAAGCCGAGCGCCTCGCCGGATCGCTGGTCGAAGCGTTCAAGGAGCCGTTCGTCATCAACGGCATTGCCGTCTTCGTCGGCTCGAGTATCGGAATTGCTTTCGGGCCGGAGCACGGGACCGATGGCGAGCAGCTGATGAAAGCTGCTGACATTGCACTTTACGCAGCCAAGACGGATGGGCGCGGTTGCGCTCGAACGTTCAACCGTTCGATGCTGCTCTTGCTCGAGCAACGCGAGAATCTGAGGCGCAGCCTTCGAACCGCTCTGGAGCGGGGCGAGCTTTATCTGGAGTATCAGCCGCTCATTCGGCCTCCCTCGTCGGTGATCGGTTTCGAAGCGCTACTGCGGTGGCGGCATCCCGAGATCGGAATCATTCCACCCAGTGTGTTCATACCGATCGCCGAAGCCGACGGTCTGATGGACGAGATTGGACGATGGGTGCTCGAGCAAGCCTGTCGCCAGGCATTGACGTGGCCCTCCTCGCTGACGGTCGCGGTGAACCTGTCGCCGGCTCAGTTCCTTAGCGGTTCGCTGACGGACACGGTCGCTCAGGTCATCGACGCAGTGGGAATCCGAGCAGACCGACTTGAACTCGAGATAACCGAGACGGTTCTTCTTGAGAAGACGATCGACAATATCGACACGTTAAATACCCTGAACGTCTTGGGGATACGAATATCGCTCGACGATTTTGGAACATACTATTCATCGTTGAGCTACCTTAAGAACTTTCCTTTCGACACGCTGAAGATAGATCGATACTTCATCGCGGACCTGGAGACCGACCTCAAAAGCCAGACCATCGTGCGATCGATCATGAATCTGGCGCACGGCCTGGGAATAAGCGTTACCGCCGAGGGGGTCGAGACGTCGGCACAGGCACGGTGGCTGATCAAGGAGAATTGCGATTGCCTGCAAGGGAATTTCCTGGGACGCCCGCTCGGAGCCGAGGCAACCAGCGATTTCATCAGGCGGTCCCCGCTGAGGGTGGTACGAGCGATGGAGGGATCAAATCGGGCGGTCTAGCGCCTTGCACCCTTTGTTAACTGTGAAGGGGAGATTTGTAGAAACGATCGAGGCAGATACCGCGCATTCTTCGAGTCGATGCGAGACTGACTCATAACGGGCCGCGGTGAAATTATCCGCCTCGGAGGTCATCGCCCCACCAGGGCACAGTACTGATGGAACAAGGGAGGATGCCGATGGAACCTGTTCATCATGACCTGGCTGGCGGGCCGGCTTTTGAGCCCATGATCCAGATTGACATGGAAATCAAAGCTTTTGTCTCCGTTTGGAGACACTGCGATTATGTCTCGACATACATGGCCCGGATGATCAGTCAAAACAGGTCAGACTCGGTCCGGCATTCAAATCTCTTTTCCTCTGCCTTCAACGAATTGCTGGAAGTCGCCTTTCGTACGCGCCATGCCGACGGCGAACTGGCATGCAGGGTGTCCCGCCATGGCGCGACGGACAGGATCGAGCTGATACTTCCTTGTGTGCCAGAGGAGCGCCGGTTCTACGAAGAAGCCGTATCGCAAGTCGCAGGAATAGAGGCCAGGGAGCGATACCTCAATTCGGTGTCTGGCGATCTCGCGCCCAGCCGGGAGGTCGTACTCCTGGAACTGGCTGTCGACTACAACGCGACACTCAGGCTGGAGGAAGCCGATGGTGATGCAATCAAGCTTGTCGTGGATCTTCCGCTTGAGGGCCTGCGAAATTGAGCCTTCTCCCGCGTTTCAAGGCGCAATACGACGCCAACAACCAGGAGTTCTCCATATCGGGGGTGGTCCGGCCTCAGGCCATCGATGAGCTTGGGCCCAGCATAGCATTGCTCCGCGATGCGATCGGCCGGGTGCGCGGCGTTCTCTACGTCAACGTCAGACGCCTGACGCAGATGAACAACGCTGCGTTTCACGCCTTTTCAAGGATCATCATTGACGCTTGCCGCGCTCGGCCCGATCTCAAATTCGTCGTCATCACGTCAAGTGTCGTCGGATGGACGTCGCGAAAATTCGGTCGCTTGAGCGGAATCGAACCGAACATCACGGTCGAAGAGTATGACAGCGAATTCTATCCGGGGCAGGGCTTCCTTGAGGAAGGCGGGTTCGTTCCAATCCTGCGCACACAGACAAAGATGACCTGGCGCCACGAGCGCGCGATCTTGCCGCGACACGGCATGAGGCCCGGGATTGTCATGGCCGACATCTGTTGCGGGATCGGTGATTTCGCCGTGCTCGTGCAGAAGGAGTTCCAGCCGTCGCGGATCGTCGCCCTCGACCACTCCATATCAAGCCTGGATTATGCTCGACGCGTGATGCGGGAGTTCGATATCCGGGGCATCGAATATACCTATGGCGATGCGTCGGAGATGCTGCTCGACGAAGCGCAGTTCGACTTGGTGACCTGCCGCCACTCCCTTCAAATCTTCAATCGACCTGAACTCATCCTCAAGGAGCTCTACCGCATATGCAAGCCAGGCGGGCGGGTCTACATCACCAACGAGAAAAATTCGCATTGCCTCGGCGAGCCGCGCGCCGAAAGCATTCGTTGGACCTACAACGAGGTGGCGAAGCTGTTCGGGCATTTCGAGATGGACGTCGAGCTTGGGCCCAAGAGCCGGCGATACCTGATCGAAGCCGGATTCGAAGACATCCGTGTCGAGACCTTCATGGTCACTAACCTGGACGGCGATCCGCAGGATTTTGCCGATGTCATTGCGGCCTGGGCCGATGTCTATGCGGGCGAGATGGCGAGCAAACGCGGCGACTGTCCGGAGTTCGTCGCACGGTTCCGGCAGGGCTTCCAGGACCACATTTTCGCTGCGCTCCATCCCAAGGGTTATGCGGGTTGGCCGATCTGGGTCGCATCGGGGCGACGGCCGCAATGAAAACCGACAGTGAGCCCACACCGCGCTTCGGCCTGCGCTCCTTTCGAGCGAAGTTCGTATTGGTCGTTGGCGGCGCCGTACTGTTCGATCTCCTGCTGAGCGGTGGTCTGGCGCTTTGGAACGTTCAAGAGCTGTCGCGCGATGCCACGTCGGAAGTCGGTGAGGGCCTGACGACCGCAAACGAGGAATACCTTCGTTCCTATGCCGATTCGACAGCATTGAGTGTCGACCTGCTGCTCGATCGGGTTCATGGGGACGTCAAGGCGCTGGCCGGCGTGCTGCAGGCCCAGATCGACGATCCGATGAGGCAGCAACAGGTCGGAGCGACCCTTTCGCATGAGACGCCCGGCTCCGTGAAGGTCGTCTACGACACGCAGGGCGATTGGGCGCAGAATCTGCCGGGCGCGCCTTCCGTGGTAAGCGTCTGGGGCTACCTGCTGGGCGCCGACCACAGTCCGTTGCCGGCCGTTCAGCAGGAAATAGAAGACAGTACCGTGATCGATCTCGTCGCGCCGACTCTCATGGCCAGCGGGTCGTCCAAACTGCAGATGTACTACATTGGTCCCAAAGAACGGCCGATCTTCAGGACGGTACCGTATACGGACCAGGCACAGACCTTCGACCGGCTCTATCCAGGCCACAACAAGGCGGAGTTCTGGGAGTTTTTCTTTCCGGGAATCTATGGGTCATGGCAGCAATGGGCCAAGGATCCAGCCTCACGTCCGGTTCCTGACGACATTACCCAGACGGCGCCTTACACCGATGCAATCACGGGAAAGCTGATCGTCAGCTTTTTCCACCCGCTGTGGACGCGCGATCGCACCGGTATCGCCGGTACGGCAGGAGCAGACATCACTCTCGATCAGCTCGCGGAAGTCGTCGAACGTGTGAAGATCGCTGAAACCGGGTTCGGCTTCCTTACGATGTCGACTGGCAACGTGGTGGCGATCAATCCGTCGGGCCAGGCGATCATCGGCCTGACTTCATCGAGCGATGCGGGCACGCAGGGCGTCACCGGCCTGGAGAGGTCTCTGCGGGGAAGTACACAGCCGGCTATCGCGTCGCTGCCTCTCGACCAGAACAATGACGGGGTCATTCAGCATATCATGCTCGACAACAAGGGCGAACGCGTCCCCTACATTGTCGTCCTCAAGAGATTGAAGCCGACCAATTTGTGGAGTTCGGGACCGATCAAGTCCGAAACGATGTCGGTCGGCATCGTCGTTCCCGAACGGGAGATCTATGCATCCCTGTTCGCCGCTCAGGAGAGTATTTCTCGCGCAACCAATCGTATCCTGCTGTTTCAGATCGCCGCGATCGTCGTTTCGCTTCTGATTGTCTTCGCGGCCGTGCTCGGAATTTCGAAGCGGATCACCGCGGGCCTCAGGGCGCTTGCCAGCGCCGCCCAGCGGCTCCAGTCCAAAGATTATTCAGTCCGCGTGAGCATTCCGACGCGCGACGAAGTTGGAGCGGCAGGGATAGCTTTCAACCGGATGGCTGAGCAGATCAGCTTTCACACGGAAAACCTCGAGCAACTCGTCGACGACCGAACCAGAGAGCTCGGGGACGCAAATCAGGAGATATCCGCACTCAATGAAAAGTTGCGGGACGAGAACGTCCGCCTCGGTGCCGAGCTCGCAGTTGCCAGGCAGATCCAGATGATGGTCCTGCCGAAACCATTCGAACTCGAAGCGATTCCGGGGCTGGAGATCGCAGCCTACATGCGGCCTGCCGACGAGGTCGGCGGTGACTACTACGACGTCCTGCAGAACGGGTCACGGGTCAAGATCGGGATCGGCGATGTGACCGGTCATGGTCTCGAGAGCGGCGTGCTGATGCTGATGGTCCAATCCGTTGCACGCGCGCTGCAGGAGACCAACGAAGGGGATCCGCACCAGTTTCTGGATCGGCTGAACAGGGCGATCTACAAGAACATTGAGCGCACGAACACGGACAAGCATCTCTCGCTGGCCTTTCTTGACTTTGAGGGTGAGCAGGTAACGCTATCCGGCCAGCATGAGGACGTTCTGGTCGTCCGTGCGGGTGGGGAAGTCGAACGCATCGATACGCTTGATCTGGGTCTGCCGGTTGGTCTGGAGCATGACATCTCGCAGTTCATTGCCACGCGCGACATCGTGTTCGGGAGTGGCGACGTGATCGTGCTGCACACCGACGGTGTGACCGAGGCGGAAGACCAGGACCGAAGGCTATTCGGGTTCGAGCGCCTCTGCCAGAGCGCACGAAAACGTTATGGCAGGAGCGCAGAGGAAATCAAAACCGGGATCATTGAGGATCTTATGGCCCATATCGGAATCCAGAAGATCCACGACGACATCACCCTCGTAATCATAAGGCACACATAGGAATGACCACGCTGTTCGGTACCCCTGACCTTGCTATCGGGATGATGGAAAGTGTCAGCCGGGTGCGGCTGTTCGACGGACCTCTCGACTTGAGTTGGCGTCATTGTGCTACGACTTCGGACTTCATCGCCGATCTTTTCGCATTGCGCTTTCAGTCGTCCCGCAACGACTACAAGGAAGTGCGGCACAGCATCGGGTATCTGGTCAACGAGCTCATCGAAAATGCCGTCAAGTTTCGCGCACCGGGCGAAATCGTGATCGAGGCGTCGATGGATTCGGAGTGCTTCAAGCTCAAGGTGTCGAATGACCTCGATGGTGAAAACGCGTCCGAGTTCCAAAGTCTCCTGGCGGACATCACGGTTGGCGACCCCAGAGACCTGCTGATACAGCGAATCGAAGCGAATGCTGCGAACCCCGACGTGGTACGCTCAGGACTCGGATTGCTGACGTTGATGAGCGACTATGACGCGCGTTTGGCTTGGATATTCAGCTCTGCCGACGAAAGCGATCGGATTTGCCTGGAGACATATGCCTCCATTCCGATCTCGCAAACGCACAACTAGATGAAACGAAGCCAGGCCATGGAAATCAAAACAGACGACTACCGCGTGTGGATCGAAGGAAGCGATATCTTTTTCGACGGTGCAATGCGGCTTGCCAGTTCCGAGGCTGGTGCACCCATCATGGCTTTGGCGATCGGTGTTCTTGCCTCAAATCCCTCTTCCGTTACGCTCAATTTAAAGGACCTTCAGTTTCTCAATTCTTCCGGTATCAACCTGCTGGCGAAATTTACCATCGAGGTGCGCAAGCATCCCGATGTTCGACTCATCGTGCGTGGAACGCCCGACATACCCTGGCAATCGAAATCATTGCCGAATCTGAAGAAGCTGCATCCCGCTGTGGTGCTTTTGATGGACTGACCAGGTCGCCCAAAATTTGCAGGGGACTGCGTGGGCCGGCAACCCGAGATAGCATAGGCCAGCCGGGGACGGTGCGAGAGCCTGTACCGACAGTGAGAACGGTGCAGGATCGCCGCCTACAGCGAGATATGTACGCCCGGACAAGTATTTGGATGCGAAGCTAACGACAATCCGGCCTCGTGCGTAGATGTTCGTAGTGGCTTGGCGGGGGCTCGGCACAGGCGGCAGGCGTCCACGTTGGGGGGATGTCGGGCCGCCTGTGCCGATCATGCCGCCGCCACGCGGTCAAAGGTGGTCGTCTTGAGTAAGCGTCCCAAAGTCAGCAGCGGCCGGCTGCAGTTCATTCCGCCGCAGATCCCGACTCCGGTCGAGCACCCGCCCGAAGATGAGGGATGGGTTCACGAGATCAAGTTCGACGGCTACCGGACACAGATCATCATCGATAAAGGCGGCGTGCGTCTCTACAGCAAGAACGGCCACGACTGGACCACAAAATACTGGCCCATCGCGCTGGCAGCCGAGCTGCCATGCCGGGCTGCCATTCTCGACGGCGAGGTCATTGTAGCGGGCGAGCAGGGCGCTCCCGATTGTCCCGCGCTGGAAGCCGCGATCTGGAACGAGCCGAGCCGGTTGGTGTTCGTCGCATTTGACATTCTCCATCTCGACGGTCGCAATCTTGCCTCCTTGCCCCTGCTGCAGCGCAAGCAGGCGCTGTGGCAGCTGGTTGAGCCCGGCCTCGGCAAGATCCAGTACAGCGCGCATTTCGAAGGCAGTGCGCTAGCGATCTTCCGCGCCGTCGATGAGATGGGGCTCGAGGGCATCATCTCCAAGCGCGCCGACAGCCGCTACAGGAGCGGATCGTCGAACACATGGCTGAAGGCCAAATATTCTGCGCCCATTGCCGTGCCAGACCAGCCTTGATCCCAACCGCAACAGCGCAAGGACTTCCGCTCGACAATGTCGCTGAAATAGGAACCGAACGTTTCGGAACGATGGCGGAATTGCCATGCTCACACATGCACGGTGCCATGCGACAGCTCGCCTTCCTCACTGCTGACGAGCAAGGCCGCGGCGAGCAGCGCGGCATAGCAGAACCCCACTATGCACGCGACGACGATGCCGGGCACGGGACCGAGCGATGCTACCCGCATCGCGTCGAGGAACGAGGCGCCGAAGCCGATCGGTGACCCTTCGCGCTGCAGGCTGGGCGTCGTGATCTTCAGCACCCAGGCCAGCATCAGGATCGTGTACATGAAGAGGTAGTTGCGACGAAGCCGCCGCACCAGGGCCGCACGCTGCGAGATCAGGAAGCGGGGCGAGCGCAAGCCTTCACCGACAATGGCCAGCCAGTTGGAGGCGTAGTCCGGCTGCGGCGAGAAGATTTGCGCGAAGTAATAGCGTTCGAACTGGCGTACCCGGGCCCGGTAGACGTCGAAGAAGCGGTAGCGCCGCGCCTCGATCCACAACAGCAGCGTGATCAAAAGCATGGCGAACAGCAGCACGCCGTGATGGGCGCTGGGCGTCGACAGCGACACCGACAGCATGGCGGCGACGACCGTGATCGCCCAGTTGCTGGTCCGGTCGAGCCGGTCGCGCCAGCCGGCCATGCGGCCGATCTCGGCGCGATGGAAATGCGACATCGTCGTTGCCAGTTCCGATGAGGTGAGCTTCATCGCGAACGCATCCGACGCCCGCGGCGCTGCTGCCGCCTCGGTGGATTTCACGGTCTGGACCTGGGACATCCCCTGCCATGCGCCTCCCGAACGCAGTGGCCGGCCGAAACAAACCGGCCACACCCCGAAAAACACAACGCGCGGCCGGCTGAAACGTTCCAGCGCGGCTCAGAATGTCTGGCGTGGAAAAATAGGGCGACCGACGAGCGGGGGGCGGGGG
>NZ_JBWLUZ010000037.1:0-45635 GCF_057784325.1 Mesorhizobium sp. CNPSo 4689
TGTGGCAACGTGCGCTACAAAACCAATGCCGAGCCTTTGTGGCTCTGTCATTGCCACTGCAATAGGTGTCGCAAACATACCGGATCGCCGATCGGCACGTGGGTCGGCTTCCCCGCCGGTACGGTGACATGGCTTGCCGCCGAGCCAACCCGTTATCGTTCGTCAAGGGACGTAGAGCGTAGCTTTTGTGCGGTCTGCGGAAGCTCAATCGGCTTCCATCGAGTGCACGAAACCAGTTTGCTAGTAGGCAGTTTTGATGCGCCTGAAGCCCTTCCTGTCGCGGATATCTGGACCGTGCATGTTTGGTTCAAGGACCATATACCGTGGTTCGACACCGCTGATGATTGGACTCGTTTCGCGGAATTCCCGCCACAAAGGGCTGAAGAGTTGAACGCGTTGAGCGGTCGGCAGATCGAAGGCTGACACGCCCCAGCGGGCTAAATGGCAACGGCCACTCCCCACCTTGAGGGACTTCCGAATCCGGTACCAAACGTCAGATTCTGACCACTAGGGTCAAAACTCAATCACTCTGAACGACCGAGTTCGACCCGTTGCGGACGTTGACTAGTTGTCCAGTCTCCGTTTGGCCAATTCTACCTGATAGGCACTTCGTGGATGTCTTCTGAGACGCCATCTATTGAGAGATCTAATCAGCGCAATATAGGCGAATATTGCAGCCAAGCCCCACAGACCACCAAGGTTGCTCATAAAAGCAGCTACAATAAACACAGATGCAACCACGTGCACGGTGTAATATAGGACAGAGGCCCAGACATATTTTTCCATTTGAGAGCTACTCATTGATCACGCCTCTCTCGACAGTGCGATTCATAACTCACCGATGCTGAGTGAATCGTTTCGAGAATGTGCCCATAGTGGGAGGTCGCCTTTCCACCCATTGCCGCCATCCGAACTTATCCGCCCACTTAACTCTGATGCAATCAGCGCATGCTAAGCTTTGGTGATGGATTGCGAGCCACGATTGAAAACCTTCGCCGAAAGAATGATCCCGCAGGGTACGCACTAGCCGCTTACAAGGGGGCACCTAAATGGCCGGAAGCACTCGGCACTCACCAATCGTCAGGGGCATTTTGATCGCAGAGATGCTGGTTGGTGGCGCATTCGTTGCCTTCTGGCTATGGGCGGGGAAAGCCACCATCCCAAAGCATGGCGGCGGCCTGCAAGTCTTGGATCGGACCCAAGACCCGTACCTCTATTGGTTTCTGCTGATCGCAGTTTCATGCGCACTCGTAGCGTTGCCGCTCTGGTATCTCTACCAAGGCCCACCGAAACGCTAAGAGTGGCCCACTCCCCCTCTTCGCCGAACTAAGCGACCGCTTTCCACCCATTCCGGGCATTGGCGACCGCCTGCTGATTGAGTTTTGATCCTTACGGCTCCGCGTCGAACACCGGTGTGAATGCCCTGATCGTGCAGGGCGTCGGGTTGACGTGGCGGATCCTGACCCTGCCCTGCCCTTCCCAGCTGTCGTCGATCGGCACCTCGACATTGCCGGTGAAGAGATTGGCCTTGCCGTCCGGCGCGACGATCGAGGGCATCCTCACCGCCTCCCAGCGGCCGCGGATCAGGGACTGCACTTGGAGCCCCGTGGTGTCGGTCTCGAGCAGCGACAGGATCACTTTGGCCACCTTCTTGCGGCGGCCGACGATCGAGCCGTCCTGGCCGCCGACGTCGAGTTCCAGCGTGTCGGCTTGCGCCTGACAGGGAAGTCCGACCTGCCATTTCGTCGCGGTGGCGCCGCCGGGCAGCGTCACCTGGCCGGCGGCCACGGTGAGGTTGCGGTAGACCTTGCCCGACGCCAGCACGTCGACCGACTGGCCGTTGAGATGGCCAAGGCCCGAGACGACATTGACGGCGGTGCCCGCATAGGTCAGCCCGCAATCGACCTGGAAGGCGTCTTCCAGCGCACCATACTCGAAGGGCGGCGTCATGATCTCGATATAGCGTTTGGTGACACCGGCGATGGTGCGCTTGACGACCAGCCAGATGTCGTCGACGCCGTTCTGGCCGGGCGTCGCCACGGCGCTTTCGACGACCGCCCAGGTGGAGCCGGCGAAGGCACCGCCGAAGCGATGGCGGTGCATGCCGCGCACCTCCTGGCTTGGCTGGTGCGTGTAGCCGCCAAGCTCGCCATTCTCGAGCGGAAACCACAGCATCGGGTCGGGGTCGGTCTGGAAGGCGAGTTCGACCACCCCTTGCTTGGCGATATGCTCCGAGATCTGGCCGATGTCTTCGGACGAGAACCTGCCGGCCGAGGTCTGCGTCAGCTCGGCGATCGAGCAGCGCGAGCGCGTGACATAGAGGAAGGACTGGCCGGCATCGACCGGGCGGATGCCGGCGCAGCCGAAGGTGCGCGAGCGCCGGTTCTTGAAGGATGACGGGGTCAATGCCTCGTCGATGCCGGAGCCGGAAAGAGCCCGCAGCCCGCCAAGCGTCCCGATCAGCAGCGCGCCATCGGACTCGGCGATCCAGACGATGTCGTTGGCCTGGCCGCCGCCGGCCTGAATGAATTCGAGCGCGTCGTCGTCTTCCTCGCCCGTGGCGAAATTGTTGAAGTCACCGGTGGCCGAGGCATAGACCGAGAACCTTCGGCTGAAGGCCAGCCGCTCCTCGTAGAGCGAGCCGCTCTCGACATATTTGCCGGCGACGAAAGTGCCTAGCCGCCAGCGTGAGATCTGGTTCAGGTCGGGAAGCGCGTGGCCATAGAGGCGGATCGTGACGACCGTGGTGCTGATGCGCGCCGCGATCTTGGCCCAGCGCCAGCGCCCGTCGGATGCATAGAGCCGGATGGCCCGTCCGACATCGCTTGTCTGGAACCCGGCATCGCCGTTGATGCCGAGGATGGAGGAGGCTGTCAGGTTGAACGGCGTCATCAGAGCACCGTCTTCGTTGGGAGCAAATTCCGCCAATGACGTGTTTGCACTGTCGGCGCCGCCGCCGCCCTCAAAGTCCCATCGCAGATATTCGAACGCGGCCTTGTTGAAGAATTCGAAGTAGCGGCGCTCGGAGGCGCTCCAGCCGGTTTCGCCCTGCCGCGCATCGATGGTTACCCAGTTCACGCCATCATTCGAGCCCTGAACCTCCCATTGCGTGGGCATGTCCGTGGCTGCGCCCGCGGCGCCTGTCGCCTGCAGCCAGTAGGCATTGCAAACCTTCCTAGCGCTGCCAGCGAGCCTGTACTGAACCCATGCCCCGGTGCCGCCTGTCACGTTGCTGACCGTTTTGCTGCTTTTGTCGAACAGTACCCACGCATCAGCCGCCCCGGTGGAGCTGGACACCGTACCGCCTGGAGCCGCCAAGCCGGTCATCTTCGGCACGAACGAGCCGTAGGATGCCGGTGTCAATGTCGTCCCGGTATCGTTGATTTCGTCATAAGGTCCGTCATCAAACTCGTAGTCCTCCAGCGTCCAGGTCGTGTGCGCGGTGCGGGTGAGAACCTTGAGCGGATAATCCTTGTGGCTGATCCACATCTGGTCGGCCGACTGCACATAGGCGAGGTCGAACAGGTCGGCCTCGAGGTAGGGCGAGGCCACTTCCACCGTGCCGACGCGGGCGCCATAGGCATAGACGCGGATATAGAGGTTGCCGAACTCCAGGCAGTAGGCCTGGTCGGCGCTGAAGATGAAGGGGACGGCACGCGTCCTCACGGCCGAATTCTTCACCTCGCCGACGAAATAGCTGCCGCCGCGCTTGCGGATGCCGCCATGCGGCAGCGTGACGAAGTTTTCGCACTTCGACAGTGCAGCGCGATAGAGATCGAGCGAGGCGCGCGCGTGCAGACGCGGCGAGATCTCGCCGCGGGTGAAGACGTCCTGGACTGGATAGAGTGTCGCCATCAGCGTGCGTACCTGCTGTCGCCGCGCTGGATCGCCCAGGACGCGGTGTAGGCGCGGCCGCCGCGCTGGATGGCGTTGGCCGAAAAGGCTGCGTCGAGCGCGCGGTCATAGGCCGAGCGGGCGATGTCGATCATGCCGGCCTTGTGGGTCAGCGGATGCGCGATCTTGACGGCAAGGGCCGCCACCAGCACTTCGGTGAACAGCGCGTCCCAATCGTTCGGGTCGGTGAGGTTGGCGATGTAGCGGATGGCGAGCGGGCCGGGCCGATCGGAATAGATGATCCCAGCCTCCTGGCGCCAGGAAACCGGCACGCCGTCCGGTTCGCCATTGTGGGTCGGCGGCAGCGGGCGCAGGCAATCGGCCGGCAGTTCATAGGCGACATTCAAGGTACAGCCGCCGCTCCCGGTATCCGACCCGGGAACGCTTGCCGACAGGATGGCGAACACCCAGGCGTGTTTGGTCAGTTCGGCTTCGCGCGTCAGGTCGAAATGCAGGTTGAGCAGGCGCGCCGCCTTGACGTCCTGGTCGAGTGAATCGATCGGCGCCTCGTCGAGCACGGCGAGCGCCATGTTGGCGATGTCGAGCGGGGTGATGGCCATGGGTCAGCGCCCCGTCCAAGTGACCAGAATGGGGGCAATGCGTCGAGCAAGGGTCATGGTGTCTCCGGGCATGAAAAAAGCCGCTGCGAAGCGGCTGGGAACTTTTGGGGCGTGTGGGCAAGCGGAGCCGGCGGCAAGCTGCCGGCAGGACAAGGGGCGCGAAGACGTGCCCGAGAGGATTACGCCAATGATGGCGATGGATTCCTAGGTCGGAATCGGTACCCTTTCGATCTATCGGATCAGCACAGCTCGACTCACGAACGTCGCGGCCTCGCCATCCTCAGCCCCCTGTCCAGGGCGTCCTCCAAGCTTGTCGTGTAGAGCGCGGTGTCTTCCAGCCCACCAAAGAAGTTTATGCGGTGGATTTCACCTTTCTTGCTCATGACAATTCCTGCTTCTCTGAGCAGTTCCTGAACTGATTTGTAAGTCATCTCCACGATTACCCCCTGCCACCACAGGTATATGCTCGCTCCTTTGTGTAACCGATTGGTGCCGTTGACTGTGAAGCCCGCAACATAGGCCGCAGGATGGTCCTAAGCCTATCGAGCTAAGGCCTATCGGGCTAATTGTGCGGAACGCGAAACGCGCTCACACTTCCGTTTCCGAAGCCCAGTAAGCCTCCAACGCGTGCTGATCCAGCTATCGGAATGTTTGCCGGCACCCAACTTCCCCCCCGAAGCCCGTCGGCAAGCAAAGGCGGACCCACTGTCCCCCGGGTCCGCCTTTTTCTTGTGCAAAACGATAGAGCTGTCCGGAGCGATCGCGTCAGCCTTCGAACACGGCTTCAGTGTTCAGCTGTGGGTAGCAGCCTCCGGCCTGTCAGAATACCCACTTCCGCCAGATGGGACTGGAGAACATCGCCAAGACCATCAGGATACCCAGTACGAGCCCGAGGCCAGCCAAAAGGAGCGACCACCAAGCAAGACGGTCACCTTGATCTGCACGGCGCTTCAAGGCGTCGTATTTCGCGAAATTGGAGTTGGCATAGAGCGAGTAACGCTTGACGCGTCCAGCTTTTATGTCCGCGTCCAGCAGATTGCCTCCATACCAGTTGAAGGGCAACGAAAGTGAACCGACGGTCATGATGACCAGGAACAACCAGCTGCTGAAAGTATTCATTGTCGTGCTACCCGAAACTTC
Organism: Mesorhizobium sp. CNPSo 4689; assembly: GCF_057784325.1. Taxonomy (NCBI): domain Bacteria; kingdom Pseudomonadati; phylum Pseudomonadota; class Alphaproteobacteria; order Hyphomicrobiales; family Phyllobacteriaceae; genus Mesorhizobium; species Mesorhizobium sp. CNPSo 4689. The sequence goes on from NZ_JBWLUZ010000037.1 coordinate 5,595, forward strand.
CAGTTCTCTATCCGCCTCGATAGCAAGGAACAGTTACCCAACCAAATACAATTCGACGCTTTTGGTCATGGGGCGGGCGCTGAGCCCCCGCCCCTCTCCTCCGCGCGCTCAGGCCTCGCTGGTCTTCAGCGCGATGAACGTCATATTCTTGACGCTCGACGCGGTGCGGTCCCAGTTCGCCGCCAGCGCCAGTTCGGCATCGGTGGCGAATTCGCCGGCCGAGGAGGCGTCGAGGAAGCGGGTGCCCGGCACGTGCGGAACAAAGTGCCGGCGGCCGACCATTTCGGTGACGCCGCCGCCATGGCCCTGGCGCGGCTTGCGGTCGAATTCCAGCGGCCCGCCTTCGGTGTTGACGGGAAGCTCGTTCCACAGGATCGCCTTGTCCTTGAACATGAAGGCGGTGTAGACGCCGGCCGCGACCGGGATGTCGTCGTCGACCACGCAGCGCAGCCCCATATAGTAGGGGATGAGCGGCCCGCCCTGTTCGGACGACGGCACATAGTCGATGAGGTCGGCGAGCTTCAGCGCCTTCATCTGCTTGGAATGCATCCAGATCGTCTTGAACTTGTCGGCGCGGTCGCCCATCAGATAGGCGGCCTCGATGATGTCGGTATCGACGATGGAAGCGCCGGTGACGCGCACCAGGTCGCCGGCGTCGTTGGCGATGTTGTCGGCGACGACGCCCTTCAGGATGCCGAGCAAGGTCAGCTTGTTGGCGCGCTGCCAGTATTCGGTCTGGCGCTTGACGATCAGCTTTTGCGGATCGTCGCCGGCCAGGATCGAGGTCAGGTCCGGAACGCCCCACGCCTGGGCGCGGACATTGCGGGCGGCGACCTCGCGGCGCGAGCCGATCTTCTTCATCTCGATGGAATCGGCCGGATCGTCATTGACCGGCTCGGACGGATCGTTGCCGAGGTCCTTCCAGCCGGGCATGTCGACGGAGCGGCCGCCCATCGACAGTTTCGAAGCGATGGCCGGGTCGGAAAACAGGATCCCGGCCTGGTAGATCTCGAGCGACTGGACATGCTCCTCGAACGAGTATTGCGCATAGACGGACGGAACGATCGCGTCCGCGATACGGGTATAGGCGTCTGCCATTTTTTCTCTTCCTTCAGGTTTGGTTGATTGGCGGTTGACCTCTCAGAGTCAGAGAGGATTGCTCGGCATCCACAGGTCCGGGTTTTCGCCGGCCTCGCGTGCCAGCCGCCGGGCGCGGGCTGGGTCGCTTTTGACGAGGGCTGAATATCGCCGAAATGTTGCGGTCGCCGGCGGCGTTGCGCCTGAAGGGATTGCCTCCCCGCAAGGCCGCGCCGCCGTCGATCGTGTCTTCGGTAAACATCGCTTCGCCGATGGCCTGGAAGGCCCTGGCGATCTGCGGATCGGTCAACGCCCCGTCAGGCAGAAGGATGCGCTTTGCCTTGTAGGCGTCGACCAGGCCGAGCTTCTTCATCGCTCGGTTGGCGACCTCGAGTTTTTGGCGAAAGCCGTCGCTGTCGGTCGGCCCCCAGTCCCTGACCAGTTCGTCATGGGTGGCCTCGACCGAGCGGGCAAGCGCGATCTCCTGGCGCACGGCCTGCTCGGCCATGTAGCCGACGAACTTGTCGTGATAGGCCTGCGCGATCTTGGGCGAAGCACCGGCTTCGACCGCCCAGACCTTGGAGGCACTGGCGAGCTCGTCCGAATAGGCGAAGTTTTCGGGCAACCCCTCCGGGCGCCTGTATTCGACCTTCTCGGACGAGGTGAGCGGACGCATCGCTTCGGGCAGCCGGGCATGGAACCTGTCCCAGTCTTCCCTTGAGGCGTCCGCGGCCGGAATGCGCAGGCTTTCGCCCTGCTGCCGCTCCAGCTCCGCATAGGATGTGAAAACCCGATCGAGGCTTTCAGGCTTGGTCCAGCCCTTGGTTTCAGCGAGCTTGCGGTTGCCTTCGGAAAGACCGTCAAACCAACTTTTGGCCGTAGGCGGGGCGGACCCGTTGTCCCCGCCTGCCGGTGGCCGTACTGGGTTGCCCGCCGGCCGCATGGTCACGGACCCGTTCAGCTTATTTCATGCCCTCCAGCTTCCCGGAGAGCTCAAGCAAAACCGACGGAAAGGCCGGCGGGACAGCGCCCCCCTCTGCCCTGCCGGGCATCTCCCCCACTTGGGGGGAGATCGGCAGTTCCGGCGCTTACGCGTTATCCCCCCAGTTCTCCCACAGCAGCGTGATCGTGCCGGTCACCGCGATCGTGCCGTCGGCGTCGATGTCGGTGCCGGTGGCGAAGGCAAGGTTGAGATAGAGGTCGACTGGCGTAGCCGTGCCGTCGAGCGTCGCTGCAGCCGCGATGTCGGCGGTCGAAGCCGTGGACAAAGCAGCACCTGCCCCATCCAGCGTGCGGCCGGTGGATGCCAGCACATTGACCATGGTGCCGGCGAGCGTCGCGCTCGACGCCGCCGCCGAACCTATGCCCCAGGTGAGCGCCGCATTGTCGTTGATGGTCGAGGCGCGGGCAGTCAGCACGGCGAACTGCAGCCGCGCCGTGCCGCCCTTGATGCGCACCTTGCCGTCGGCGAAGTCGAAGATCTTTTGGGCAGCATAGGCCAGCGCATCGGTGACCGGCACCTGCATCGCGGCGAAGGTAAAGACGGTGCGGTAAGCGCCGCCCTGCCCTGTGGTCACGGCCTTGAGGCCGAGCCTGGGCGGGGCAAGGCCGGCCTCGCGGGCGGCGGCACGGACAAGTGTGCGGGGAAGACCTCGGGTCATGGCATTTCTCCATTTTTGGGTGGAATTCAGGGCGGGAAGACTGTCGGCATGCCTATGGACGCGCTCTTGTATTGTGTGTATCGATACACAACATGAAGAGCGCCGATGTCATCGACAGACTGTTGGCTGATGGCTGGTTCGAGGTGGCTCGGAAGGGCAGTCACGCTCAGTTCAAGCACAGGTCGAAACCCGGCCGAGTGACGGTCCCGCATCCCAAGCGCGACATCCCGATCGGCACATTGAAGAGTATAGAAAAGCAATCCGGTCTGAAGCTGAGGTAGAAAAATGCGTCACTATATCGGACTGATCCACAAGGAAGCGGACAGCGACTTCGGCGTATCCTTCCCGGACTTTCCGGGCGTGGTCACGGCCGGCACCAGCCTGGACGACGCACGCGGCATGGCGGAGGAGGCACTGGCCTTCCACGTCGAGGGCCTTGTCGAGGACGGCGAAGCCATTCCCGAGCCCTCCTCCCTGGAAGAGGTGATGTCCAACAAGGACAATCTGACGGGCGTCGCCATACTGGTCGCCTTGAAGACCGATGCGACGAAGGTGGTGCGCGTCAACGTCACCATTCCGGAGGACGTCCTTCACCAGATCGATCAGTACGCGGAACGCCACGGCTACAGCCGCTCCGGATTTCTGACCGCGGCCGCAAAAAAGGCGATGCGGACCGAAGCAGCGTAGCGGGCTCGCAACCTGATTCAAGCCAAGGCGTTATCGTGCTGTTCGCTCAGGGTGTTTCCGGTTTGGCGACCATGATCTTCAAGAGCCGAGAAACCATGTCTCATTTCGTGAGCAACGGTGCCGCCGTTCCGCCGCAATGCGACAGCACTTGGCAAGGCATTGATCCAAAACGCCAATTCCACGTCTTCAAAGGAGACCTTCAGATGATCATCAAGAAAGCCATTTTGGCCGTGCTCATGACCGCGGCGCTGGCAGGCTGCGAGACGCAGACCGAGGGGCAGCAGAGAGCCACCACGGGCGCGCTGCTGGGCGGTGCCGGCGGCGCTCTCGTCGGCCAGGCGATTGGCGGCAACACCAAGAGCACGGTGATCGGTGCGGCCGGCGGCGCCCTTTTGGGCGCGGTCGTCGGCAGCGCCACCACGCCGCAGCGGCGCGGCGAACAGCTCTGCCGCTACCAGGACCGCTACGGCCGCATCTACACCGCGCCTTGCGACGACCGGTATTACAACGGCGACTATTGAGGCGGCTTTGCTCTTCCCTTCTCCCCTTGTGGGAGAAGGTGGCCTCGCGAAGCGAGGTCGGATGAGGGGTGCTCCAGCTTGGCTGGCACCCTTTATCCAAACAGGACGCAAGGCGAAATGATCGCCAACGCCTCGTTTCTTCCAGCACCCCTCATCCGTTTCGGCGCTGCGCGCCGATCCACCTTCTCCCACAGGGGGAGAAGGTGGAGCGACCGCCGGCGCCCTTACCCTGATCCGCGATCGACGCTATCGTCTCTGCTCCAAGGGGGCGACGATGCGATTTTTGATGACCTCGCTGCTGGTTCTTTGTTCGGTTTCCGCGCACGCCAAAGAGGCAGTCAGTGTCGACCAGATCAGCGGTTGCCTGGTCTTGCCAGTGACCGCTGTCGACAATCACCTCAAAGCCGTTTTCGAGGTGACACTGGACAAGGCCGGCAAGGTCAAGTCGATTGCCGTTGTATCCTACGAACCTCATTCGGAAGCGGCGGCGGAAGCCGCCCGGCAACTTTTGAAATCGGTCCAGAGATGTTGGCCGCCGGGTGTCAAAACCAGCCCGATGCGCATCACTGTGGATTTGAGCAAATTTTAGCCATAGGGCAACATCGCCTCCTCACCTACCCCTCCGCCCTCGCCGCCTTCTCCAGCGCCACAAGCTGCGCCTCGTCCAGCGTCAAGAACCCCATGATGTGCTGCACCACCTCTGCCCGTGCGTTGCTCAAGGCGCTGTGCAGCTCGAAGCCGTTCGGTGTTTTGGTCCGTGCCATCCACTCGCCGTAGGACGGGCGCCGGTAGTAGCCGGTCACTGCCGCGAGATCGGCCAGCACCATCTCGCCGTCCTCGCCGGAGAAGACCCTGAGATAGGCCTTGGCCAGCGCGTCTCGTGCCCTGGCCGGGCCGCCGGCCTGCGTGGAATGGGCAAAGCGTTTCCGGGTCATGCGCCGCCTGCCGCGTTAGGACCACCAGCGCCAGCCGCCGCCATCGCCTGACCGCGCGTTGCGTCGACCGGCGCCCCTTGCCCGCCCATCAGCCCTTGCAGGCTGTCGAGCAGGCCGCTGTCGCGCGCCTGGACCGCGGCGGGCACGGCGTCCTTGGCGACCTTGCCGGCGGTGGCGATCGCCGCCATGCCGGCCTGCGCCTGTTGTGCCTTGGCTCTCGCGCCACGCAGACCGGCCACTTCTTGCCTGCGGCGAAAAATGCGCTGCGGGCTGCGGCCGGCGCTCTGCACGATCTTCAGCGCCTCGTCGGCGTCGATATTGTCCATGATGCCGGGATCGAACTGTGCCATCTGCATGGCCGTCGTCACCACCTGGATGGTATCGCGGGCTTCCGCCGAGCGCCTCAGCACATCGAGCGGGCCGGTGAAGGTCGGCCGCACCGCCTTGCCGGCGAGGCTCGCCGGCGGCAGGAAGCGGCTGTCCTCGTCGTAGAGGCCCTTGTCCTCCAGAATGCCGAGCTCGCGATCGAGATTGGTGGCAAAACCGGCCTGGATGATCGAGCCGGAGGGGCCGAGCAGCGCGCCCTTTTCCTCCTGGCGGATCAGCGCCTCGGTCGCGCTCATCTGCGGGTTCTGCACCAATGTCTGGAACAGGTTGACGAACATCATGTCGCGGATTTCCTCGGCCCGGCTTGCCGCATAGTTGAAGGCATAGGTCGGGTTCTGGCCGGTTGAGATCGGCGCGATCAGCGGCCGGCCATTGTCGTCGATCAGGCCGGGATGGTTCTCGCCGGGATTGAGCACCGGCACGTAGTCGAGCCGGGCTTTCGAGGCGGTCGCCGGATCGGTGATCTGCTGCAGCGCACGAAGCCCCGAGCGGCGCACGGCGTTCTCCTCGCGCACGGTGGTCAACGCCTCGATGGCCGGCGAGATGCCGTAGGCGTCGCCCTCGTAGCGGCGCCAGTTGAAGCACGATACCGGGAAGGTGCGAAACCCGCTTTCCCTGACGATCTCCTCCTCGTCCTCGATGACGTGCCAGGAAGCGAAGGCCTGATCGAGATACTGGTAGGCGCCGCCGCTGCGGTACATGCGGCGCTCGTCGCGCGGCTTTATGCACTGGATCAGCGAGATCTTCTCGTCGCATTTGGCGGGGTCGTCGACCAGCATCTTGATGCGCGCCGGCAGTTTTTCGTAGCCGAGCAGCTGTGCTGCCTGTCTCGCGGTGCGCTCATAGCGGCGGTGAAACGTGTCGACCTGGCCCCAGCGGTTGCGCGCGAGATAACCCTCGACCACGGGGATGGAGGCATAGCGGATCAGCGTGCCGCCAAAGCCTTCCTCGGCATAGAGATAGGCCGGGCCGTAGCGCACGACGTTGCGCAGGCAGGCCTGCGTTGCCGGCACGAAGTTCGAATTGGCGGAATAGCGCAATGAGAACAGGAAATCGCGCAAGGCTTCCGCCCATTCCTTCTCCTCGTCGGTCTCCTCGTCGTTCATCTCGGCGGTGGTCAGTCCGTGCCATTTTTCCGACTGCGGGATGATCAGGCTTTCGAGCCCGGCGGCCAGCCGGTTGGCGGCCGAGTTGATGGTGTTGGCATAGACACGGGCGCCGCGCCGCTCGTGCCGCTCGGCCTGCGAGCCCCAGCCTGACTGGCGACGGCCGCTCCAGACATCGGGCGCATCGGGATCGCAGAATTCGGAGACGGCCTCCCAGACGTGCTCGTATTCGGCGCGTTCGCTCTCGAGTTCGGCCTGGCGCGACAGGATATCGCGGGCACGGGAATCGCTCATGTTGGCAATCTTTCTTCGCTGTCGTTCACTTGCTTGCGAGCAGTCAAATTTCTTGCGCTTTGCGATGTTAAGGAGGCAGCGCGGCGGGGCATTGGAGGAGGTCGATGTGACGACAAGCCTTGCCGGTACCCTGAAAAACCAAAGCAAACGCGCCGTGAAGCGGCTGATCGGCTATGATTCGCGCAACTGGCTGCGCATCCGCCAGATCGAGGCATTCACCGAGTTCCTGCGGGCGGGCGGCCGCAAATCCTCCGATGTGATCGAGATCTCGCCGGGCTGGAACCGCTACTGGAAGGCGATTTGCCCCAACTACACGTCGGTCGATTTCCCCGACTTCGACATCTGCAAGGACCGCACCGAGGAGCAGTATTCCATCGTCATCGCCGACCAGGTGCTGGAACATGTGCAGCGGCCGCTGGCGGCGGCCGAAAACATCCACGCCATGACCCGGCCGGGCGGCTGGGCGATGGTGGCCACACCGTTCCTGTTCCGCGTGCATGCCAGGCCGCACGACTACAATCGCTGGACGCCGGCCGGCCTCAAGCAGCTTATGGTCGAGGGTGGTTTCCCCGAAGCGAACATCAAGGTCCATGGCTGGGGCAACAAGGCCTGCGCAAGAGCCCATATCGGCGGGCCGGTGCGCGCCTACGGCCTGTGGCGCGACCTCAGCAATGACGAGGAATACCCGCTGATGGTCTGGGCCTTCGCCCGCAAACCAAGCTGATCCGGCCTCGGGCGCGGCAGGCAGCCGCAGCCGGGGAAACGACGTCAATCTGTCCTCTTCAATCAGGCCGTGCTAATATTGCCCGGCTTGGGAGGATCGTCAGATCGACTTCATCGGAAACCTGTTCGCCGGCCTGTGGGCCGCCGGCGTGCTCGCCGCCCTCTGGTACGTCTGGAGGCGGCGCACCCCGCCTGTTGCCGAAAGCGAGGAAGACAAGGCCCTGCGCGAGTGGCTGGACGGGCAGATGTAGGGGTGCGCTTTCCCTTCTCCCCTTGTGGGAGAAGGTGGCCGAGCGAAGCTCGGTCGGATGAGGGGTGCTGGAAGGATCGCTGCGTTGGAGAACCAAGCGCTTAAAATTCCTCGATCTTTCAACGCCTCATTCCTTCCAACACCCCTCATCCGTCTCGGCGCTGCGCGCCGATCCACCTTCTCCCACAAGGGGAGAAGGAAGAGCCCTCACCCCCGCCGCTTCACCAACCGCGCATGCCGCCGCCAGTACCACCACGCCAGCACGCGCTTTCTGAAACTGCGCTTCATCGCGGTCATCGCGTCACACTCCCAGCAGCACGCGGCGCCGTCCCGTGAGATCGCCGGGCGCAAGGTCGGTTTTCACCGTGCTCAAGCTGCCCTGGCGCTGTTCGAGCTCAGCCCGCAAGGCGGCTTCGCGCGCCTGCACATCCTTGTCCTCAGCCGTCGGTGTCGGCGGCAGCGGCTTCAGTTCCGGTGGCTTTTGAAAGAGGCACATGGCTTTCCCCGCGTTGAGAGGTTCTTGTCCAGTCGTAGAGAAAAAAGTCCTCGCCGTTCCTGCCGTAGCCCGGCAGGAGGCAGCGTTGCGTGGCGCCGAGCCGGCCGAGCCAGCGCAGCGCCAATTCGTTTTCAGCCAGCGCCCTCGCCTCGACCCGCCAGGCGCCGCGCGCCGCAACCTGTGGTCCGAGCACGTCGTGAAAAAACCGCGTGATGCCAGGCACGCAGCGCTTCATGCGGCGCGTGCCCCAGCTCCAGGCGATCCACAACCCGCTGCGCTGTTCGGCGGCGCCGAAGCCAGCTTCCGGATTGCCGTCGAGTTCGGCGACATAGGCAAACCCCTGCAGCGCCGTCAGCGCCAGCAGCGCCGGCGACCAGTGGTCCAACTGGCAGTCGATCTCGGCGCGATCCTCGGGGCGCAAATTGGCGGCGATGTAGGAGAGGTCGCGCAGCGTGGCAGGGATGATGCGGAGGGTCATGCAAAGGGCCAGAGCCATAGGGATGCGCCTCGCTTCGGGAGCGGAGCCTCGGGGTCCCGCGGCCTTGACCGGCGCAATCGCCGGTGAGCTAACTTCGGACGTCGAACGCGCACGAACAGAAACATGCGACTGAACGGAGGATGGGCGAATGGACATTCGATCGACACTGACCGAGCTATGCGAAGCCTTCAACGCCCACGATCTCGATCGCATCATGGCGCACTTCGCCGACGACTGCGTCCTCGAGATGCCGAGGGGCAGCAAGCCCTGGGGCTCTCGTTTCGAGGGTAAACCAAATGTACGAGCGGCGCTGGCAACACGCTTCGAAGGCTTGCCCGATGTCCACTACGGCAATGGCGAGCATTTTGTGGACGAGGCTGCCGACACCGGCATGTCGAAATGGACCCTCACCGGCACCACCCGCGAGGGCGTGAAGAAGGAGGTCCGGGGTTGCGACTTCTACACGTTTCGCGACGGCAAGGTGATCCGCAAGGATTCTTACTGGAAGATAGTGGAGTAAGAGTTGGCGATGGGGTCAATTCGCGACATCGCAGCAAGATTGGCGGCGATGTGCGCGGCCCGTACAAGGGTAGTTCATCAGTTTGAAATTTGAGGGCCTTGACGCGGGCCTTCGCCTTCGGACGTTGGCTCATATATGCTTAAGCGGAACGCATGGGAGGGAAGGATGCGCGTCACAAGCCTGTTTTTCCTATTAGCCGGCCTCACGATGCCTGCAGCCTTCGCTCAAAGCGAAGTATCGGTCGAACGAGGGTTGCAGGTATCAATCATCGGCGGGTGTCACGATTGCCATACCGAAGGCTACAGCGAAACAGAAGGCAAGATTGATCCTGAAAAGGCTTTAATGGGCAACTCGGTCGGTTGGCGCGGTCCCTGGGGCACGACCTATGCGACCAATCTTCGGAGAGATGCTGCGGTAATGAGCGAGCGCGGATTCGTAGGGATGCTGAAGCGCATTAGAACGCTTCCACCGATGCCTTGGTACAATCTTCGAGCGATGGAGGAGAGCGATATGCAATCGCTCTATCAATACATTAGGTCGCTCGGCAAATCCGGGAAGCCGGCCCCGAGCCGCAGTCACCCTAATGAGGAACCGACGACGCCATACGTTCAACTTGTGCCACCCCAAATGCCGAAGAACTGACAAATATGCTCAGATCTGAGCGAAGAACGGCGCCCGGCAAAAAGCGCAGCGTCAGATTTCAAACTGACCCACTACCAAGGCGAGACTACCGAAACGCCCCCAGGGGATCGCTCTGCCCCGCCGCCCGCCTCGCCGCCCTGTACTCCGCAGGATCGACCACAGCCTCCCGCAGCATCATCACGCCATAACGCGTCGCGGCCATCAGATCGTCGCGCAGCTTCACCACCTGGCCGTCCTTGCGGTGGTAGAGGCGGAATTCCTCGAACCAGGGCAGCAGCGTCGAAAACACCTTGAAGCGGCCGGATTGCATGCGGTCGAGCATCTCCATCAGCCCGGCCTCAACCGAGACCGAGCCGTCGGCGAACTGGGCGTGGCGCGACAGCATGTTCAGCCCGTGCGCGGCATATTGTTTGGCCAGCGCCACGCCGGCGCCCTCCAGCGTCTCGCGGCGGCCGTCGCGCGGCCAGGCGAAGGGCAGCCATTCGCCCCACGGTTTCAAGGTCAGCGCCTGCATGGCCGGCGTCTGCTGCGCGGCGCGGGCCGCCTTGGTGACATAGACGACATCGGCCTCCGTATCCCAGGCGAGTTCGACGGCGGCCGACGGATGGTCCCAGCCGAAATCCAGTGCGCCGAGCCGCGGCCAATAGCGTGGCAGGCGGAACGGCTCGCAGGCGATCAGCTGCTCGGCCACCGGAAAGATACGGCCGGAACCCAGCACCGGAATGCCCTTGGCGCGCGCCTCGCGCTCATGCGCGGGATAGGCAGCGACGATCGCGGCACGCTGCTCGGGCGAATAGTGCTCGGCATCGTCGATGGTCATGAAGGTGACGTGACGGGTCATTGTTTCTCCGCACGGATCGATTCAGGATGCGGCTGTAGCGCATTGTTTTTGCACATGATTTCCGCCTGCGTTGGCGCCACCCCTCACCTGCCTGCCGGCATCCTCTCCCCGTATAGTGACGGGGAGAGGGGCGCTCTCATCGACGGTTTCGCCAGTCACCAGCGTTGTGGACGGGGCGCCAAGGTTGCGGCAAGCCCCTTCTCCCCGTCACTATACGGGGAGAAGGTGCCGGCATGCGGATGAGGGGCAGCGCGGCAGACGTGACGTTGTTGCTCCCCGCTTCGCGCGGGGCGAGGAACCCAAGTTCTGCTATGTCCGCTCAGGATTTGTAGCCTTCCTTGAGGCAGTCATTCTGCCACTGAATGTCGAACTCCTGCTTCGACCAGGAACGCCGACCCATGCCGCTCTCGATACGCGGTGCGGATCCATCGATATAGATGATGAAGTGCCCGCCTTTCGTGAAGATGCCGCTCTTGGCCATGACGTAGCCGCAGGTCTGCCCGGTCGAACTGTTGCCGGTGACCTGGACATGGCTGAACTGGGCCACCGGATCGTTCACCTGGTCACGGACCTCGTCTTCGGCCTTGGCGATCGCCGCAGCGCGCCAGTCTTTTTCGGTGCAGGCGGCGAGACCGATGAGCCCGCAAAGCAGGAGCAGCTTCCGCAAGTCATGTCCGTGCATGTCTGGCCTCCGACGGTCGCGCCGGAAACTACTCGCCCCACGGTTGCAATCCAAGCGGCATTGCAGATCATGGTTTCAGCGCGGTTTCCGGGCGCTTCCGTTCGAGCGCGGCGGTTCTTCCCTTCTCCCCTTGCGGGAGAAGGTGGCCTCGCGAAGCGAGGTCGGATGAGGGGTGCTCCAGCTTGGCACCGTCGGCGATCCCTCCAACACCCCTCATCCGTCTCGGCGCTGCACGCCGATCCACCTTCTCCCACAAGGGGAGAAGGGAAGACCGCGCCAAGTCCGTCACCGCTTGCCCATCCCCTCCACCTCCTCGGCCGACAAAAACAAAAGCACTACATCCGACATGCCCAAGAGCGGCGTGAACGTCACGATCGTTATCCCGCCTGTCGCGTTGGTACGGGTGAGCCCCTCGGAGTAGACATCGAGCGGCGGCTCCTCGTCGAACCAGACGCCGTCGAGCGTTTCGCCCTGCCACTTTTCGCGGCCCTTCTCGTAGCTCTTGAACGACAGCACGCTCTCGCCGGCCTGGACATCGCCGCCGCCGCCCCAGCGCACCACGACGCTGTCGAGCGCACCCGGCGCGCCGCGTCCCATGGTGGTGTGGACGATGGCGTCGGCCGGGATCATGCCGGTGCCCCAGGCCGCCTGCATCTCCGCGCCCGCGGCATGGAACTCGGCCTGCCTTGGATAGGGCCGGTAGGCGGCCAGCTGGTTAGTGCGGCGCCGGCGGTCCAGCTCCTTCAGCAGCGCCAGATAGTCCCTGCGCGCCGCGATCAGTGCTGCCCGGCTTTTCGAGGCCTGGCCTTTCGGGGCCCGGTTTTTCGAGGCCCGGGGTCTCGAGGAAAGGCTTGAGGACGGCTTCGAGGCCGCGGATTCGGCTCCGGATCTCGTCATCGCTCAGTGCGTCCAGTTCGTTGATGTTGACATGCAAATCCTTGGGCAGCACCGACAGCACGATCTTCAGATACTGGTCGGGCTTGTCGGCCCGCACCGCAGCGATGACGCCGGCGCCATGGCTCTTGAAATCGGCGCGCACGGCCGCGACGAAATCATCGCCCAGCGTCTTTTTGGGGCGCTTCGGGCGGGACGAGACGGCGGTTGCTTTCGGCTTGCGCTGCCGACGCGGCGTGGCGTCAGCCATGCGTCGCCCCGTCGAGCCCTGCCCTGCCCGCCGGCTGCTCCACCGCGTTCGCCTGCCTCGCCCGCGCCGCCTTGGCCTTGCCGGGCTTGCGGCGCCCCTTGGCCTTTGCGGGTTTGCGCGCGGGCCTGGCCGTCTCGGGTTTTGCGGTGGCCGATGTCGTCGCCGGTGCGGCCTTGGGCTGAACGGCATCGGCTCTTGCCAGGCCGGCCTTGGCCTTCTGGATCGCGGCGACGCCGACGGCCCTGTCGCCCGCGCCCTGCGACCCCGGTGGAAAACCAAACCCGCCGATAGCATCGACCGGACCGCCGCGAACCATGCCGATCAGCACGCCGGCGGGAACGGCCTCGAAACGGCCGACGCGTGCCTGCGGCGCGGCCTCGAATTCGCCGATGGCGCTGACGATTTCCTGGCCGTCATCGTCGGTGATGATGGTTGCGTAGCGTGGCATGGGCGTCTCGCGGGTGGTGGAATGTGTCGTCGGCTTAGCGGCGATGGATGGCGTTCCTTCGCGCCCCCCTCTGTCCTGCCGGACATCTCCCCCTCAAGGGGGGAGATTGGCAGCTTCGCCGCCCGCATCTCACTTGCCGGAGGATGAGCGCCGGTGATTTGCGAAACCAAGGCGACATCCGATCTCCCCCCTTGAGGGGGAGATGTCCGGCAGGACAGAGGGGGGCGCTGTCCCGCCAGCGTTGATTACTGGCCAGATGCACTTTCGTTCGAAGGAAACCAGAAAACAAAAACCCGCCTCGGCGGCGGGTCGTTGGCGCAAATCAGCACCATGGACAAGATAGTAGCATAGCTGCCGTCACCCGGCAAGGTATTTTTTCCTATCCGCCTCCATTGCGTTCGCCGCGGCGCCGCAACCTTCACCGGCCCGGTATTCACAACAAGCTTTTCTCCTCGTCTGGCCATTAGCCGGCGCTTATGGAATCATTCCGCCGGGGACTCGGGGAGAGCGGCATGGACAAACCTGCCATGGCATCCGTCTTCAGGATGCGGCATCAGCCAGCAACCATTTCGGGCGTCCGCAGCCTTGGCACGGGCCAGGCGGATCCGATCTTCCACTCGAAGCCGCTCGGCCAGGCGATCCGCTTCATCGTCCAGGCCGACGGCCAGTACGACCTCAGCGCCGCCGCCATCGCTTATGGCGACCGCTCGACGCCGCCGCTGGGCGGCCGTGAGATAAGGGCGCTATGGGCCGAATATGGCCAACGCTGGATGGAGCCGTAAGGCGCAAGACGCATTGGCCGGCAGACAGCCGATCCGCGCCGCTCCGGATCGTATCAGGCCTTCGCGCGTTGAAGCCTGACCAATGAGAGGAACCGCCATGAACGTCGCCAATCTGCAACTTGAGGGCCTGCTGATGGCCGTCGCTTCGATCAACCAGGTGCTGGTCCGCAAAGGCGTGCTGTCGGTCGAGGAGATCGACATCGCCTTGCGCCGCGCCGAAGCCAGTGAAACCGGAGAGGAACGTTCCGGGGGCATGTCGGCGTCGAGCCGCGATGCCGTCAACTTCCCGATCCGGCTGCTGGAGCTGGCCAACCGGTGCCAGCCGGAGGCGGACATGCCGTCCTTCTCGAAACTGGCGCGCATGGTCGGCCAGATGAAGGAACCTTATAACGACCAGATGTGAGGCCCCTTTCCGATGCGGGCTCCTCACGCCCTGCCCGGCCAGCCCTGCCGCAGCGCCAGCACGTTGCCCGGTCCATGCGCGGCGGCGAAGAGCAGGCCGGCGGCGAACGGGAAGTGGGACATGAAGGCGCCGAACTCGGCCTGGTTGCCGACCCAATGCGACGGGCCGTGGAAGGCAAAGCCGAGGAAGACCACGTAAACCGCGCCGATCAGCGCTGCCGGGGTCAGGAACGCGCCGGTCAGGAAGGCGATCACCAGCAGCGTTTCGAGGATCGCGGCGCACCAGGCCAGAAACAGCGGGAACGGGAAGCCGGCGGCGGCGATGTAGCCGGCGGTCATGCCCATGTCCATGAACTTGAAGGCCACCCCCATCGCGAACATGGCGGCGAAGATCAGGCGGGCGACGAGAATGGCAGCGGTCTGCCACGGCGTTTGAACGGTTTCCATGATGTCCTCCGGGTTGGTGCGGTTCCCGTCCCAAGGACGGGCGATGGGCGGCGGTTCCGACATCACGGGTGAAATAGTTTCGGCAGGAGGAGTGGCAAGCTTTTGCGGGAATGGTGGCCGCCTGGCGCTACGCCTTCCCTTCTCCCCTTGTGGGAGAAGGTGGCCTCGCGAAGCGAGGTCGGATGAGGGGTGCTCCAGCTTGGCACCGCCATACTCCGTCCAACACCCCTCATCCGTCTCGGCGCTGCGCGCCGATCCACCTTCTCCCACAAGGGGAGAAGGAAAAAAACTCCCTACCCCGCCTTCGCCTCCGGGTGGCTGATTGAGTCCCTCACCCTGCCATACTCCGCGCCCCAGCGGTCGGTCATGTCGCAGCGTATGTCCCAGAGCTCAGGGAAGAAGCGGTGGCGGGCGCCGCCTTCCAGCATTTCCACCGGCCGGCCCTTCAGCGATTTCGAGCCGAGCCCGATCGAGCGGTGGATGAGGTAGAGGTGGTTGGCGCGGAATTTCTGGAACAGCTCGTCGAACTCGATCAGCGCCTCGGCGACGACGTAGGAGTCACCATGGTCGTAATGGGCATCGTAGACATCCTCGACCGCCAGCCCGCGGCCGTCGAGGTATGAAGCCTTGAAGGCCCGCCAGAGGTCCGGCGGCAGGCGCAAAAGCAGCTTGAAGCCCGGCGATTCCTGGCCGCTGCCATTGCCGAGCTGCAGGCGGATCTGCTGGTACTCCTTGGGCGACATGGTTTCGAGCAGGTCGAGCTGCGCCGTCATCATGCGCATGAGACGGTGCACCCTGCCCATCAGCGTGACGATGCGGTGGGTTTCCTGTTTCTCCAGATAGTCGAGGACATCGACCAGCGTGTAGGCGATGAGCTTCATCCACAGCTCCTCGACCTGGTGCACGATCTGGAACTGCAGCTCGTCGGCATTGACCATTTCGGCCAGCGGCTTCTGGCATTGCAGAAGCTTGTCGCATTGCAGGTAGACGCCGTAGTCGCGCATCTCCGGCGCTTCGATGCGGGCGTGATAATCGGGCTTGTGCATGGTGTTCTCCCCTGCCCGGCCTCCGGCTCGGGGTCGGTTCAGGTCGCCATGATAGAAGCTTTCGGCTCGAACATTGTTCCTTTCTGTTATCCAAATAAGAGGAAATGGAGTACGATGATCGTCTGTTCTGGAAATTAGGAGAACGATTGATGCTGGATGCCCTCGACCGAAGGATCGTCGCGGCGTTGGAGCGGGATGCGCGAATCTCCTTTGCCGTGCTTGCCGACGAGGTGGGCTTAAGCAAGACGCCGTGCTGGAAGCGGGTCAAGGCGCTGGAGGACGCCGGCATCATCCGCGGCTACACCACGCAGATCGACCCGGCGCGCATCGGCTTCGGCATCGAGGCCTTCATCCAGGTGTCGATCGACTTCGAAGTGTCGGACGCCTTCGAGGCGGCGGTGAAAAGACATCCGCTGATCCGCCGCTGCCACGCCACGACAGGCGAGGCCGACTATCTGCTGCAGATCGTGACCGTCGACATGATGGCGCTGGACAGGATGCTGCGCGAAGAGCTCAGCCGCCTGCCCGGCGTGCGCCGCACGATCACCTCGATGGCGATGCGCGAGATCAAGGGCGACATTTCGTTCGCCGATGCGGTCGGGCATGCGCTGAGGAGGTAGGTGGCTGGCGGGCCAGCGACGGCATGGGATTGCGTGCTCAGTTCCGCGAAGATCTGCCATCGGCCGGCTGCGGCTCCCGCGGTTTGGGCGCTTCCTTCTCGGCGTCGGCCTTGCGCTTCGGGCAGTCCTCGTAGTCATGGTCTCGCCCGCCGCAGTAGGAGCAGCATTTTGCCGGGTTGTCGGAGTGGAGCATCGAGGCCATTCCCAAGAATGCACGAAACGGTTTCCGGTTGCAGCAATTCGTGAAGCCGCTCCGGTCCAGCCCTGTGCCCAATAATCCAAAGGAGCCCGCCGCTTCCGCGCCGGGCCCCCGCCTAGCCTGCCGTCACCGGTCACGCATGCGCGTGCGGGTGGCGGAAGTCCCAGACCGCCCAGGCCGACGCGGCAGCCACCAGCACGCCGAGGACGACATGGGTCGCCATCACGTTAGTGCTGGCCGCGAAGCCAAGCAGCCAAGGCGAAACGATCAGCCAAAGCCCGATAACGAGGTTCGCCCACTCTTCCCATTCGGCAAACGCCGAAAGCGTCGCGAGGGCCAGGCCGCCGAGCACGAAGCCGGCAATCCAGGCATTCCACGCAGGCGTGGTTTCAGCGGTAAAGCCAATGATCCAGGGTGAGATGAACAGGCAGATCGCAAGGACCAGATTGATCCAATCCTGGCCCTTTCTTCCTTCCATCAGTTTCATTGCCATGACAACCTCCATAGAGAAGCTTGACAAACGGCACTACGTTTCGCGTGCACCGCACGCTTAGTCATTGATATAATTACGCTTCAATGGGCCTTCAAGGGCGCGGCCCCGGCGCCAATATCCAGCGGAGCTCCGGCGGTGCCAGAGGGCGCCGGGCGCCGGGCGCCTACGGGCCCGCCGGATGGCCCCGCCCACCACCGGCGCCTCGCAATCTCCGAATTTTGCATTGGCAAACAAAGACGCTATATTAGCTGACTAAAGTGATTCAGCATTGGCAGTACGATGGCCAAGAAGAAACCCAGAACGGCAGTCTCCAGCCTATCCGCCCCTTCGCCGGCGGAAGCCTATGAGGCGACCTACTTTGCCCGCAAATGCGGCCTGACCCGGGACGAGGCGCTGAAGATGATGCGCGAGGCCCAGAGCCCGCTGAGCATGGCGACGTCGTCCGGCGGCCAGCGGAAGAAATAGTTTCCGCGCGAGGTGCCCGCGCTGGACGGGCCGCAGAAGCCCATAGCACCCGCCAAAGCCGCAACAGTTTCCCGTTTTGGGAACTTACCCCTTTGTTCCCATATTGGGAATTTGCTATAGGCAAGCGTGCAGATCGTCAGCAGAAAGACCCTTGTCGCCTTCTGGACCAGACATCCCCAGTCGAGAGGGGCGCTGACTGCCTGGTATCAGGTGGTCGACAAGGTCGAGTGGAGGACCCTGCGGACATCAAGGCCCAATTCGGTGCGAATGTGGATTTCGTAAGCGACAACCGCGCGATCTTCGATATCGCCGGCAACAAATATCGGGTCATCGTGCATGTCAGCTATACCTACAAGCGGGTGCTGATCAAATTCGTCGGCACCCACGCCGAGTACGACAGGATCGATGCGGAGACAGTGTGATGGAAAACATTCGCCCTCTTAAAACCGAAGACGACTATGATTGGGCCATCGCGGAGATCACCAAATACTTCGAGAACGAGCCCGAGGTCGGCTCTCCCGATGGCGATCGCTTCGACGTGCTGGCCGATCTGGTCGAGGCCTATGAGGCCAGGCACTACCCGATCGAGACACTCGACCCGGTTACGGCCATTCGCGCCCACATGGAAATGGCGGGGCTCAAGCAACTGGCCCTCGCCGAGATCATCGGATCGGCGTCCCGGGCCTCGGAAATCCTGAACAGGAAGCGCTTGCTGACGATGGACATGGCGCACCGGATTCACAAGCACTGGCGCATCCCCGCGGAGGTACTTATCCAGCCTTACCATCTTGCAGGTGATGGAGAGGCGAAAAAGGCCGGCGCGGCTGCAAGAGGGCGTTAGGTCGACCTGTTTGCTCCGATGCCGACGGTAGGATTGCCCGGTGAACTCGTCTGAACAAAACTTGGCGGATCTGGTGCCAGTCGACAAGCTCGATACCGACAAGGCCTCCGCCCTGAAGGCGCTCGGCTATCCAGCAATCGAGCCGATCCTGCCGCAGCTTCTCGAATGGCTTCAGGACATCAATTGGCCCGTAGCGCAAGCGTTGCAGCCGCTTCTGGCCGGCATCGGTCCACCGCTCGCGCCGTATCTGCGCGAGATCCTGCGTGGTAACGACGACATCTGGATATACTGGATACTCGTCAGCGTCGTTGCCTACTCTCCTGCCCTCGCCGACTGCCTGACGGATGAGCTTGAGCATCTCGCGGCCAATGGCTCCTCCAAAGAGGGCGTTCGTAACGCTGCACGCGATATCCTCAATGGAAATTTCCGCGAGCCCGCCTGATCCTTGCGGTCGGCGACGAGGCGGTCGTAGACAGTCATCCCGACGACCATAGAGGCGACAAACAGGAAAGCAGGCGCGAGCCCGAGCGTCAGGCTGGCCAGCGCAGGGCCGGGGCAGAAACCGGCCATGCCCCAGCCGATGCCGAACAGGGCCGAGCCGAGGACCAGCCGCCGATCGATGCCGGTATCCGGCGGCAGATGGAATGCCCGGTCGAAAACCGGCCGCTTCATGCGCCTGGACAGCAACGTGCCCAGAATCGCCACGGCGCGGCCCCGGCGAGCACGAAGGCGAGGCTCGGGTCCCAGTCGCCCGCGACATCGAGGAAGCCGCGGACGCGGGCGGGATCGAGCATGCCGGAAAGCGACAGGCCGAAACCGAAGACCCCGCCGGAGACCAGGGCGGCAAGAAAACGCAAAGTCTGGAGATTCACAGTCCGGCGATCCTCATCAAGGTAACGGTCGCGATCCCGGCCGACAGAAAGCTCAGCACGGCAACGAAGGAGCGCGGCGAAAGGCGGGCGAGACCGGCGACCCCATGGCCGCTGGTGCAGCCGGAGCCCATGCGCGAGCCGAACCCGACCAGCAGGCCGGCGGCGGCGATCATCGGCAGCGAGGCGATGATGGTCACCGACGGCCAGTGGCCGAAGCCGGCGAGGAACAGCAGCGGACCGAGGAGCAGGCCGATGACAAAGGCCGCGTTCGTCGCGGCGCGCGCCAGCAGCAGCCGGCCGACGATACCGCTGATGCCGGCGACGCGGCCATTGAGGAGCAGCAGCAGGCTGGCCGAGAGGCCGATCAGCATGCCGCCGAAAAGCGCAGGCCAATAATGCATCATGGCGTCACCGCTTCGGCGCAGAAGATCGTGTAAAGAGCCTCGACGAGGCGCGCGGCCTTGGCTTCCGTCAGGCGATAGAAGATCTGCTTGGCCTCGCGCCGCGTCTCGACGATGCCGGCGTCGCGCAGCACGGTGAGTTGCTGCGACAGCGTCGGCTGGTGGATGCCGAGTTCCTCTTCGAGCTGGCCGACGGCGTACTCGCCTTCGACCAGCGTGCAGACGATCATCAGCCGGGCGGGGTGCGACAGGGTCCGCAGCAGGCCGGCGACCTCCCCTGCCCTGCCTTCCATGTCGGCGCGAGTCATCGCGGCTTTGGCTGGCATCGTCATGATCAGCCCCATGCCGCGCCGGCAAGCGCATCGAGCGGGAATTTCAAGTAGCGCCGGCCATTGTCTTCCGGTTCCGGCAGGCGCCCGCCGCGCAAGTTCACCTGCAGCGCGTGCAGGATGAGCTTGGGCATCGGCAGTGTCTTGTCGCGCGTCTGGCGAAGCGCAACGAAGGCCGCCTCGTCGATCCCGGCGATATGCGGGTTCGAGCGCTTCTGCTCGGCCACCGTGCTTTCCCAACGCGGCTCGCGGCCGCCCGGCTGGTAGTCATGGCGGTGAACAGGCGCGTCCCGTCCGGCAGCGAAAGAATCCGTTGGATCGATCCCCACAGAACCTTCGCGCTGCCGCCGGGAAAATCCGCCCGCGCCGTGCCGCTGTCCGGCATGAACAGCGTGTCGTGCACGAAGGCCGCGTCACCGATCACATAGGTTATGGAGGCCAGCGTATGGCCCGGCGAGAACAGCACATGCGCGTCGATCGAGCCGACCTTGAAGCGATCGCCATCGGCAAACAGCCGGTCCCATTGCGAGCCGTCGGCCGGCAGCGTGGGCCAGTTGTAGATGCCTTTCCAGAGACGCTGGACATCGACAACGCGGGCGCCAATCGCGGTCGGCGCGCCCGTCCTGCCCTTCAGGTAGGAGGCGGCCGAGAAATGATCGGCGTGGGGGTGAGTGTCGAGGATCCATTCGACCGTCAGGCCATTGTCCGCGACATAGGCAAGGATGGCATCGGCATTGCCGGTGTCTGTCGCGCCGGATTTTTCGTCGAAATCGAGAACCGGATCGACGATGGCGCAGCGCCTCGTCGCCGGGTCGGAGACGACATACTGGATGCTCGAGCTGCGCGGATCGAACAGACCCCAGACAGTAGGCCGCGCAGGCGGTGGCTGTCCCACGACCGGGAGATTGTTGGCGATCCTGACTGGCTGCATGGCCGCCCTTTCTCTTCTCAATATACAATTGCATATATTGTATAATGACTGAGAGTCAACAGGCGTCGCACGTCACCGCGCATCCGGTGTCAGCACCATGGAACGTTCGAGAAAGCCGACAAAAGGAGGTTACGCCTGCCGCCGCTCCGGCAGAACCACCTGAGCCGTCGCTCGAGAAACAATCGTTTCCAGCGGCTCGGGCCGGTGCAGCAGAAAGCCCTGGCCGTAGGCGACGCCCATGCCTTCGAGGATTTCGAGCGCGGCTTGCTGCTCGATCTTCTCGGCGACCACGGAGCAGCCGAGGCTTCTGGCGATGCCTGATATCGCCGAGACGATCTCGCGGTCAAAATTGTTCTGGGCGATGTTCTCTATGAAGGAGCCGTCGATCTTGATGGCGTCGACGGGAAAGCGCCGGAGATATTCGAACGAGCTCATGCCGGCGCCGAAATCGTCGAGGCTGACGCGGCAGCGGCGCTCGCGCGCCTTGCGCACGAACTGTTCGGCGGCGTCGAAATTGGTGACGGCGGCGGTCTCGGTGATCTCGAAGCCGATGCCCGAATGCGGTGCGCCGGACTCGGCGATGGCGGCGTCGACGAAGTCCCACAGTAGCGGGTCGCTCAGCGTCTGCGCCGACAGGTTGAAGCCGAGCGAAATCGCGCCCGACCGCATTGCCGGACCGTGCTGCGAGAGCGCCGTCCTGATGATCCAGCGGTCGAGCCTGGAAGCGAGGCCGAAGCGCTCGGCCACCGGGATGAATTCGCCGGGCGGGATCATCCGGCCGTTGCGTCCGATCAGCCGCGCCAGCACCTCGACATGGCGGCTCTCCTGCCAGGGCTTGCCGAGCAGATGGATCTGCTGGCCGAACAGCTTCAGCCTGCCGTCCTCCATCGCGTCGACCAGGTCGGCGGCGAGCCGCGCCGCGTTGAGCCCGCCTGAGCCTGACGCCGTCTCCGGCGAAAACACCGCGAAACGGTTGCGGCCGGCGGCCTTGGCTGCGTAGCAGGCATCGTCGGCGCAGGCCAGCGCATCGGCCACGGTGGTGTTGTGGTCGGCGACGAAGGCAATGCCGACGCTTGCCGCGAGCCTGCGCGACGTCGCCGCCACTCCAAGGTCGGCGTCGCGCACGGCCGCAAGAATGGCGGCGGCCAGCCGCTCGGCCTGCAATTGGTCGCAATTCGGCACCAGCAGCGCGAACTCGTCGCCGCCCAGGCGCGCGGCATGCGCGGATGGCGGCAGGCAGCCGACGATGCCGCCGGCGACGCCCTTCAGCGCGAGATCGCCGGCGGCATGGCCGGCGTAATCGTTGAGCGCCTTGAAGTAGTCGAGATCGACATAGAACACCGCCAGCGGCAGCCGGCGCGCCGTGGCGATATGGCCGGCCAGCAGCCTGTCGAAGGCGGCGCGGTTCAAGAGCCCGGTCAGCGCATCGTGGTTGGCGGCATAGGCCAGTTCCTGCGCGCGCTTCTTGTCCTCGGTGATGTCGCGCACGGTGCCGAGGATCTGGCCCGCCGCACCGGTGGCGATGAAGCGCACCAAGGATTCCACATGGCGGATCTCGCCGTCACGCTTGACGATGCGGTATTGCGAAGCAATGACCGTGTCCGAGCCGAGAGGCACCTGGTGGGCGCGCTCGGTGGCGTCCTTGTCGTCCGGGTGCAAATAGGTGTGCCAGAGGTCGGCCGTCACCTCATCGGTGTCGGCGACGAGGCCGAAGATCTCCCTGGTGCGGGCATCCCAATAGCTCTTGTGGGTGCCGATATCATGGTGCCAGATGCCGGTGCCGCTGGCGGCGAGCGCCAGCCGGAAGCGGACATTGACCTGCTCGAGCGCGGCTTCCGCCTCCTTCTGCCTGGTGATGTCGGTCTGCACGCCCATCAACCTGACGGGCCGGTCGTCTGCATCGTGCTCGACAATGCCGCCGCGATCCAGCACCCAGACCCAGTGGCCGTCCTTGTGCTTGAGGCGCAATTCGGTCTCGATAGAGGGGGTCAGGCCGGCAATGTGGCGGTCGCCGCTGGCCTTCGCGCGCTCGCGATCGTCGGGATGCGTCAACTGCAGCCAGAGGTCGGCCGCGTCGGCAAGCTCGCCCTCGTCATAGCCGAGCATCTTCGACCAGGTCGGCGAATAATAGCAGGCGCCACTCTTGAGATCCCAGTCCCAGACGCCGAGATGGGCGCGCTCGAGCGCCAGCGCCCAGAACTCATCATTGCGTGCCTTGTCGTCTGCCATGCCCGGTTTTTGCCCACCCTGTCGCCGACAATGTGCACAAAAGCAGAGAAGAATCCGTTACCGGGGCGCTAGCGGGAGCCTTGCGCCGGTCGTCTTGCCCAAGTTGGCGACATCTCCCCTCAAAAGGTCTCAAGAGGGGAGATTGCGCGCCGCCAAGCGTGGGCAAGGAACCCAGGGTGAAGCCCTAAGCCGCCGGCATTCCCTCGATCGCTATGATGCGTGTCCTGGCGCTGCGGAAGCGGATTTCCTTCAGGCGCTCGTACTCCGGAGAATCGTACCAGGCAGTGAGCGCGGCCATGTCGGGGAATTCGACGATGACCAGCCGATGCGGATCCCAATCGCCTTCGAGTACTCGGGTTGCGCCGCCGCGCGCGAGATATCGCCCGCCATGGCGCGCTTCGGTCGCCGGGACCTCGCGCTTGTATTCATCGAACGTGGCAGCGTCGGTGACATCGACATCTGCAATCAGATAGGCAGCCATCCCCTTGCCCTCCCTTCTCTAAATCGTCTTCCGAACTGCGCCAGAGGCCGGCCAAGCAGGGCGGCCCAGCGGCCGGGTGAGGGGGGCTCGATCGGCCGCCAGGCCTAACCAGCAAACGGGGGTAGAAGGTTGCCGGCTGATTGCGCATTATAGTGGGTTTTATTAGCTACAGCTAAATTATTAAAATTGTTTGCAACGCGGTCAATGAGTGCGCATCGCGCCGCCGTCGTGCCGGTGCATAGCTCGGCCTGCCAACCCAATCGTTAAAATTGTCTGGAACTAACGAGGTCATCCTGCATTTTAGCTGCAAGCGGTCGATTTCTCAGGAATGTAGCCGCGCCCACGAATAGGCCTCCGCCGTACTATTCGTTTAAGCGCTCGCCGCAGCTCCGTTTGAGCGGCGAGATGGCGCTTGCTTAGAAGAGCCACCAATCCGAAATGTGAGCTGGCAGGCTCGCATGCTCAAGGCCGGCGCCCCCGGCATCAGGTAGCTCAACGGTCGCATGGGGAGCAAAATGCTCGTCCGGGCCGTCGGGATGATCGGGAGCCGCCGCCGCTAGAGCTGCCAACGCTGTATCGATATCGAAAGGAGCCGGCGGAACATGCTCTCGAGCTTGGGTCGGCAAGTGATCGAGTGCTGGAAAGACTGCTGGCTTACCGGACATGGTTGTCCTCCTAGGTACACTCTGCACAAAGGAATGAAATGGCCGGTGCGGTCGGGCGCTCGTTGCTAGATCTATCGCACCGCACCGGCCATTTGCGGGATAGGAAGAAGCCCCCCGCGCGCACTAACTTATAGATATATTAGAAATCACTCAATTACGACTGAGTGCCCTAGTTCACTCGGCGGTGCAGTTGGGACTGAAGTCAGCTGCCTACAGGGCCGGCAAGGACGCGCGCTGGCGGCGGCACGGATATTCCGACCTTCTTTTTTCTCCTCGTCGAACCTCGCTGACCCGAATTGTCTATCCGCGCTAGCTCGAGCGGCCGATTTGGGGGCGATCTACATCGGCTACTATTGATCTGTCGCTTGACGCTGGGGTCAATTGGGTGGGCACGTACGTCAGGCCGGGTGTGCGGTTGGGGTTACGGAAGTCGCAACGTCTTGAAGGTCCGTCCCCCGGCCGCACTCCTTGAGACGCCGGCCCCGGCATTGGCCGGTGTAAGAGGACTGACAGGACGTTCAAAACGGCTCCCCTGTCATTAGTTCTTTCATTGCTCAGTCACCTATTTGGTTGTGCTGCCACTGCACCCTGCGAAGGCAGCTCAAGGCAGCGGGGACCTACCCCAAGCCCCCACCCGGTCCCCGCTGCTCCTTCTCGATCGCGGAATCCCGGCCTAGACATTAGCGATGGTTAATGGTTGTGTCCGGTTGCATTTCACCGCTGGTGACGTGCAACAGGTGGCAACCTGGCCCGCGTCTCCCCGTACAAGGAGAGACGCGGGTTTCCCGCCCTCTCCATGGCGCAATCAACCGTGATTTGTCTAACCGCCGAATAAGGAGCAATTTCTTTCGGGGCTCCGGCTATCGAGACCGCCGGGGGGCGCGGCCCGGCCTGCAAATTCTGTGGCAACCCAACGAAGCAGACCGGGCCATCAGGCCTCAGCTTACCGGCCCTGTCCCGCGCCATTGAATGAAAGCTGCATCCGTCCCAGTAGTGTCCGCGCTCTGAACCTGCGCTTCAGCACTGTAGGACTGCTCGCCCTTCCTGCTTCATCGCCTTGCGGCGCTCGATCTCTTTCCATGCTTCATGCTCGGAACGGCCAGATGCAGTGCCGACTTCGGGATCGAACACGATGATTGTTCCGGCATTGGTCCAGATAGCGATCATGCGTTCTCCGGCACTTTGGCCGCCGAAACGCGCGCTGGCGAGGCTTGAGGCTCGGCGACCGAGCCGCCCAACGGCCGGGAGGGCTCGCGGGCTCGGGGTCGGCCGCCGGGCCTAACCAGCAACGGTTCGCCGGCTGGAAAGATTGTAGTCCGGCCATGCATTACCGCTAACTTGGCAAAACGGCTGTGTTCGGTTCTTCCTAGGCATCCAATCGGATGAGCCAGAGTCGAACCGCCCATAAACGTATGGCGAGCGCGCAAGAAAATAGTGCTCGACTGCCGGCTCTCGCCGGTCGCCTGGTGACGACCACGGATGCACACACTGGGATCTGATCAAAGTGTTCCATTGCCAGCCCTGTCGAGAGGCGGGCCGCGATGACCGAACTCTGTCTTTCACCAGCCAAGCCGTGACGCCGAACAAGAGGCGGTGGCCTCTACAGCCACCCGCTGTCGGGGGCGGAATGGGCCTGCTCAATTGTGTTTTGACTATTTGGCTGCTCGAGCGCGTAAAATATCAGGTTCGCCCAGGGGTGGGCGGACTAACTCAGGGAGGATGTTATGAAGATGAATCGACGTAGTGCTCTCGCCCTTGGTGCCACCTCGTTGTCGGCCCCGCTATTGGTCGCATTACCGACTCCGGCAGCGGCCAAGACCTACGGTCCGACTGATGGCAAAGAGATTTTCCCCGGTGTTCGGCTCGTCGAACTGGGAACACGGGACTCCCATATCAAGGGGTACAAGACCATCGCCATGCAAGACGTCGTCTACCAGCCGAAGGGAACTAGCCCGCTGGGGGACGTCATGGCGGACGACATGGTTTGCACGGTCACTGAAGGCGAACTGCAGGTCACGGCCGGGGACATGCAGTTCACGGCCAAGGAAGGCGATGTGTGGAGTTGCGGCAAGGGTAGCACGAAGGAGGCTGCTACGAACAACGGAACAGTGGTCGCAGTGATGCGGGTGATAAACCTGAAGGTTGCATAAGCCAAGTTGCCAAGGAAGATGGCCGGCGCCCGTTGGGCGGGGGGCTCTGGGGTAAAGGCGCCGGCCAGGCGGTCAATCAAGTCCGCCGCCGCAACAGATAGACCGCCTGGACGTATGGTGTGATCGCGGAACTGTGCCTAGCTGCTTTCGTGGTCTCGCTTTCCTCGTCGTCGCACCTCCGAATGAGGTCACGCAATGGGTCAAGCCGGGTCTGATAGGCCGTGTGAAGCGTTTGCGGGGCGAGGAAGACCTGCGTCACGCATCGCTGCGGGACTTCCGAGACGAGAGCTGGTTTTTGTCGCGCTGCCACCGCCGAGCGGGCCAAAGGTGCCCTCGGCGCGCATGGTTGCATCACGGCGCCTGGCACGGAAACCGACGCGTGTAACGCCACGTCATCGCCTTGCTGGGGGCTCAGGCCGGGAGCCGCCAGCGATAGGCTTCGTCGACCAGGCGCAGCGTGCCGAGATTGTCGGCGGGGCTGCTTTCGAGGATGCGGCCCGCCGCCAGTCCGTCGATAAAGCAGGCGATCGTGTCGCGATAGGAGGCGGCGTAGTTCGCTGCCAGATCGACCGACACGGATTCGGATCGTTCGCCGTCGAGCGTCAGCCGGTCGCGCTCGAGCAGGATGCGGCCGCGTTCGCAGAAGATCTCAAGCCGGTCGAAGACCTCGCCGGGATAGCCGCGTGCATGGAGATTGCCTTGCAGGGTGACCGGTGTTCCATCGCTGGCGACCATCGACAGCAGCGCGTGGTCATCGCCGATCACCGCATCGCTCAGCCGGCCAACGGCGGCGGAGCGCAGGCTGAGTTCACCGAACAGGAAGCGCAGCGTGTCGATGTGGTGGATCAGGATTTCCTTGACCAGCATCTGGTCGAGCGCAGCCAGCATCGGCTGGCGCCGCAGTGCCGGAAGCTGGCCATCTGCGTCCGGCACCAGGCCACTGCTCAGCACGCTCATCTGTGCCTGCACCGGACGGCCGATGCCGGTCTCGTCCAGCCAGCGCCTGATCTGCCGGTAATGCGGCCGGAAGCGCCAGTTCTCATGCACCATGAACGGAACGCGGCCGCCAATCTCGGCCACCAGCGCTTCCGCTTCGGCAAAGCTCGGCGCCAGCGGCTTCTGGCAAAGGATCGCCAGCCCCGCTCGCGCCGCCAGCCGAACATGGGTGGCATGGAACTCACGCGGCGAGGCGATGTCGACGGCATCGAGTTTTTCGGCCGCGATCATCGCTGCGGCGTCGGCATGGATGCCCGCAATGCCGTACTCGGCCGCGCGGGTGTTGCGCGCCTCGGCAGACGGGTCGGCGATGGCGACCACGACGGCCCTGCCGGCCAGGGCGCGATATGCATCGAGGTGGTGGCGCGTCACCCAGCCGGCGCCGATCATGCCAATGCGCAGGGTCATGCCGGCTCCTGGCGGATGCAGGCGGCGCTGGAGGGCACTGACGTCATCAGGCGCCCCGGCGGCTCACCAGCCTTTCCACCAGCACGGCGGCGATGATGATGGCGCCGATCGCCGAGCCCTGCCAGAACGGCGAGACGCCCAGCAGATTGAGGCCGTTGCGGATCATCACCATGATGAAGACGCCGATCAGCGTGCCGATGATCGAGCCGCGCCCGCCGAACAGGCTGGCGCCGCCGATGACAACGGCGGCAATCGCATCGAGCTCCAGCAGATTGCCGGCCAGCGGATCGACCGACAGGATCTTGCCGGCCAGGAGCAGCGCCGAGACGGCCGACAGCGCGCCGGAGACGACATAGGGCAGGATGGCGTAGCCGACGACATTGAGGCCGGCGGTGCGCGCGGCCTCGGCATTCGAGCCGATGGCATAGATGGTTCGGCCGCCCTTGGTGTAGCCGAGATAGAGATAGGCCAGCAGGTAGAGCACGAGCAGGACGAAGACGTTCATCGGGATGAAGGCGACCTTGGTGTAGACGAAGTCGCTCAGCGATTCCGGGATGTTCGAGATCGAGATGCCGCCGGAAAAGATGTAGCAGAGGCTGCGGCCGATCGACATCATGCCGAGCGTGACGACGAAGGCGGCGAGGCCGAAATAGCTGATCAGCACGCCGGAGACGAGACCGATCAAGCCGCCGGCGACGATCCCTACCAGCGCGCCGACCGGCAGGCCGAGGTCAGGCACGACGATGCCGAAGATGATGCCAGTGAGCCCCGCCACCGCACCGACGGAAAGATCGATGCCGCCGGTGAGGATGACGAAGGTCATGCCGATGGCGACGATGCCGACGACCACCGACTGGTCGAGCAGGTTCAGCACGTTGATGGTGGTCAGGAAATAGGGCGAGGCGAACGACAGCGTCACCGCGATCAGGATGGCGAGCAGCAGCATCCTGACTTCCAGCCGTGCGGTCAGCCATTTGAGCGCCTGGCGTGGCGGTGGCGACGCATAGGCGGTGCCGATCGTTTCATTCGCGGCCATTGCGGGTCGTTCCTTGTCAGTCATCAGCGGCATCAGTCATGGGCGGCGTAGTGGGCCTTGATGACGGCAGCCAGTTGGCCGGCGTCGGGCGGCTCAGTGTCGTGCGGCAGAACAAGGCCGGCCGCGCCCATGGCATGGCCGCGCGAGCCCGCGACATCGACGATCAAGGTGTTCAGGCCGCCGTCGGCCTCGGCGACGAATTGCGATTTCGCGGCGGCGAGTGCCGCCGGAATCCGCGTTTCTCCAAAATCCACTGCAGCGCCGTCGCCGAAGCCGGGCGCGGCACGTTGATCGGCGACGGCGACCTTCAGGCAAAACAATTTCTCGTCCTCGATCAGCCCCCAGAAGGCGGCGCCGCGATAGGTGGCGGCGAGGTCGCGCAGGAAGCGCACGTTGCGCTCCATCGAGGTGCGGGGTGCCGCCAACAGCGTCAGCTTCTCCTCGTCCAGCACAGCACTCGGCATGTCGGCGATCGACATGCCGTCGCTGATGACGACGACGCGCTCGCAGATGCCGAGCAATTCGTCGAAGTCGGAGGAGACGATCAGCACCGCGACGCCGCGGTCGGCGATGGCGCGCAGCATGGCGTAGATCGAGGAGCGCGTGCCGATGTCGACGCCCTTGGTCGGCTCGTCGAGCAGGATCACCTCGGGATCGAGCATCAGCCAGCGGGCTATGATGATCTTCTGCTGCATGCCGCCGGAAAAGTTCAGCATGCTGGCGTCGAGCAGCCGGTCCGCCGGCAGGCCGAGCATGGCGAGCAATTCGCTCACCTTCTCGTCGCGCCGCCGATAGGCGAGCCCGAAGCCGCGATGGGCGCCGAGATGGGCGAGCAGAAGGTTTTCCCGCACGCTCAGGTCCGGCACGATGCTCTGGCGGCGGCGGTCCTCCGGCACGAAGCCGATGCCGGCGCGGATCGACTGCGCCGGCTTGCGCGGCGCAAACGGCTTGCCGTTGAGGCGCACCGAGCCGCCGTCGCGTCTCCTCAGCCCGAAGATTGCCTCCAGCGTCTCCGAGCGCCCGGCGCCCACCAGGCCGCCGAGGCCGACGATCTCGCCGCGGTGCAGGCTGAAGGAGACGTCGCGGACCAGCGGTACGCTTCTCAGGTTCTCGACTTCGAGCACGACGGGCTTTTCGGCATGCGCGCTCGGTGCCCGCTCGCTATAGATCTGGCTGAGCTCCCTGCCGACCATGTGGCGGATCAGTTCGGTCTGGGTCAGCTTCGCGGTGGCGACGTCGGCGGCGACGGTGCGGCCTTCCCTGAGCACCGTGACCTTGTCGGTGACGGCGAACACTTCCTCCAGCCGGTGCGAGACGAAGGCCAGGGCCCTGCCCTCGTCGCGCAGCTTGACCATGATGTCGAACAGCCGCTCGACCTCGCCGGGGCTGAGCGACGCCGTCGGTTCGTCGAAGATGATGAGGTCGGATTCCAGCGCCAGCGCCTTGGCGATCTCGACCAGCTGGCGCTGCGCGGCGGAGAGCGCGCGCACGTCGCCGTCGAGCGGCAACTGCGCGCGCTGGCCGAGGCGGGAGAGTATGTCCTCGGCTTTCCGTCGCATCTCGCCGAACTTGGGCAGGCCGGGCCGGCCCAACTCGGGGAGAAAAATGTTCTCGACCACCGACAAATCGGGGCGAGACTTGTTTCCTGCATCACCAGCGAAATGCCGGCATCGATGGCGTCGCGGGCGCGGCGGATCGAAAACGGCTTGCCCCTATAGGCGATGTCGCCTGCATCCGGGCGGATCTGGCCGCAGATGACGCGCGAAAGCGTCGACTTACCGGCGCCGTTGGCGCCGAGCAGAGCGTGGATTTCACCGCGCCTCAGCGTGATCGAGGCATCGGCGAGCGCACGGGTGCGGCCGAACGATTTCTCGACGCCGCTTGCCGTGAACAGGGTTTCTTTCGCTGCTGCCGCCTGCATCTTGCCTTCGCTGGAAAGCCGCGCCGGACCGTCCCGGCGCGGCATTGGAACTTGCCGATGCTACTCGCCGAAGACGTTCTTCTTGGCTTCGGGAAGCAGCTCTTCGATGTTGGTGCTGGTGGCGATCATCACCGGCACCAGGACCTCCTTCGGCGGCGTCTTGCCGGCAAGGTGCTCGGTCAGCGACTTGGCGGCGGTCTCGCCCATCAGCCAGGGCTGCTGCATGCCGGCCGCCGTCAGTTCGCCGCTCTTCAGGAGATCGACGAATTCGGGAATGCCGTCAAAGGCGCCGACGATGATGTCGCCGGAGCGGTTGCTGGCCTTGATGGCGCGCAGCGCGCCCATGGCCGGCGTGTCGGCCTCGATGAACATCGCCTTCAGGTTCGGATTGCCGGTCAGCATGTCCTGCGCGAACTTGAAGGATTCGTCGGCCGTGTAGGCCTGCATCTGCTGCAGCGCGATCTCCTTGCCGTAGCCGCCTGCCTCCATCGCCGAGCGGAAGCCGTCGGTGCGCTTCTGGCCGTTGATGCGGGCGAGCGATATGGTGATCATGCCGTAGGGCGCTTCCTTCATGCCCTTGGCTTTCGCCGCTGCGGCAACCGCCTCGCCGACACCCTTGGCGCCGGCCGTGTTGTCGGAGGCGATGAAGGAGACATATTCGCCTTCGGTGGTGCCGATGTCGCAAATGACGACCGGGATCTTGGCGGCGGCGGCGAGCTTCAGGACGCTCGGCGCGGTCGAGGAATCGGTCGGCGAAATCACGATGCCGGCGACGCCGCGGGTGATCGCGTCCTGCGCATTGGTGAGCTGCTTCTGCGCGTTGTTCTGTGCTTCCAGCGCCTGGAAGGAGTAGCCGCCTTCCTTGGCGCCGGCCTCGACGCCCTTGGCCACGGTGCGCCAGAACGGCACGTCGAGCGCAGGCGCGAGGTAGACGATCTCCTTCGATTGCGCGAAGACGGGCGAAACACTGATGGTCGTTGCTGCCGCCGCTGCCGCGGCGAGTGCGATGAATGTACGTCTTTTCATTTCCGTTCTCCTCCGTTGATGTTTTTCCTGCGATGCGCGCCCGAGGTCCGGCCGGCGCGCTGGATTTTCGAACTCCTCCGACGGACCTCCCTTTTCTGCTCCGTAGACTCCGTGTCTCAGCCGGTCGTGGCCGGCGCGTGCTGTGCGGCGAAATCGGTCTTGCCCAGCCGCGAAAACAGTTCTGCCCGCTCGGCCGGCGACAGGCGGCGCAGCGGCGGCATCAGCCGCTCCCAGCCGCCATCGCCGGTCATTGCGGCCAATGCCGCCTTGACGCTCGCCATCAGCGGGAAGCCGCCGAGCACGCCGCGAATGGCCATCGCCGAAGCCGCCGCCTGGCGGCCCTTCTCGCTGTCGGGATCCGACCAGGCGATCTGCGACAGCGCGCCGGTGACGTTGGTGGTGGCCGAGATGCAGCCGGCAAAGCGCGAGCTCTTCCATTCGGTCAGGCTGCCTTCGGAACTGGGAAAGACGTCGAAGCCCGGAAACTGCACGGCCAAGGAGCGCGAAAAGGCGATGTCGCCGGAAGAATCCTTGAGGCCAACGACGATGTCGGGATAGCGCTCGCGCAGCCGTGCAATGGCTTCGGCGGCGAAGGGCACGCCGGTGTTTTGCGGGATGTGGTAGAGGTAGATCTTCAGGCCGAACGGGCCGGCATTGGCGATCACCTCGCCGACATGATTGGCCAGGCTCTCGGCATCGATGCCCTTGTAGTAGAAGGGCGGCAGAAGCAGCGCTCCCGCGAAACCCAGCTCCCGCGCGGCCCTGGTCAGCGCCACCGCGTCGGCCAGCGCCGAGGCGCCTGTGCCGACCATCATGCGCTGCAGCGGAACGCCTGATTGCGCCACCGCCCGCATCGCGGCGATGCGCTGCTCGACCGAGAACGAGGTCGCCTCACCGGTGGTGCCGAGCAAATTGATGCCGTCGCAGCCGCCGTCGCCGAGCAGCCAGCGGCAATGGCCGATCAGGCGGTCGGTGTCGATCGACAGGTCGGCATTGAGCGGCGTGGGCGTGGCGGCAATGACGCCTTTCAGGGTCTTCATGCTTTGGATCCGGAGGCTTTGGTTGAAGCGGGCTCGCCGTCTGCCCAGAACAGGTTTCGCGGCGTGTCGACGAGCACCTGCCGGCGCAGGTCTTCCGAGGGCAGCCAGTCCCAGACGAGGTCGAGAATGGCGCCGTCGTCGGGCACCGCCTCGAAGCATTCGGTGTGCGGCCAGTCGAGCGCCCAGATCAGCGCGGCCGGTGCGCGGTCGACGAGGCGCTCGACGAAAGGCTTGAGCGCGGCGTAGCGATCCGGGGCGACGCGATACGGCGCCGACATCTTGACGATGCATTTTCCGGCGGCCGCCAGTTCGACCAGCTCGGCAAAGGCACGGCCATCGGGGCCGCGCGCCAGCTCGGGGAAGCCGAAATGGTCGATGATGACGGGAACGTCCGCAGCGGCGACGACGTGGCCGAGATCGGAAAAATCCTCGATGTCGACCTGCAGCTGGATGTGCCAGCCAAACGGCTTGACGCGCTCGGCGACAGCGTGAAAATCCTTCATCGACAGGCCGGCCGGATTGCGCGGATTGATGCGCAGGCCGCGCACGCCGAGCCGGTGCGCCGAGGCGAACAAGGTTTCGGGCGCCTTGGGCGAAATCACCGCCACGCCGCGCAGCCTGTCGGGCATGGTCTCCAACGCTTCGAACAGCACGCTGTTGTCGAAGCCGTAGACGCTCGGGTGCACCAGCACCGCGCGCTCGATGCCATAGGCGTCCATGACCCGGCGGTAGTCGATGATGGTGACCGGCGAAGGCGTGTAGCCGCGGCCAGGGTCGAGCGGGAAGCGCGCGACCGGCCCGAAGACATGGGCGTGGGTGTCGCAGGTTCCCGGCGGCAGGCGGTTGGCGTCGCGCCGCACCGGCGTCAGCGGCGGCAGGCAGAGCCGTGGTTCCGTCCTGATCCCGGGCCGTTCCGCGTTCATTCGTCAGCCCCCTCGCCGTGCGCCGGCCTGGCGACGAGGAAATCGAAGTCGCAGCCCTGGTCGGCCTGCAGCACGTGGTCATGGTAGAGCTGGGCATAGCCGCGTTCGGGCCGCTCGACGGCGGGGCGTGCCGCGGCGGCGCGCCTGGCCAGTTCCGCGTCGTCGATGAGAACGTCGATGCGCCGCCCGGCGACATCGAGCTTGATCCGATCGCCGTCGCGCACCAAAGCGAGCGGACCGCCCGCGGCGGCTTCCGGCGATACATGCAGGATGACGGTGCCGAAGGCGGTGCCGCTCATGCGCGCATCCGACAGACGGACCATGTCCTTGACGCCTTCGGCGGCGAGCTTCTTCGGGATCGGAATGTAGCCGGCCTCCGGCATGCCGGGCGCGCCCTTCGGCCCGGCATTGCGCAGCACCAGCACATCGTCGGCGGCGACGTCGAGATCGGGATCGTCGATGCGCTCGGCAAGGTCGGCGACCGATTCGAAAACCACGGCGCGGCCGGTGTGCTGCATCAGCGCGGGCGACGCCGCCGAATGCTTGATGACGGCGCCGCGCGGGCAGAGATTGCCCGACAGCACGGCCATGGCGCCTTGCGCTTTCAACGGCCGGCCGAGCGGCCGGATGACATGCTGGTCGTGCATGTGCTCGCGCTTCATCACCCTGTCGGCAAGCGTGCCGCCGCCGATGACGGGCACCGTGAGATCGAGGAAGCCGGTGAGTTCGGCGAGCAGGCGCGGCACGCCGCCCGCCTCGTGGAAATGCTCCATGTAGTGCTCGCCCGAAGGCTTCAGGTCGACCAGCACTGGAACCTCGCGGCCGATCCGGTCGAACTCGGCAAGATCGATCGCGTACCCTGCCCGGCCGGCGATCGCGGCGAGATGGATGATGCCGTTGGTCGAGCCGCCGATAGCCTGCATGACGACCATGGCGTTGCGCAGTGCTGCCGGGGTGACGAGTTCGCTGGGAAACGGCCTGCCGCTGACGGCAAGCGCGGCGGCGACCCGGCCCGATGCTTCGGCCGAACGGACCCGCTCGGCCAGCGGCGCCGGAATCGAGGCGCCAAAGGACACGGTGAGGCCGATGGTCTCGGCGATGATGGCCATGGTGCTGGCGGTGCCCATCACCATGCAGGTGCCGACGGACGGGGCCAGCCGGCCGTTGACCAGATCGATCTCGGCGGCGTCGATCTCGCCGGCGCGATGCCCCGACCAGAGCCGGCGGCAGTCGGTGCAGGCGCCGAGCGTCTCGCCCTTGTGATGGCCGACCACCATCGGCCCGACCGGAACCACGACCGTCGGCAGGTCGGCGCTGATCGCGCCCATGATCTGCGCCGGCAAGGTCTTGTCGCAACCGCCGACGACCACGACAGCATCCATCGGCTGCGCCCGGATCATCTCCTCGGTGTCCATCGCCATCAGATTGCGCAGCACCATCGAGGTCGGGTGGGCGAAGGATTCGTGGATCGAGATGGTCGGGAACACCATCGGCAGCGCACCCGACAGCATGACGCCGCGCTTGACCGCCTCGATCAGCTGCGGCGCATTGCCGTGGCAGGGATTGTAGTCGCTGGCGGTGTTGACGATGCCGACGATCGGCCGGTCCAGCGCATCGTCGGAGTAGCCGGCGGCCTTGATGAAGGCCTTGCGCAGAAACAGCGAAAAGGCCGCGTCGCCGTAGCTGGTCACTCCCTTTCTGAGGCCGCGATAGACCAATCGACACCTGTGGACTCAAATTTGCGCAGACATCGGGACCGCGTCGCCGGAGCGAGGGCCACCGCTGACGTCGCACCATAGGCAAGCGGCCATTATTGTCAATAATCCTTGCTTCCGATTTCTACCAGATACGCCAAATCAGGCAATATCCCTTGCCTATGCGCACATATTATCGATTATGTGAAGCCCTTGCTGCAAGTTGCGGGAAGGCTCGGTCTGCGGCTAGAGTGGCCCACAAGACGGCGCGAGGACGACACAATGCTCAACATGGCAGACTATGGCGGCAAGGAAGCCGACGTCGTTAAGGCGCTGGAGGAAGACATCATCTTCGGAAAGCTGGCGCCCGGCACGCGGCTGGTCGAGGACGTGCTGCTCGCCCGCTTCCCGGTCTCGCGCCACACAATCCGCCAGGCGCTCTACCAGCTGGAAAAACTCGGCGTCGTCACCCGCGAGCGCAACAAGGGCGCGATGGTCAGGCGCCTGTCGCCGGACGAGGTGCGGCAGATCTACGAGGTGCGCGAACTGTTGCAGCGCCAGGCAGCGCTGATGATCCCGCTGCCGGCCAGCGATGCCTTGATCGCGGAGCTGATGGAGATCCACCGGGTCTACAGCGCCCATGTCGACGCCCACTATCTGCGCGGCATCCATGAGGCCAATGACCGGTTCCACCTGACCATGTTCTCGGCCTGCGGCAATGACTATCTGGTGTCGTCGATCGACCACTACATGCGGCTCAGCCTGCCGGTGCGGGCGAATTCGCTGGCCGATCGCGACAAGCTCGAAGTCTCGCGCCAGCACCACTGGTTCATGATCGAGGCGATGAAGCGCAAGGACAATTGGGTGCTGGCCCAGCTCTGCGTCGACCATCTGCAGCCGAGCAAGGTCTTTTATCTGCAGGAGATCGAGAAGACGGGCGATGGGATTTAGGAGTCTTGGGGCCACTCACCCTGTGTCGCGTTCCTTCGCGCCCCCCTCTGTCCTGCCGGACATCTCCCCCTCAAGGGGGGAGATTGGCAGCTCCGGCCTTCCTGCAGTGCTTGAGATTGGCGAAAGCCGAAGTGAAATCTAATCTCCCCCCTTGAGGGGGAGATGTCCGGCAGGACAGAGGGGGGTGTTCAAGCGCCGACATTTCGGCCTCTCGGCTCGCCGGCTACGACCTCACCCCGGCAGCCGCCTCCTAACCACCGCCGCGTGGAAACGCGCGCCATGCAGCAGTCCCTGGTCGTTAAAGTCGTAGGCCGGATTATGCAGCGGCGCGCTATCGCCGTTGCCGAGGAAGACGAAGCAGCCCGGCACATGGGTCAGGAAGCGGGCGAAGTCTTCCGAGCCGGTCATCGGCTCCGCCGCGACGCCTACGGCATCGCCGGCGAGCACGCTCCTGGCCGCCACGAAGGCCTCGTCGACCAGTGCGGCATCGTTGACCAGCGGCACGAATTCGCGCGTGTAGGTGACCGCGGCCGAAACATTGTGCGCCAGCGCGGTGCCTTCGGCGATCTTGCGCATCTGCTTCTCGATCGCGGCGCTGACTTCGGGCCGGAAACTCCTGGCGTCACCGAGGATGCGGGCCAGCCCGGGCAGCGCGTTGCGGGTGCCGTCGGTGATCAGCTCGGTCACCGAGACGACGCCGATATCGGCCGGGCTCAGCCGGCGCGAGACGATGGTCTGCAGGGCGGTGACCAAAGCGCAGGCGGCGACCAGTGTCTCGCTGCCGGAATGCGGCCGCGCCGCATGGCCGCCGACGCCTTTCAGCACGATCTCGAAATTGTCCTCCGCCGACATGATCGGCCCGGCGCGGGTCTCGAAATGGCCGACCGGCAGGCCCGGCATGTTGTGCAGGCCAAAAATCTCCTCGAAGGGGAAGCGCTCGATGAGGCCATCGTCCAGCATGGCGAGCGCGCCCCTGCCCCACTCCTCGGCCGGCTGGAAGATGAAGCGCACCGTACCGTCGAAGCCGCCTTCGCCGGCCAGCAGTTTGGCAGCACCCAGCAGCATCGACGTGTGGCCGTCATGGCCGCAGGCATGCATGGTACCAGGGGTCTGCGAGCGGTAGGTCATCGTGCCCTGTTCGGCGATGCGCAAGGCATCCATGTCGGCACGCAGCGCGATCGCGCGGTTGCCGCTGCCCTTGGTCAGCGTGCCGACGACGCCGGTGCCGCCGACCCCCTCGGCGACCTCCAGCCCGAACTCGCGCAGCTTTTGCGCGACGAAGGCCGCGGTGCGCTTCTCCTCGAAGCCGAATTCGGGATGGGCGTGCAATTCATGCCGCCATGCGGTCATGTCGCGATGGAGGTTTTCCTGATCGAGTTCGGCCATGGTCATCCGCCTTCACGCAGTCTGCAGCAGGACATCCTCTGGCGCCATGCCGACCAGCTCGGCATAGCGGCCGGGATCGGTGGCGCCTTCGGTGTTGATAACCAGCACGCGGGAACCTGCATCGAGGCCGAGGGCTGCCCGCGTGTCGCGCGACGCCGCGGCGCGGATAAGCCCGGCGAGCCCTGCCCCGCCGCTCTCGCCGGAGACGATCGCCGGATCGTCCCCAGAGGGCCGCGCCAGCCGGTTCATCACCGCCACCGCGTCGTCCTCCTCGACCGTCATGAAGGCATCACCGACCCTGGACAGCACGCGCCAGGCAACCGGCGAAGCCTCGTAGCATTCGAGCATCGCCATCACGGTCGGCTCATCATGCGGGATTTTCACCGGACGACCGGCCTCGGCGGTGGCGTAGATGCAGGCCGCCCGCGCGGGCTCGACCACCGTCACCGTCGGCCTGTCCTCGCCGAGCACGACGGCGAGATGGCCTGCTAGGGCCGCAGCGAAACCGCCGACGCCGGCCTGCAGGAAGACATGGGTGGGTGGCTTGGGCAGGTGCCGCAGCGCCTCGCGCACGATCACCGTGTAGCCCTGCATGACCAGGCCGGGAATGCGCTCATAGCCCGGCCAGGATGTGTCGGAGACGACGGTCCAGCCGCGCGCGGCGGCGATCTCGGCGGCTTGCCTCACCGAATGGTCATAGCCACCGTCGACCCGCACCATCTCGGCGCCGAAGCGCGCGATTGCCGCTACACGTTCGGCGCTGACGCCGGAGTGGACGAAGACCACCGAGCGGGCACCGACCAGGCCGGCACCCTGCGCCACCGAGCGGCCGTGATTGCCGTCGGTTGCGCAGACGAAGGTCATGCCGGCGGCAATGGCGCGCACGTCGGCTTCATTCAGCTCAGTGACGTCGACAGTCCGGCCGAGCCGTTTTGAAGCCTCCTCCAGCACCAGCCGGATGACGGCATAGGAGCCGCCCAGCGCCTTGAAGCTGCCGAGCCCGAGCCGCAAACCTTCATCCTTGACGTGCAGCGAGCCGACGCCGAGTTCGGCGGCCAGCGCCGGCAGCGCATGCAGCGGCGTTTCGGCATGGTTCTCGCGCAGGCAGAGGAAACGCTCGGCCTCGGTGGCCCCGGCAAGGCCGAGCGCAGAGGCGTCGGCCGCCACCAGCGGCTGGCGATGTTCAGGACGGCGGTTGAGCAGCAGCATGGTCTATTCCCTTGAGCGCTGAAATCTATTGCAAGGCGGATGAGAATTGCGCTCTGTTTCGACCATCTGATTGCAAGTTTGTTTCGTCTGGATGTCGCCATGCCCGCTTCGCAAAGCCTCGACAGCTTCGACCGCGCCATCCTCGCCATCCTGCAGAAGGACAACACGACGCCGCAGCGGGTCATCGGCGAAGCGGTCAATTTGTCGGCGCCGGCCGTGCAAAGGCGCATCAAGCGCATGGAGGAAACCGGCATCATCCGCGCCAATGTCGCGCTGGTCGACCCGGCCAAGGTCGGCCATCCGATCACACTGTTCGTCGAGGTGGAGGTGGAGAGCGAACGGGCCGAGCTGATCGACGCCGCCAAGCGCAGCTTCATCGCCGTGCCCGAGGTGCAGCAATGCTACTATGTGACGGGAGATGCCGACTTCATCCTCGTCATCACCGTCGCGACGATGGCCGACTATGAGGCGCTGACCCGGCGGCTGTTCTTCGAGAACAACAACGTCAAACGCTTCCGCACCTTCGTCGCCATGGACCGGGTGAAGGTCGGGCTGGAAGTGCCGGTGTGAGGTGGCGGCGCGTCGGAGCTGCCAATCTCCCGCAATCTGAACCCCTCGCCCCTGCCCGAGGGACGGACCGTGATACAGTTTCTGTATCAGGAGCTACCGGCGTCCAAACGCTCGTGGTGGCTGATCGTCGAGAAGCATGGCGAGGTCGACCTGTGCTGGTACGATCCGGGCTTCGAGGTTGACCTCTATGTCTCGACCGACCTGCACACGATGACGGCGATCTGGATGGGGCTGACGACGGTCGAGAAGGCCGGTGCGAAGGTCGCCTTGACCGGCGACCAGGCCATCGGCAGGAAGATGCAGACCTGGCTCGGCCTCAGCCCGTTCGCGTTGGAACCCAAGCGCGCTGCGTAAGGTGGGTCAAGACCCAATCATTCCGAACGACTGGTTCGACCTCCATCTTGGCCGCAACGACGTTGCTGACCGTTGCCCGAAAGCAGACATTCGACTGCGGCACCGCGTTGGCCGCTTTGCGCCGCATGTCGTCCGTAGAGATAACTTTTGCCGGTTCCTGAAAGCAGATGAGGTGGATGGCTCCCGCTCCCGGCATCACAGTGCCACAGTGGGTTTGCTGTCAGGCAACCCGAGCTAAGGAGCCATCCGCCATGCAGATTACCACCGTGGGCCTTGATCTGG